>NZ_JBIAKG010000006.1:336340-471529 GCF_042872345.1 Micromonospora sp. NPDC005299
CCGCCACCCCCGTTGGTGTGGGGTGCGGCGCCGCCGGGGGGTGGTCGGGGGGCGGGGGGGGGGGGCCCCCCCCCGGGGCCGGGGGGGCCCCCCCCCCACGGCTCAGGCCAGGTGGCCGCCGATCTTCGTGTAGCCGCGCAGCAGGTCGCGGGAGATGATGAGCCGCTGCATCTCGTCGGTGCCCTCGAAGATCCGGTACAGCCGCACCTGCCGGTACCAGCGCTCGATCGGCAGCTCCCGCGTGTAGCCCATGCCGCCGTGAATCTGGAGCACCCGGTCGACCACCCGGTTGACCATGCCGGCGCCGTAGAGCTTGCCCATCGACGAGGCGTGCCGCGGGTCCAGACCCTGGTCGACCGTCCACGCCGACCGCAGCACCAGCCAGCGGGCCGCCTCCAGCTCGGTCTCCGAGTCGGCGATCATCCACTGGATCGCCTGGTTGGTGCCGATCTTCGCGCCGAAGGTCTCCCGGGTGTTGGCGTGGTCGATCGCCATCTGCAGGGCCCGCTCGGCGATGCCGATGGCGTGCGAGGGGATGGTGTAGCGGCCCTTGCCGATCCACTGCATGCCCAGCGTGAAGCCCTGGCCGATCTCGCCGAGGATGTTGCGGTGCGGCACGCGTACGCCGTCGAAGATCAGCGACGCGGGCCCGCCCTCGCCCATGGTCTGGATGAACTCCGACCGCCAGCCCATGGCCCGGTCCACCAGGAACGCGGTCGCGCCGCCGTTGCGGGCGCCCTTCTCCGGGTCGGTCACCGCCACCACGATGGCGAAGTCGGCGTCGTTGCCGTTGGTGATGAACGTCTTCTCGCCGTCGAGGACCCAGTCGTCGCCGTCGCGGCGGGCGCGCAGCTTGATGTTCGCCGCGTCGGAACCGGCGCCCGGCTCCGTGATCGCGAAGCAGGAGATCCGTTCCCCCTCGATGGTGGGGAGGAGGAACTCGCGCTTCTGCTCGTCGGTGGCGTGGAACAGGATGTTGTCCGCCTCGCCGCCGAAGCGGAACGGCACGAAGGAGCGGCCCAGCTCGGTCCAGATCAGCGACTGGAGCACCGCGGGCAGGTCCATCCCGCCGTACTCCTCCGGGGTGGCCAGGCCCCAGAAGCCGAACTTCTTCGCCTTGAGCTGCAACTCGCGCAGCTCGGAGCGGTCCAGGCCGGGCTGGTGGGCGCGCTCGCGGCGCAGCACCTCCTGCTCCAGCGGCAGCACCTCGCGGGTGACGAAGGCGCGCACGGTGTCCCGGACGGCCCGTTCCTCGTCGGACAGTGCGAAGTCCACGATGCTCCCTCGGTCGGCGTGGCGACGGCCCGCTGCGGGCGGCGGCGGTCGCTCTTAAACTAGCGGTGTAAGTTTTCATCCGTCCAGACCCCTCCTTCGACCGTCGTGGTGAGGCTCCGCGGCCCTGCCCCGGTTAGGGTGCGTGAGCAGGTGTTCCGACGGGGGAGGCGGCGTGGCGGGATTCGACCGGCGAGGGGCGCGCGGCGGAGGCGCCGGGCCGGCGTGGGTGGCCTGAGGTGCCCCGTCCCCGCCAGGCCCTGCTGAGCCGTGACCGGATCGTCGAGACCGCGCTCGCGCTGATCGACGCCGACGGCCTCGGCGCGCTCTCCACCCGCCGGCTGGCCGCCGCGCTCACCGTGCAGGGCCCCTCGCTCTACAACCACTTCGCCACGAAGGATGAGATCCTCGACGCGGTGGCGGACAGCGTCACGGCGTCCGTCGACGTCACCGTCTTCGACCGGTACGACTGGGTCGAGGCGCTGCGCCGCTGGGCCCGGTCCTACCGGCAGGCCCTGACCGTCCACCCGAACATCGTCCCGTACCTGGCGCAGGGTCCGGGCCGCCGGCCGGCCGCGCTGGCCATGGCCGACGCCGTCTACGGCAGCCTGGTCCGGGCGGGCTGGCCGCCGGCCCGGGCGACCCACATCGGGGCCGCCATGCGCTACTTCGTGGCCGGTTCGGCGCTCGGCTCGTTCGCCCGCGGCTTCGTCGAGGACCCGGACCTCTACGCGGCCCATCCGCACCTCAACCAGGCGCACCGGCTCCGCGGCCACCAGCGCAGCGTCGACGAGGGTGCGTTCACCCTCGGCCTCGACGCGTTGCTGCACGGCCTCGCCGCCGAGTACGCCCGGACCGTGACCCCCCTGGAACCCGGAACCGGTCCGGGGTAGCGTCAAAACTCCCACTGCTAGTTTCCCGCCCCCGAAGGGACGCCATGGATCTCGCCGACGCGCCCCCCGCCCTGCTGGTCCGCCGCCATCTGCACGTCGCCGGTGACTGGGTCGACCCGGCGGACGGCGGGACCATCCCGGTGGAGAACCCGGCCACCGGAGACGTCGTCGGGCAGGTCCCCGCCGGCACCCCGGCCGACGTCGACCGCGCCGTGGCCGCCGCCCGGGCCGCCTTCCCGGAGTGGGCCGCCACCGCCCCCGCCGAGCGGGCCGCCCACCTCGACCGGCTGCACACCGCGCTCGCCGCCCGGGCCGACGACATCGCCCGCACCGTCGCCCTCGAACTGGGCACCCCGCTCAAGCTCGCCACCCGGGTGCAGGCCGGCCTGCCGCTGACCGTGCTGCGCGGCATGGTCGACCTGGCGGGCCGCCCGCCGGCCGAGCGAACCGTCGGCAACTCCCTCGTGGTCCGCGAGCCGGTCGGCGTGGTCGGCGCGATCACCCCGTGGAACTACCCGCTGCACCAGGTGGTCGCCAAGGTGGCTCCGGCCCTCGCCGCCGGCTGCACGGTGGTGCTGAAGCCCAGCGAGCTGACCCCGCTCACCGCGTACCTGCTCTTCGACGCGGTCGCCGAGGCCGGGCTGCCGCCCGGGGTGGTCAACCTGGTGCCGGGCACCGGGCCGGTGGTCGGCGAGGCGCTGGCCGCCCACCCCGACGTCGACCTGGTCTCGTTCACCGGCTCCACCACCACCGGCCGGCGGATCGCCCACCTGGCCGCCGACCGGATCGCCCGGGTCGCCCTCGAACTCGGCGGCAAGTCGGCCAACGTGATCCTCGCCGACGCCGACCTGCCCACCGCGGTCAAGGTCGGGGTCGGCAACGCGCTGCTCAACTCGGGCCAGACCTGCACCGCCTGGACCCGCATGCTGGTCCACCGCGACCGCTACGCCGAGGCGCTGGACCTGGTCGCGGCGGCCGTGGCCGGATACCGGCTGGGCGACCCGTTCGACCCGGCCACCCGGCTCGGCCCGCTGGTCTCCGCCGCCCAGGCCGAGCGGGTCCGCGGGCACGTCGACCGGGCGCTCGCCGACGGCGCCCGGCTCGTCGCCGGCGGCCCGGACGCGCCACTGCCACCGCGCGGGCACTTCGTCGCCCCCACCGTGTTCGCCGACGTGCACCCGGACAGCGCCCTCGCCCAGGAGGAGGTCTTCGGCCCGGTGCTCGCGGTCATCCCGTTCGCCGACGCGGACGAGGCGGTCAGCATCGCCAACAACTCCCGGTACGGCCTGGCCGGCGGGGTCTGGTCCGCCGACGAGGACGCGGCGCTCGCCGTGGCCCGGCGGCTGCGCACCGGCCAGGTGGACGTCAACGGCGGTGCGTTCAACCCGCTCGCCCCGTTCGGCGGCTACAAGCAGTCCGGCCTCGGCCGCGAACTGGGCGGCTACGGCATCGAGGAGTTCACCGAGCTGAAGGCGATCCAGCGGTGAGGGCGCTCGTGGTCCGCGGCCGGGGCGCCACCCCGGCCGTCGAGGAGGTACGCCTGCCCGGCCCCGGCCCCGGCGAGCTGCGGGTCCGGATCCGGGCCGCCGGCATCTGCCACTCCGACCTGGCCATGGTGGACGGCACGGTGGCGCCCACGTACCCGCTGGTGCTCGGGCACGAGGCCACCGGCGTGGTGGCCGAGGCCGGCCCCGGCACGCGGCTGGCCGTCGGCACGCCCGTGGTGCTCAACTGGGCCCCCGCCTGCCGCGCCTGCTGGCACTGCCGGCACGGCGAGCCCTGGCTCTGCACCGCCAACAGCGGGGCGTCGGTGGCCCGGGGCGAGACCGCGGACGGCGGGCCGCTCCAGGTCACCCTGGGCCTCGGCGCGCTCGCCGAGGAGGTGGTGGTGCCCGAGCGGGCCGCCATCGAAGTCCCGGCCGGCCTGCCGCCGGAGCAGGCCGCGCTGCTGGGCTGCGCCGTGCTCACCGGCACCGGCGCGGTCCGCAACACGGCCAGGGTCGCCCCCGGCGAGTCGGTCGCGGTGATCGGCCTCGGCGGGGTCGGCCTCGCGGTGCTCACCGCCGCCCGGCGGGCCGGCGCGGCGCCGATCCTCGCCGTCGACGTGGCCGAGGCGAAGCGGGACCTGGCCCTCGCCGCCGGGGCCACCGACTTCCTCCGCTCCGACGACACCCTCGCCAAGGAGGTCCGGGCGCGCACCGAGGGGCGGGGCGTCGACCACGCCTTCGAGTGTGTCGGCCGGTCCGTCACCATCCGGGCCGCCTGGCGCTCGACCCGGCGCGGGGGAGCGGTCACCGTGGTCGGCATGGGTGGGCGGGACGACCTGCTCAGCCTGTCGGCGCTGGAGATCTTCCACTCGGCCCGCACCCTGCGTTCCTCGGTCTACGGCTCTTCGGACCCGGACCGGGAGGTGCCGGAGTTGGCCGGGGCGCTCGCCGACGGCAGTCTGGACCTGGCTCCGCTGGTCAGCGGCACCGTTTCGCTGGCGGAGGCGCCCGCGGCGCTGGACCGGCTGGCCCGGGGCGAGGGCGCCCGCTGGGTGGTCACCTTCCCGGACTGACGCCGCCGTCGGGCCGGCCCTCGACCAGCGTGGCGACGCCGTCGAGCAGCCGGCGCAGGCCGAAGTCGAAGACGGTCTCCAGGTCCAGGTCGACGCCGCCGATGGTCAGGGCGTCCATGGTGGCCAGCCCGCCTCCGGCCATCATCTGCTGGAACGTGGCCTGCTGCCGGTCCACCCACTGGTCGTGGGTGAGGCCGGTGTCCTGCACCGCCTGCGCGCCCATCTCCAGGTTCGTCGCGATGCCCTTCACGTAGGCCATCAGGGTGATCGCCACCTGCCAGCGCACCTGCCGGTCCAGGCCAAGGCCGGCGGTGGCCCGCAGGGCGCGGTCGGTGTGCGCCATGCCGTGCGGCAGCGGCTGCGGCCGGGCGATCGAGATGACGTGCGGCAGCCAGCGGTGCCGCCGGTAGACGGCCCACTGCGCCCGGGCGAGCAGGTCCAGCCGGGCGCGCCAGCCGGCCGGCTCGGTGGCCGGGAGCGGGGCGTCGGCCAGCACCGCGTCGGCCATCGCCAGGATCAGCTCGTCGCGGCCGCGCACGTGCCGGTAGAGCGACATGGTGGCCACGCCCAGCTCCGCGGCGATCTGGCGCATGGACACCGCCGCCAGACCGCCCTCGTCCGCCAGCGCGACCGCGGTGCGCAGCACCCGCTCCCGGCTCAGCTCCGGCTCCGCCCGCCCCGAGTCCCGCCGCGGCTCCGCGACGACGGTGCCGGCGCCCGGACGGGTCAGTACCAGCCCCTCGGCGCGGAGCAGGGCGAGCACCCGGGTCGCGGTGGCGATGGCCACCCCGTGCTCGCGGGTGAGCTGCCGGGCCGAGGGCACCCGGTCGCCGGGCCGCAACTCGCCCAGGTCGATGCGGCGGCGGATCTCCGCCGCGATCCGCCGGTACGGCGGCTCCTGACCCTGACCGCGCTGCGACATCCCGCACCTCCGCCCCGGAGCGTACTAGTACACCCCCTCTCCGAGGCTCCCCGGAACGGGCAGCGTACTAGGTCGCCGGAGGCGCGCTGGGGCGCTCCGGACCTAGCGTGACGCGCAGCGCCCGGCCGCGACCGGTGGACGGTGTACGCGCGATCTCGGGAGAACACCATGAACGACAGGACCGTGCTCATCTCCGGCGCCGGTGTGGCCGGACCCGCCCTCGCCTTCTGGCTGCGCCGGTACGGCTTCGCCGTGACCGTGGTGGAACGCGCCCCCGGGCTGCGTCCCGGCGGGCAGGCGGTCGACGTGCGGGGGACCGCCCGCGAGGTGGTCGACCGGATGGGGCTGACCGCCCGGATCCGGGCCGAGACGGTCCGGGAGCAGGGCATGGCGTACGTCGACGAGCGGGGCGGGACGCGCGCCCGGCTGCCGGTGCACGCCTTCGGCGGGGAGGGCATCGTCGCCGACATCGAGATCGAGCGCGGCGACCTGGCCCGGCTGCTGTACGAGGCCACCCGGGACGACGTCGAGTACGTCTTCGACGACTCGATCGAGACGCTGGACCAGACCGGGGACGGGGTGCGGCTCACCTTCGCCCGCTCCGCCCCACGCACCGTCCACCTGGTGATCGGCGCGGACGGCTCGCACTCCCGCACCCGGGCGCTCGCCTTCGGCCCCGAGTCGGCGTACGTCCGGCCGCTCGGCGCGTACCTGGCCTACTTCTCCACCCCGTACCGCGACGAGACCGGCTGGTTCCTGCTGCACAACGCGCCGGGCGGCCGGGTGGTCGGCACCCGCCCGACCCGCGACGGCCGGACCGCCGCCTTCTTCAGCTTCCGCTCCCCGGAACTCGACGTGGACCGGCAGGACCGGGCCGCCCAGCAGCGGCTGCTCGCCGAGCGCTTCGCCGACGTCGGCTGGCGCGCCGCCGACCTGCTGGCCGTCGCGCCGGACGCCGGCGACTTCTACTTCGACCGGTACGGCCAGGTGCGGATGGAGAGCTGGAGCGCCGGGCGGGTGGCGCTGCTCGGCGACGCCGCCTGGTGCCCGTCCCCGCTCACCGGCCAGGGCACCAGCCTCGCGCTGGTCGGCGCGTACCTGCTGGCCGGCGAGCTGGCGGCGGCGCGGGGCGACCACGCGGTGGCCTACCGCCGCTACGAGGACCTGCTGCGCCCGCACGTGACGCGCAGCCAGGAGATCCCGGGCGGCGGCATCTCCGGCTTCCTGCCGGGCAGCCGGACCGCGATCCGGATGCGCGACGCCTCGATGCGGGCGATGACCTCCCGCCCGCTGCGCGGGCTCGCCACCCGGCTCTTCTTCAGCAAGGCCGACGGGCTCGACCTGCCGGAGTACGCGGCCGCCCGGTGACGGTGGCGCGACCACATGTCGACAGCCGCCAATCCGTCCGGATCTCGGCGGACGGGCCCGCCCCCTATGGGGAGCGGGCCCGTCCCATCGGGGGTGAATGTGTGGGGAATCGACATGGCTCGACTCGCCGGTGCGCCGTAGGTTTCCTGCACGCGACGGCCCTGTGACCCCGGTCACCGACCTGGCCGACGCGGATGTGGACCTGCGGAGGGTGAGGCGATGGCCGGGCAAGCGATCCTGTCGGCCCGTGGGCTGACCCGGGACTTCCGGGGCTTCCGGGCGGTCGACGGGGTCGACCTCGACGTGGCGCCGGAGACCGTGCACGCCCTGGTGGGGCCGAACGGCGCCGGCAAGACCACCCTGTTCAACCTGCTCACCGGCTTCCTGCCGCCCAGCGCCGGCCGGATCGAGCTGGACGGCCGGGACGTCACCGGCCTGCCCCCGGAACGGGTCGCCCGCCTCGGCGTGGCCCGCTCCTTCCAGATCACCAGCCTTTTCCCCCAGCTGGGCGCGCGGGAGCACGTCGAGCTGGCCCTCCAGGCGCCCAGCGGGCTGGGCTGGCAGTTCTGGCGCTCCGCCAAGCTGATGCGCCGCTACCGGGACCGGGCCGACGAACTGCTCGCCATGGTCGGCCTCGCCGAGCTGGCCGAGGCCCCGGCCGAGGCCCTCGCGTACGGGCGCAAGCGCGCCCTGGAGCTGGCCATCGCCCTCGCCCTCGACCCGAAGGTGCTGCTGCTCGACGAGCCCACCGCCGGGATGGGACTGGAGGACGTGGACCGCACCGTCGACCTGATCGCCCGGGTCCGCGCGGGCCGCACCGTGGTCATGGTCGAGCACAACATGAGCGTGGTGGGCCGGCTCGCCGACACGGTCACCGTCCTGCAGGCCGGCAAGGTCCTGGTCGAGGGGCCGTACGAGCAGGTCCGCGCCGACGAGCGGGTCATCACCGCCTACCTGGGAGCCGCCGATGCTGCGCATTGAGAACCTCTCCGCCTGGTACGGCGAGGCCCAGGTGCTGCGGGAGGTGAGCCTGGAGGTGGCCGCCGGCGAGGTGGTCACCCTGGTCGGGCGCAACGGCGCCGGCAAGTCAACCCTGCTGCGCTCCGTGATGGGGCTGCACCCCGGGCAGCGCGGCACGGTCAGCTTCGCCGACCGGGACGTCACGAAGCTGCCCGCGCACAAGCGGGCGCGGCTGGGGCTCGGCTGGGTCCCCGACGACCGGGGCGCCTACGCCACCCTGACCGTCACCGAGAACCTGACGCTGCCGCCCCGGGTCGGCCCCGACCCGTGGCCGCTGGAGCGGGTGTACGAGGCGTTCCCCGCCCTCTACACCCGACGGGACTCGGCGGCCACCATGCTCTCCGGCGGCGAGCAGCAGATGCTCGCCCTGGCCCGGGTGCTGCGCATGGGCGCCCGGCTGCTGCTCTGCGACGAGCCCACCGAGGGCCTGTCCCCGCTGCTCGTGCAGCAGGTCGGCGACCTGCTGCGGGAGGCCAAGAAGCACGGCGTGACCGTGCTGCTGGTGGAGCAGAACCTGCACTTCGCCACCGGCGTCGCCGACCGGCACTACCTGCTGGCCGAGGGACGGATCGCGGAGGCGATGGACAACTCCGAGGTGCGCTCGCGGGAGCGCGAGCTGCTGGCGTACCTCGGGATCTGACAACGACGGCTGACCCGCGCGAACCGCGCGGCAGGGAAGGATTCAACATGCGCAGGAGCGTGGGTGTGGCCGCCGCCTCGGCGGCGGCGGTGCTGGTCGCCGGCTGCGGCGGTGGTGGTCCGCAGTCCGGGGGCGACCAGAAGCTGACCGGCGACAAGATCGTGCTGGGTGTCCTCAACGACCAGTCGGGGGCCTACTCGGAGCTGTCCGGGCGGAACTCGGTCAAGGCCGTGGAGATGGCCATCGCCGACTTCAAGGCCAAGTACGGCGACAAGGCCGTCACCAAGAACATCAGCGTGGAGACCGCCGACCACCAGAACAAGCCGGACGTGGCCAACAGCAAGGCCCAGGAGATGTACGACCGCAAGGGCGTCGACGCCATCCTCGACGTGCCGACCTCCTCGGCCGCCCTCAAGGTCGCCGACGTGGCCAAGGAGAAGAAGAAGCTCTACTTCAACATCGGCGCGGCGACCACGGACCTGACCGGCAAGAGCTGCAACAAGTACACGTTCCACTACGCCTACGACACCTACATGCTGGCCCACGGCACCGGCACGGTGACCACCGAGCAGGTCGGCAAGAACTGGTACATCCTCTACCCGAACTACGCCTTCGGGCAGGACATGGAGAAGAGCTTCTCCGCCGCCATCACCGCCGCCGGCGGGCAGGTGGTCGGCAAGGACGGCGCGCCGTTCCCGAACACCAGCGGCGACTACTCCTCGTTCCTGCTCAAGGCCCCGACGCTGAACCCGAAGCCGCAGGTGCTCGGCACCATGCAGGCCGGCGCCGAGCTGGTCAACGTGGTGAAGCAGTACAACGAGTTCAAGCTGCGGGACAAGGGCGTCGGGCTGGCTGTCGGCCTCATGTTCATCACCGACATCCACTCGCTCACCCCGGCCGCGCTCGCCGGCACCACCTACACCGACGCCTGGTACTGGAACTTCGACCAGCAGAACCGGGAGTGGGCCGACAAGTTCCAGAAGGAAACCGGCACCCGGCCGTCCTTCGCCCACGCGGCCAACTACTCCGCCGCCATGCAGTACCTGGAGGCCGTGCAGGCCGCCGGCACCGACGACGCGGACACCGTGGTCAAGGGCCTGGAGGGCAAGGAGGTCAACGACCTCTTCCTGCGCAACGGCAAGATCCGCGCCGAGGACCACCGGGTCATCCACGACGCGTACCTGGCGCAGGTGAAGCCGCAGGCCGAGGTGAGCGAGCCGTGGGACTACGTGAAGGTCCTCAAGACCATCCCGGCGGCCGAGGCGTTCCGCGCCCCGTCGGCCGACTGCAAGATGTGACGGGCTGATGTCAGGTTTCCTGCAGAACACGTTCAACGGGCTGGTGGGCGGGGCGTTCTACGCCCTGCTCGCCCTCGGGCTCGCGGTCATCTTCGGCATGCTCCGGGTGGTGAACTTCGCCCACGGGGCCTTCTACATGCTCGGCGCCTTCGGGGCGTACGTGCTGCTCGCCGAGGCGGGCGTGCCGTTCTGGGCCGCGTTGGTGATCATGCCGCTGGCGCTGGGCCTGCTCGGCATGGTGCTGGAGCGGGCGGTGATCCACCGGCTGACCCGGCTCGACCCGCTCTACAACTTCCTGCTCACCTTCGGCCTCACACTGATCCTGCAGGACCTGGTGAAGTCCCGGTACGGCGTGCAGTCCAGCCCGTACGCCACCCCGGACGAGCTGAGCGGGACGGTCGACTTCGGACTCTTCGACTTCCCCACCTACCGGGTGTTCATCCTCGGGTTCACCGTGCTGCTCTGCGTCGCGGTGTGGTGGGTGCTCGGCCGGACCCGGGTCGGCATGGTGGTCCGGGCCGCCACCGAGCGCCCCGAGCTGACCCGGGCCTTCGGCATCGACGTGGGGAGGTGGGTCACCCCGGTGTTCGGCTTCGGCATCGCCCTGGCCGGGCTGGCCGGGGTGCTCGCCGCCCCGATGCGGGCGGTGAACCCGCTCATGGGCGCCGATCTGATCATCGTGGTCTTCGCGGTCGTGGTGATCGGCGGGCTCGGTTCGATCTTCGGCTCGGTGGCGGCCGGCTTCGGCATCGGCCTGATCCAGGCGTGGGGCGAGGCGTACCTGTCGGACTTCCCGATCGTGTCGCAGACCGTCGTGTTCGTGGTGATGGCCGCGGTGCTGCTCTGGCGGCCGGCCGGCCTGTTCGGCCGTGAGGAGGCACCGGCATGACCAGCGCCGTCGACACCCCCGCCGAGGAGGGTGCCCGCTCCGCGCCGCCGTCCGGGCTGATCGCCGTCGCCCGGGCGCCGGGCTGGGCCCGGTACGCTCTGCTCGCCGCCGGCCTGATCGTGGCGGTCTGGTTGCCGAACGGGCTCTACCCGGCGGTGGCCGTGGACATCCTCTGCTGGGCGCTCTTCGCCGTCTCGGTGGACCTGCTGCTCGGCTTCACCGGGCTGATGTCCTTCGGGCACGCCGCGTTCTGGGGCACCTCGGCGTACGTGACCGGGCTGGTCGCGATCCACGCCGGTCTGCCCTTCCCGGCGGCCGTGCTGGCCGGGGCCCTGGCCGCGGCGCTGCTCGCGCTGCCGATCGGCTATCTCGCGGTCAAGCGCACCGGCATCTACTTCGCCATGGTCACCCTCGCGTTCGCGCAGATGGTCTACTACGTGGCCAACGAGTGGCGCTCGGTCACCCAGGGCGAGAACGGCCTCCAGGGCGTGCCACGGGAGTTCTTCGGCGCCGACCTCTCCGACGACTACTACTTCTACTACGCGATCCTGCCGATCGTGCTGCTCGGCCTACTCGCCGCCTGGCGGATCGTGCACTCGCCGTTCGGCCGGGTGCTCGTCGGCATCCGGGACAACCCGGCCCGGGCCCGCGCGCTCGGCTACCCGGTGCACCGCTACAAGCTGACCGCGTTCGTCCTCTCCGGCTTCCTGGCCGGGCTCGGCGGCGGGCTCTTCGCGGTCGGCCACCGGTTCGTCTCGCTGGACGTGCTGCACTGGACCACCTCCGGCAAGGCGGTCATCGTGGTGGTGCTCGGCGGTATCGGCACTATCTGGGGCGGCGTGCTCGGGGCGGCCCTGGTGGTCCGCCTGGAGGACTGGCTGTCGTTCTCCGGCTTCGAGGCCATCGGCCTGGTCACCGGCGGCATCTTCGTCCTCGTCGTGCTGCTGTTCCGGCGGGGCATCTGGGGCACCGTCGCCCACCTGGCGCGGCGCCGCGGAGCCGCCCGCCGCGGATGACCCCGGATCGGCGGCCGGCGCCCGATGGCCGGCCGCCGATCCGGCCGGCCGCCCCCACCGGCTACGATCCACCGCACTATGATCATCCAGCGTCTCCGCGGGTACGCCGCCGACGTGCCGGCAGATCACGCGGCCCGGCCGCGGACCGCCCTCCCGAACTGGCTGCTCGTTCCCGGTCTGGCGGCGCTGGCCGTCTCGCTCGGGGCGTATGTCGCCGTCCTGCGGGACCGACCGCTGCACGGCACGGACTTCGCCATGTACCTCGGGGCCGCCCGGGCGTTCCTGGACGGCCAGCCGGTCTACCAGGTCAACTACACCGGGCTGGACCTGCCGTACACCTACCCGCCGGTCACGCTGCCGTTCCTGACGCCGTTGACCCTGCTGGACGACCGCGTCGCCCTTCATGTGTGGACCGTGGCGGGTCTGCTCGCGATGCTGGCCGCGCTGTGGTTCACCACCGGGATCCTCGGTTACGAGGGCGGCCGTGGCCGGCTCGGTCTCGCCGCCGCGGTGCTCGCGGTGCTGGTGTGGACCGAGCCCCTTCAGCGCAACCTCGACCTGGGTCAGATCAACATCTTCGTCCTGCTGCTGGTCGTGGTGGATTTCGCCCGCGCCGGCCGCAGCCGGTTCACCGGCGTCGGCATCGGCGCCGCGACGGCGGTCAAGCTGCTGCCCGGGCTCTTCGTGGTCTACCTGTTGCTGACCCGGCGGATTCGCGCGGCGGTCGTCGCGACGGGCACCTTCGCCGCGCTCACGGTGCTGGGCGCGGTCATCCAGCCGCGCGGTTCGTTCGACTACTGGCTGACCGGTCGCGCGTTCGACTCGGAGCGGGTGCTGATGGCGTCGGGCCCGCGCTACGCCGGCAACCAGTCCCTCCAGGGCTTCACCTCGCGCCTGCTCGGCACCGACGAGCGGAACACCATCTGGTGGATGCTGTCCGTGGCCGTCGTCGCGATCGCCGCCCTCGCCCTGGCGGACGCACTCCGGCGCCAGGGCGAAGAGGCGATGGCCATGGTGGTCGTGGGTCTCACCATGCTTGCCGTCTCACCGGTGAGCTGGTCGCACTACTGGCTCTGGATCGGCCCGATGGCGCTGGTGCTCGTCGACGTCGCTCGGCGCACGCACGGGCCGGCACGCGTCGTCGCCGGGATCGTCGCGGTGGCCGCGATCCTGCCCTTCCTCATGTGGCCGGGTCCGGCGCGCACCGGTGAGATCATCCCGCGGGGCCTCATCTGGAAGTCGGGTCACATGGACGGCCTGGCCAAGCAGTTGGCCGTCGACTCCTACGTGATGACCGCGCTGGTGCTCTTCGCCCTCGCCGCGCTCTGGTTGCTGTACCGGCGTCGTGCCGGACGGACGGTCACCCCGGCGGAAGGCGTCCCGGCATGACGAGGTCCCTGCCGCCGAGCACCGCTCTCCACCGCCACGACCCGGAGGAGGCGTCGATGACGCAGGCGACGGACGAACGCGACGCGCCCGCCCGGACCACCGGGCCGGCGCGCCCCGGCCGGCAGGCCGAGCTCCCCCGGCAGGCCGGTGGCCCGACGTCGGCGGCGGAGTCCGCCCCCGCCGCGCGGCAACCCCGCCTGCTGGTCCTCGACGGGCTGCGGCTCGGCGCGGCGGTCATGGTCGTCGCGTACCACCTCGTCGGGGACAAGCTCCGCGTGTGGCACGGAGCCTCCGGCGCGTCCGCCTTCGGCCCGCTGCACTCCGCCTCCACGTACGGCTTCCTCGGGGTGCAGCTGTTCTTCATCATCAGCGGCTTCGTCATCTGCATGAGCGCGTGGGGCCGGCCCGTCGGTGACTTCTTCGTCTCCCGCGTGGTGCGGCTCTATCCCGCCTACTGGTTCGCGGTGCTGCTGGCGGCGGGCGTGCTCGTGCTCGTGCCGATGAAGCGCGAGATCCAGGGCCGTGAGGTGCTGGCCAACCTCACGATGATGCAGGACTTCCTGGGCGTCGCCCATCTCGACCTGTCGTACTGGACACTCACCGTCGAGATGATCTTCTACCTGCTCTTCGCCGTCGTGGTCGCCCGCGGCCTCACCTACCGCCGCGTGGTCGCCTTCTGCGCCGTCTGGACGGTGGCCTCGCTCGTCGTGCCGAAGTTCGATCATTCGTGGCTCACCACCGTCACGGCGGCCGGGCACTCCAGCTACTTCATCGCGGGCGTCGCCCTCTATCTCATCCACCGTTTCGGTCCGAACCTGCTGCTCTGGTCGATCGTCGGGCTGTCCTGGCTGATCGCGCTCTCCCGGCTGCTCGGCATCGCCAAGACCCGCGGGGTCGCGTTCACCCCGGCGGCGGTCATCGTGACGGTGTTCTTCCTCGTCATGGCGGCGGTCGCGCTCCACCGCCTCCGCTGGGTGAGATGGCCCTGGGTCGCGACGGCCGGAGCCCTGACCTATCCGCTCTACCTGGTGCACCAGACGGTCGGGATCGCCGTCATCAAGCAGGCCCAGGCCTACCTGTCGCCGTGGCCGCTGCTCGGCTCGCTGTTCGGGTTCCTGCTCGTCGCCGCGTGGTTGATCCACCGGTTCGTCGAGCGGCCCGCCGCCCGATGGATGAAGCGGCAGCTCACCGCGTCCCTACGCCAGGTACGCCAGGCCGGCTGAGGTTTCTTCCGCCACCGCCACCGCCACCGCCGCCGCCTCCGGAATCCGGGGCGGCGGTGGTGGCGCGTCATGCCCCGGACACCGTGACCTGGACCACAAACGATACGGACCGGTTCCGTATCGAAACACTCTCACCTACGCTCGACTGCGTTACGAGTCTGCCCCGTATCGTATTTTGACGCGGGTGAACCGGGGGGAGAACCCGAGTGGAAGCGCACGAGAACACCGGACACCCGAGGAGGTGGGCGATCCTGGGGGTGCTGGTGATCAGCCTTCTCGTGGTCGTCCTCGACAACACCATCCTCAACGTCGCCCTGCGTACCCTCGCCGACCCGGTGCACGGCCTCGGGGCCAGCCAGGGGGAGCTGGAGTGGGCGATCAACTCCTACACCCTGGTCTTCGCCGGGCTGCTCTTCACCTTCGGCGTCCTCGGCGACCGCCTCGGCCGCAAGCGCTTCCTGATGGTCGGTCTGGCCCTGTTCGGACTGGCCTCGCTGCTCTC
Source organism: Micromonospora sp. NPDC005299 (assembly GCF_042872345.1). Taxonomy (NCBI): domain Bacteria; kingdom Bacillati; phylum Actinomycetota; class Actinomycetes; order Micromonosporales; family Micromonosporaceae; genus Micromonospora; species Micromonospora sp. NPDC005299. The sequence goes on from NZ_JBIAKG010000006.1 coordinate 351,333, forward strand.
CGCGTACGCCCACGACCCCGGCCAGCTGATCGCCACCCGCGCCCTGATGGGGGTCGGCGGCGCGGCCATCATGCCGGTGACCCTGTCGATCATCTCCAACGTCTTCGACCCCCGGGAGCGGGCCAAGGCGATCGGCGTCTGGGCCGGCGCGGTCGGCCTGGCCGTGGCCATCGGCCCGGTGCTCGGCGGCGCCCTGCTCGAGCACTACTGGTGGGGCTCGGTCTTCCTGATCAACGTGCCGGTGGTGGTGCTCGGCGTGGTGCTCGTGGCCGCCCTCGTCCCGGAGTCCCGCGACCCGCGACCGGGCCGGGTCGACCTGCTCGGCGTGCTGCTGTCCGTGGTCGGCCTGGTCGCCCTCACCTACGGCATCATCGACGGCGGCGAGCACGGCTTCGACCGGCTGCGGGTGTGGGCCGCGATCGTCGGCGGGCTCGCGGTGCTCGGCTGGTTCGTCGCCCACGAGCTGCGCAGCGACCACCCGTCGCTGGACGTCCGGCTGTTCCGGGTGCCCCGGTTCGCCGCCCCGGTGGCGCTGGTCGGCCTGGTCTTCTTCGCCGCGATGGGCGTGATGTTCTTCGGCGCGTTCTACCTCCAGCTGGTCCGCGGCTACAGCCCGCTGGAGAGCGGCCTGCTCTTCCTGCCCTTCGCGGCCGCCCAGCTGATCTTCGCGCCGCGCAGCGCCGCCATGGTCCGCCGCTACGGGGGCCGGGCCGTCGCCGCCGTCGGGCTGCTGCTCACCGCCGCCGCGCTCGGCGCGTTCGTGCTCATCGACGCGGACACCCCGATCTGGATCTTCTCGGCGCTGGGCTTCGTGCAGGGTGCCGGGATGGCCAACATCATGCCGCCGGCCACCGAGTCGATCATGTCGGCGCTACCTCGGGAGAAGGCCGGCGTGGGCTCGGCCGTGAGCAACACGGTCCGCCAGGTGGCCGGCGCGCTCGGCGTGGCGGTGCTCGGCTCGGTGCTCTCCGCGGTCTACCGCAACGACGTGGCCTCGGCCCTGTCCGGCCTGCCCGCCCCCGTCCGCGACGCGGCCCAGGAGTCGATCTCCGGGGCGTACGCCGTCGCCGGTCGACTCGGGGGCGGCGCGCCCCGGCTCATCGAGGCGGCGAACGACTCGTTCGTCTCCGCGATGCACTGGGCGGCCGGGATCTCCGCGCTGGTGGCCCTGCTCGGCATCGTCATCGTGCTGCGCTGGATGCCGGGCCGCCCGGTGATCGAGACCGAGGCCCGGCCGGCCACCGAGCCGGAGTTGGCCGGGACCGCGTAGGTTCGGGGACAATGTCTGACATGACTTCCACGGCTGATGCTCCGCGGTCGCCCGGGCGACCGCGGAGCGTCCGCGCGGACGAGGCGATCATCGAGGCGACCCTCGACCTGCTCGCCGAGGGCAGCACCCTCGAGGCGCTCTCCATCGAGGCGATCGCCGCCCGCGCCGGGGTGGGCAAGGCCACCATCTACCGCCGCTGGTCCGGCAAGGACGCGTTGCTGATGGACGCGCTGCGCCGCCTCAAGGGGGTGCCGCCCCAGCCCGCCGGGCACTCCGTCCGCGACGACCTGGTGCTGCTGGTCGGCGCGGTCGGCCACAACGTCGACCCGCGGGCCGCCAAGATCATGCCGTGCCTGGTGCCCGAGGTGAACCGCAGCCCCGACCACTTCCAGCTCTACCAGAACATCGTCGCGCCGCGCCGGAAGCTGATGCGGGAGGTGCTGCGCCGCGGGGTGGACAGCGGCGAACTCCGCGCCGACCTCGACATCGAGCTGGCCATGGCGCTGCTCACCGGCCCCGTGCTGATCCAGCGGGTGCTGCGCTGGCACCCCGAGCTGGACGACGGGATCCTCCCCGAGCGGGTCGTGGACAGCGTCCTCGAAGGCCTCCGCGCCCGCTGACCCCTGGCTCCGGCCGCCCGCTCCGGGTCAGCTCGCCGGGGTGCGCAGGCGGTGCAGGCGCAGGGCGAGCTGCACCTCCAGGGCGCGCTCCGGCTTCTGCCAGTCCGCGCCGAGCAGCTGCCCGACCCGCTCCAGCCGCTGGGTCACCGTGTTGACGTGCACGTGCAGCAGCTCCGCCGCCCGGGCCAGGCTGCCACCCACCCCGAAGTACGCCTCCAGCGTCTTCACCAGCGCCGTGCCCCGCCGGGCGTCGTAGTCGACCACCGGCCCCACCGTCGCGGTGAGGAAGCGGGCCACGTCCCGGTCGCCCGAATCGCCGACCGCGCCCAGCAGCAGCCCGACGAAGCCCAGCTCGGCCGTGCTCGCCCCCTGCCCGGCCCGGCCCAGCGCGCCCAGCGCGGTCAGGCACCGCTCCGCCTCGGCGAACGTGGTGGCCAGCGAGGCCGGACCGGTCGACGGCCCGCTGGCCCCGGCGGTCACCGGACGGCCGGTCACCCGGGACAGGTCCCGGGCCACCGCCCGGGCCGCGCCGCCCGCATCCTGACCGGGCAGCATCAGCACCACCCGCCCGTCGCGCGCCGCGGCCAGGCCGCCCCGGGTCGAGGCGTACGTGGTGGCCCAGGAGAGCACCCGCTGCCGGGCCGAGCCGGTGGCGGCGATGGCGTCGTCGCCGACCGCCACCAGCACGTGCGGGGCGTCCAGGTCGACACCGAGCCGGCGGGCGCGGCTGCGCAGCGCGTCGGTGTCCCGCAGCGGCCGGGCGATCAGGTCGTCCAGCAGCTCGCCCCGGACCCGCCCCTCCGCCTCGGCCACCGTCCGGCGGAACAGCAGCAGCAGCGCCGTGACCAGCGCGGCCCGCTCCAGGATCCGCTGGTCGGCGTCGACGAGTTCGCCGTCCGGGCGCAGCACCAGGGCGCCCAGGTTCTCCGCGCCGGCCACCACCGCGGCGTACCAGAGCGGACCCCGGCGGACGCTGCGCCCCTCGGTGCGGGACGCGGCCACCGCCTCGACGATGTCCGCCCGGTCCGGCTCCTCGATCTCGCCCACCCGGGCCAGCCGCCGGCCCTCGGCGTCCAGCGCCAGCAGCGCCCCGCCGAGCACCTCGGTGACCGCCGCCGCCACCTCCTCCATCCCGCCGCCGCGCACCACCAGGGCGGTCATCCGGTCGTGGGCGGCGGCGGCCCGCTCCACCGAGCTGCTGTGCGCCCGGATCGTGCTGTTCGCCGCCGACAGCTCCTCCAGCGCCGACCGGGTCTCGGCCAGCAGCCGGGCCGTGTCGATCGCCACCGCGGCGTGCGCGGCCAGGGAGACCAGCAGCGACACCTCCTCCCGGGCGAACGGCCGGGCGGAGCGGTTGGCCGCGTAGAGCACGCCGATCACGCTCGACCCCAGCCGCAGCGGGACGCCCAGGATGGCCACCAGGCCCTCCTCGCCCACCCCGCCGTCGATCTCCCCGGTGTGCCGGAACCGCTCGTCCTCCTGGTAGTTGGAGGTGACGTACGGGGTGCCGGTCTGCGCCACCAGGCCGCCCAGGCCGTCGCCCATCTCCAGCCGCAGCCGCTGGAACCGCGCCGAGATCGAGCCGTCGGTGACCCGCATGTACGTGTCGCCGCGCTCGTCGTCGTTGAGCGTCATGTACGCCACGTCGGTGCCGAGCAGGATCCGCGCCCGGTGCACGATGGCGCGCAGCACGTCGTCCAGGTCGCGCAGCCCGGCCAGGTCGCTGGCCGTGTCGTACAGGCCGGAGAGCTCGGTCTCCCGGCGGCGGCGCCGCTCCAGCAACGCGCGGACCCGCAACGCCACCAGCTTCGCCTGCTCCAGCTCGGCGATGCGCTCGGCGGGCAGGCCGGCGGCGCGGGCGGCGACCAGCGGGCCCTCGAACTCGACCGTGGCCGCCTCCCGCGCCAGCAGCTCCAGGAACTCGACCGGCGACGACATGACCGACATTGTGCGCGAGGCCACTAGTTGGCCGTCCAGCCCCCGTCGAGGGCGATCGACGCGCCGGTGATGAACGCGGCGGGCGGCGAGCACAGGTACGCGACCAGCTCCGCCACCTCCTCCGGCTCGATCAGCCGCTTGATCGCCGCCCGGGCCAGCATGATCTTCTCCACCACCTCGTCCTCGCCGATGCCGTGGCTGGCCGCCTGGTCGGCGATCTGGCTCTCCACCAGCGCGGTCCGCACGTACGCCGGGTTGATGCAGTTGGCGGTCACCCCGTGCGCGGCGCCCTCCAGCGCCACCACCTTCGACAGCCCCTCCAGGGCGTGCTTCGCCGAGACGTACGCCGCCTTGAACGGCGAGGCGCGCAGCCCGTGCACCGAGGAGATGTTGACGATCCGGCCCCACCCGTTCGCGTACATCCGCGGCAGCGCCCGGCGGATCAGCAGGAACGGCGCCTCCACCATCACCCGCTGGATGTACTCGAAGCGCTCGACGGGGAACTCCTGCACCGGGGCGACGTGCTGCAGGCCGGCGTTGTTGACGACGATGTCCACGTCGACGTCGAGCCGGTCCACCGCCTCGGGGTCGGCCAGGTCGACGCCCTCCGCCCGGCCGCCCGCCTCCGCGGCCACCGCCTTGGCCGCCTCCACGTTGCGGTCGACCACCAGCACCGCCGCGCCGGCCGCCGCCAGGCGCAGGGCGCAGGCCCGTCCGATGCCGCTGCCACCACCGGTCACCAGCGCGGCGCGACCGGAGAGGTCGACGTTCACGACGTGGGGGACCGCCACGGGTTCTGCCGTCATGGCGCAAGAAGTTACGAGCTGTGTGGCCGGCGGCACATGGGGCGGCGACACATACTCGACCGCTTCAGTGTGTGGCGCGGATCGTGTCCGCCGGCTCCCGGCGTGTCCGCCCGGCCGGGCGGCGGGGCGCACCAGTAGGGTGTCGAACACACGTTCTGCCGGTGGCTCGGGGAGGAGGCGGCGTGCGCGTGCTGGGCGTCGACCCGGGGCTGACCCGGTGCGGGGTCGGCGTGGTCGAGGGAGTGCCGGGCCGCCCCTGCACCCTGGTCGCCTACTACGTGGTCTACACCGACCCCGGCGAAGACCTGCCGCTGCGCCTGCTGCACCTGGACCGCTCGCTCACCGACCTGGTCGCCGAGCACCGCCCCGACGCCGTGGCGGTCGAGCGGGTCTTCAGCCAGCACAACGTGCGCACCGTGATGGGCACCGCCCAGGCCAGCGGGATCGCGGTGCTCGCCGGGGCGCGGGCCGGGCTGCCCGTGCAGACCTACACGCCGAGCGAGGTGAAGGCGGCGGTGACCGGTTCCGGCCAGGCCGACAAGGCGCAGATGACCGCCATGGTCACCCGGCTGCTGCGGCTGCCCGAGCCGCCCCGCCCGGCCGACGCCGCCGACGCCCTGGCCCTGGCCATCTGCCACGTCTGGCGCGGCGGCACCCGGTCCAAGCTGGCCGCCGCCGCCGAGCGGGCACGACGAGGAGGAGCGCGATGATCGCCAGCGTGCGCGGCACGGTGACCGCGACCGGTCCGGACCACGCCGTGGTGGAGGTGGGCGGCATCGGCCTGGCCGTGCAGTGCGCCCCCGGCACCCTCGCCGAGCTGCGGGTCGGCCAGCCCGCGCGGCTGGCCACCAGCCTGGTGGTGCGGGAGGACTCGCTCACCCTCTACGGCTTCGCCGACGACGACGCCAAGCAGCTCTTCGAGCTGCTCCAGACCGCCAGCGGGGTGGGGCCGCGGCTGGCCCAGGCGGTGCTCGCCGTGCACACCCCCGACGCGGTCCGCAAGGCCATCGCCAACGCCGACACCGCCGCACTGACCCGGGTGCCCGGCATCGGCAAGAAGGGCGCCGAGCGGCTCGTCCTCGAACTGCGGGACCGGATCGGCCCGGTGCCGGTGGGCGTCGACGGCGCGGCCGGGGTGACCGCCGGCGCCTGGCCGGACCAGGTCCGCCAGGCCCTAGTCGGGCTCGGCTGGACCGCCGCCCAGGCCGAGCAGGCGGTGGCCGCGGTCGCGGAGACCGTCGACGGGGAGACCCCGCCCGTGCCGGTCCTGCTCAAGCAGGCCATCCGCCTCCTGGGCCGCGCGCGATGATGAGCGCGAGGAGTGAGCCGGGCTTGCGAGCCCCGCAGTCGCGAATGAAGGCCAGCGCATGAGCAACGAGAACCTGGTCTCGGCGTACGTCAGCGACGCCGAACGGGACGCGGAGGCCAGCGTCCGGCCGAAACGGCTGGAGGAGTTCATCGCCCAGCACCGGGTCCGCGACCAGCTCGACCTGCTGCTTCAGGGCGCCATGCGGCGCGGCTCCCCGCCCGACCACATCCTCCTGTCCGGGCCGCCTGGCTTGGGTAAGACCACCCTCGCCAACATCGTGGCCGCCGAGCTGGGCTCGGGGATCCGGGTGACCAGCGGGCCGGCGATCGAGCGGTCCGGCGACCTGGCCGCCATCCTGACCAGTCTCGCCGAGGGCGACGTGCTCTTCATCGACGAGATCCACCGGATCGCCAAGCCGGCCGAGGAGCTGCTCTACAGCGCCATGGAGGACTTCCGGGTCGACGTGATCGTCGGCAAGGGGCCGGGGGCGACGGCCATTCCGCTCGACGTCGAGCCGTTCACCCTGGTCGGGGCGACCACCCGGTCCGGCCTGCTCACCGGGCCGATGCGGGACCGGTTCGGTTTCGTCGCGCACCTCGACTTCTACGCACCGGCCGATCTGGAGACGCTGCTGCACCGGTCCGCCCGGATCCTCGGCGTGCCGATCACCGAGGAGGGAGCGGCGGAGATCGCCGGCCGGTCCCGGGGCACGCCCCGGATCGCCAACCGGCTGCTGCGCCGGGTCCGCGACTTCGCCGAGGTCCGCGCCGAGGGGGTGGTCAACCTGGTGACCGCCCGGGCCGCCCTGACCGTCTACGACGTCGACGCGCTCGGCCTGGACCGGCTGGACCGTGCCGTGCTCACCGCGCTGGTCGACTCCTTCCGGGGCGGCCCGGTCGGGCTCTCCACGCTGGCCGTGGCGGTGGGGGAGCAGCCGGACACGGTCGAGGAGGTGTGCGAGCCCTTCCTGGTCCGGGCCGGGTTGCTGGCGCGAACGCCGCGCGGCCGGGTCGCCACCGCGGCCGCCTGGCACCATCTGGGGCGTACACCGCCGAATGGTACATTTGGCGCGGATGCCGCTCCGGTGCCCGATCTGTTCTCGGCGCAGACCGATCAGCCGTGATCCGAACGTGATCTGTACCGCATTCGGTGTTCTCAGGTGCAGGGATTAGACTTCGCCGCGGCTTGTACAGGACGTGAGAATCCGCCTCCGCTCCGGCACCTCACACGGGTGGGAGTGGAGACCAATGGGAAGGTCGACAACCGTGCAAAACCTTGCAGCGGGTGGTGGAGGGGCCGGCGGTCTGACGCCGATCCTCATGATCGCTCTGCTCTTCGGCGTCATGTACTTCATGATGATCCGCCCCCAGCAGAAGCGTCGCCGTGAGGCCGAGCAGATGCAGTCCGCGCTCGGCGTGGGCGACGAGGTGGTCACCATCGGCGGGCTCTACGGCACGGTGACCGGGGTCGAGGACGAGACCGTCCTGCTCGAGGTCGCCCCGGGCGTGCAGACCCGGTACGCCCGCCCGGCGATCGCCCGCGTGGTCAAGCGGGTCGAGGTTCCGGAGGCCGAGACGATCTCCGAGGAAGCCGAGTCGGTCAAGGAGTGACACCGGCCCCGGACGGGGCAGCGGATTCACTCACACAAGTGGATAGTTGGGTCGGCGTCCGACGCCGGCACGCGGGGAACCCCGCGCGACGCCGTCGCGTCGTGCGCCGGGGAGGCGTGCCGTCCGGCGGCGCCGGCCCCCCGGAGCAGTCGGGCGGACACCCCCGGCCCGACAATCTCGCCGCTGCCGAAGCGGCGCGACCGTACAGGGAGACAGGACAGCCGTGGCACCACCTCAGGGACAGATGCGCCCCGGACGGCAGCTCGCCGTGCTCGGGTTCATCTTCGTCGTCCTCTATCTTTTGGTGTTCTTCTCGGGCGGCGCCAGCGGTGGCTGGAAGGATCGGTTGGAGCCGCGGCTCGGCCTGGACCTCATCGGCGGCACCCGGATGACGCTCGAGGCCACCAACACCGTGGACGGCAAGCCCCCGACCTCCGCCAACCTGGAGGAAGCGCGGCAGATCATCGAGAACCGGGTCAACGCCTACGGCGTGGCCGAGGCCGAGGTGGTCACCGAGGGCAACCGGAACATCGTCATCTCCCTGCCGGGCCAGAACCGGGACCTGACGGACGTCGGTGAGGCCGCCGAGCTGCGCTTCCGCAAGGTGCTCAAGGCCACCGACGGCAGCGGCGCCGCCGCCGCGCCGGCCCCGACCGCCAGCGCCACCCCGGCTCCCTCGGGCAGCGCCACTCCGGCCCCGTCGGGCAGCGCCACCCCGAAGCCCTCCGGCAGCGCCTCGCCCAAGGTGACCTCGTCGCCGAGCGCCGGCGGGCAGGGCGGCATGGCCCCGACGCCGAGCGCCAGCGCCGCCGCGCCGACCCCGTCGGCGACGCCGAGCGCCGCCGCGCCGAGCCCGAGCGCCAGCGCCGAGCCGGTGCCGCAGAGCGTCGAGCAGCAGCGCAAGGCCATCGAGCAGAAGGTGGGTGCGGCCGCCTGGGCTGCCGCGTCCGGCCTCCAGGCGCCGGCCGACCTGACCGCCGACCCGTCGCTGGCCGACAAGCTCAAGCCGTTCGGCACGCTCTCCCCGCAGGAGGTCGCGGTGCTGCCGGTCGGGATGCAGTTCAACGTCCCGACCATCACCTGCGCCCAGCTCGACGACCGCCCGGCGGCGTCGATCAAGGACGAGAACCAGCAGGCGGTGGCCTGCGAGTCCGGCGCCAAGTACCTGCTCGACAAGGCCAAGGTGCTGGGCACCGACGTCAAGAACGCCTCCGCCCAGCTCGACCAGACCAGCTCCTGGGTGGTCAGCCTGAACTTCACCGGCAAGGGCCAGGAGAAGTGGACCGCGCTGACCCGCGAGGCCTTCAACAACGAGGGTCAGGCCTGCGACCAGACCGCGCTCGGCCAGGACGGCAAGTGCCGGGTCGCCGTGGTGCTGGACAACGAGATCGTCTCGTCCCCGGAGATCCAGGGCGTGCTGACCGGTGACTCGCAGATCACCGGCAGCTTCGACAACAAGAGCGCCAACGCGCTGGCGAGCCAGCTCCGCTACGGCGCCCTGCCGGTGACCTTCGAGCCGCAGGAGAGCCAGAATGTCACGGCGACGCTGGGCGACAGCCACCTGAAGGCGGGCCTGCTGGCGGCCGGCATCGGCATGCTGCTGGTCATCATCTACTCGTTCTTCTACTACCGGCTGCTCGGCTCGGTCATCTTCCTGAGCCTGGTGCTCTCGGCGCTGCTGGTCTTCGGCGCGCTGGTGGTGCTCGGCCGGTCGATCGGGTTCACGCTCACCCTCGCCGGCATCGCCGGCATGATCGTCTCACTCGGTGTGGCGGCGGACTCGTTCGTCATCTACTTCGAACGGCTCAAGGACGAGATCCGGGAGGGGCGCAGCCCGCGCAGCGCGGTGCCGCGGGCGTGGGTCCGGGCCCGGCGGACGATCATCTCGGCGAACGCCATCACCCTGATGTCGGCCGTGGTGCTCTACATCGTCTCGGTCGGCGCGGTGAAGGGCTTCGCCTTCGCGCTCGGCCTGGCGACCGTCCTCGACCTGGTCGTCGTGTTCCTCTTCCGCCACCCGATCATGACGATGTTCGCCCGCACCCGGGCGTTCCTGTCCCCGCGGGTCAGCGGCCTGGGCCGGGCGCTCCCGGCCCGGTCGGCGGAGGCGGGCACCGGCCGCAACCCGCGCGTCAAGGAGGCCTGAGATGGCTAAGAGTGGTCTGGCCGCCCGCCTCTACCGGGGCGAGGCCGATCTCAACATCGTCGGCAAGCGCAAGCTCTGGTTCGGCGTGGCCGGCGTGCTCGTGCTGGTCGCCGTGCTGAGCTTCGTGATCAGCGGCTTCAAGCTCGGCATCGAGTTTGCCGGCGGCAACTCGTTCCAGGTGCCGGCCAGCGTCGGCACGCTGGAGCAGGCCGAGACGAAGGTCGACGCGGCGCTCGCGGCCAAGGGCGGCGGCGCCGAGGTGGTCACCGCGCAGAAGGTCGGCAGCACCAGCGGCGAGTACTACGAGCTGCGCACCGGGCAGCTCACCGCGGAGCAGGCCAACCAGGTCAAGACCGAGATGGCGCAGTCGTTCGGGATCCAGCCCGACCAGATCAGCGGCAGTCAGGTCTCCGAGGCGTGGGGCAGTCAGGTGACCTCCCGCGCCCTCCTCGGCCTGGTGATCTTCGTGGCCGTCGTGGCGATCTACCTGATCCTCCGCTTCGAGTGGCGGATGGCGGCCGCCGCGATCGCGTCGCTCTTCACGAACCTGGTGCTCACGGCCGGCATCTACTCGCTGGTCGGCTTCGAGGTCACCCCGTCGACGATCATCGGCTTCCTCACCATCCTGGGCTTCGCGCTCTACGACGTGGTGGTGGTCTTCGACAAGGTCCAGGAGAACACCCGGGGCATCACCGCCAACAACAACCAGACCTACGGCGAGGCCGCCAACCTGGCGTTGAACCAGAGCCTCATGCGGTCGCTGAACACCTCGGTGGTCGCGCTGCTCCCGGTCGGCGGCCTGCTCTTCATCGGTGCCGGCCTGCTGGGCGCGGGCACCCTGAAGGACCTGGGTCTGGTGCTCTTCGTCGGTATGGCGGTGGCCTTCCTGACCTCGATCCTGCTGGCCACCCCGCTGCTGGTGCTGCTCAAGAACCAGGACCCGCGGATCAGCGCGCACCACAAGCGGGTGCTGGCCCGCCGGGGCGCCATCTCCCGTGGCGAGGTCACCCCGAAGGGCGCGCCGCGGGCCGCGGCGGCCAGCGCCGACGAGGCCATCGACCCCGAGGCGGCCGCCCTGGCCGGCGCCGCCCCGAAGGTCGGCGCCCGACCGGCCGGCAAGCGACCCACCGGCGCCCGGGGCGGCCGCCCGGCCGGCGGCGGGGGCAACCGGCCCGGTGGCGCGAAGCGCCGCTGACCGCACACCCGGTAGCGATCGACCCGGCGGCGTCCGCCATGCTGTGAAAGCGGCATGACGGACGCCGCCGTCGTTCGAGAGGACATGGGACGCACCGTGACGGAGACCCACACCACCGGGGTACGGGGAGACAGCGGCCCGGAGGTCGCCCGACTGGTCGCCAGCCGCGTGCTGGACGTGCCGGACTTCCCCAAGCCCGGGGTCATGTTCAAGGACCTGATGCCGCTCTTCGCCGACGGCACGGCCTTCCGCGAGGTGATCGACGGGATCATCGCGTACCACGGGCGGGACTCGTTCGACGCGGTGGTCGGCATCGAGGCCCGCGGGTTCGTGCTCGCCGCGGCGGTCGCGTACGCCACCGGGGTCGGCGTGGTGCCGGTGCGCAAGGCCGGGAAGCTGCCCCGGGCCACCCACTCGGCCACCTACGCGCTGGAGTACGGCGAGGCGACCCTGGAGGTGCACCAGGACGCCTTCACGGCCGGACACCGGGTCCTGGTCCTGGACGACGTGCTCGCCACCGGCGGCACCGCCGAGGCGACCCTGGACCTGGTGGAGCGGGCCGGCGGCACGGTAACCGGCTTCACCGTCCTGATGGAGCTGGGCTTCCTCAAGGGGCGGGAGCGGCTCGCCCCGCGTCCGGTCCATGCCCTGCTGACCGTTTGACCCCACCGGGCCCGTCGGGCGGACCTGGTGCGGTCCGTCCGGCGGAGCGGCGGCGTACCCTGCGTACGGGTAGCATTGCCCTTTGCTTGACCGGGCGGGTGACCGTCCGGCGGCGCGGAGCTGCCGGGGCCGCGAGGTTCCGATGCCCGGCGCGGAACAACTCCGGCCCCTCGGCCGGTTGGACAGGACGTCGGCCGGACGGCCGGCGCTTCCCGGCGAGCGGTGAGGAGGCCGGTGTCCCACGATGTCGTCCCTCCGGTGGAGGGCACGGTGCACCCGACAGGCGACGCGGACGGCTCGGTGACCGAGCGGAGCGGCAACCCGCCGGTGACCGGCCCCGGCGGCGGGCCCGACGGGAAGGCGGACGGCGGGGCGGTCGTCGTGCCGTTCCCGACCGACGGCGCGGCGGACCCCACGCCGGGCGCCGGCTTCGCCCTTTCCAACGCGCCGACCGGCCGCAGGGTGCGCGCCCGGCTGGCCCGGTTCAACGCGCCCTGGCAGACCTCGCAGGTCAGCGAGGTGCTGGAGCCGCTGATCGCCACGCACCGGGAGAACCACCCCAAGGCCGACGCCCGGCTGCTCCAGCGCGCCTTCGACACGGCCGCGCGCTGGCACTCGGGTCAGTACCGCAAGTCCGGTGACCCCTACATCACCCACCCGCTGGCCGTGGCGACCATCCTGGCCAACCTCGGTATGGACACCACCACCCTGGTCGCGGCGCTGCTGCACGACACGATCGAGGACACGGAATACACCCTCGACCAGATGCGCGCCGACTTCGGCGGCGAGGTGGCCCTGCTGGTCGACGGCGTCACCAAGCTCGACAAGGTCAAGCTGGGCGACGCGGCCAAGGCGGAGACGATCCGCAAGATGGTCGTCGCCATGGCGAAGGACCCTCGGGTCCTGGTGATCAAGCTGGCCGACCGGCTGCACAACATGCGCACCCTGACCTTCCTGCCCCGCCCCAAGCAGGAGCAGAAGGCCAAGGAGACGCTGGAGATCCTCGCCCCGCTGGCCCACCGCCTCGGTATGAACACCATCAAGTGGGAGCTGGAGGATCTGGCCTTCGGCACCCTGTTCCCGAAGCGGTTCGAGGAGATCAACCGGCTGATCGGCGAGCACCAGCCGCAGCGCGAGGCGCTGCTGCGCCAGGTCACCCAGAAGGTGTCCACCGACCTCAAGGCCGCCAAGATCAAGGCGGAGACCACCGGCCGGCCGAAGCACCTCTACTCGATCTACCAGAAGATGATCGTGCGGGGGCGCGACTTCAACGACATCTACGACCTGGTCGGGGTGCGGATCCTGGTCGACACGGTGCGCGACTGCTACGCGGCGCTGGGCGTCATCCACGCCAACTGGCAGCCGGTGCCGGGCCGGTTCAAGGACTACATCGCCATGCCCAAGTTCAACATGTACCAGTCGTTGCACACGACGGTCATCGGGCCCACCGGCAAGCCGGTGGAGATGCAGATCCGCACCTACGCGATGCACCGCACCGCCGAGTTCGGCATCGCCGCGCACTGGAAGTACAAGGAGCACAAGGGCACCCTGGTGGTCGGCCCGCCGGCGCACATCGACGAGATGACCTGGCTGCGCCAACTGCTGGACTGGCAGCGGGAGGCGGCCGACCCGAGCGAATTCCTCGACGCGCTCCGGTTCGACCTGTCCAGCCAGGAGGTGTACGTCTTCACCCCGAAGGGTGACGTCATCCCGCTGCCGACCGGGTCGACGCCGGTGGACTTCGCGTACGCGGTGCACACCGAGGTCGGGCACAAGTGCATCGGCGCGCGGGTCAACGGCAAGCTGGTGCCGCTGGAGTCGACGCTGTCCAACGGCGACGTGATCGAGATCTTCACCTCGAAGTCCGACACGGCCGGCCCGACGCAGGACTGGCTCGGTTTCGTCAAGAGCCCGCGCGCCCGCACCAAGATCCGCCAGTACTTCAACAAGGAGCGGCGCGAGGAGGCGATCGAGGCCGGCAAGGACTCGATCGTCAAGGCGATGCGCAAGCAGGGCATGCCGTTGCAGCGGATGCTCACCTCGGACGCGCTGATGGCGATCGCCCGCGACCTGCACCTGGCCGACGTGGCGTCGCTCTACGCGGCGGTCGGCGACAGCCAGGTCTCCGCCCAGTCGGTCGTGCAGAAGCTGATGGCGGCGTACGGCGGCGAGGAGGGCGCGGCGGAGGACATCGCCGAGACCGCCGTCGCCACCCGGCCGCCGCGCAGCCGGCAGAGCAGCAGCGACCCGGGCGTTGTCGTCCGGGGCGTGAGCGACGTCTGGATCAAGCTGGCGCGCTGCTGCACGCCGGTGCCGCCGGACGCCGTCTTCGGCTTCGTCACCCGCTCCGGCGGCGTGAGTGTGCACCGGGACGACTGCGCCAACGCGGAGGACCTGCGCGCGCAGAGCGAGCGGGTGGTCGAGGTGAGCTGGAAGCTCACCTCCGCCTCGACCTTCCTGGTGGCCATCCAGGTGGAGGCGCTGGACCGGCACAAGCTGCTGGCCGACGTCACCCGGGTGCTCTCCGACGAGCGGGTCAACATCCTCTCCGCGACGGTCACCACCACCCGGGACCGGGTGGCGGTGAGCCGGTTCAGCTTCGAGATGGCCGACCCGAAGCACCTGGGGCACCTGCTGGCCGCGGTCCGCAAGGTCGACGGTGTCTTCGATGCCTACCGGGTCACCTCGGGGGCCTGAGACCGGGAACACGGGAAGCGCCCGCCGGCTGACCGCCGGCGGGCGCTTCGTCGTCGTACGGGCGGGTCAGCCGCCCTGGATGCCGCTCATGGTCAGCTTGTTGATGACGATCTCCTTCTTCGGGTGACCGCCACCCGACTGCTGGGCGAAGGCGCCGTCGTCACCGGCCGCGGCGACCTGCTTCACCAGGTCCATGCCGCCGGTGACGGTGCCCAGTACGGTGTAGTTCGGGTCGAGCTGGGAGTCGCCGTAGACGATGAAGAACTGGCTGCCGGTGCTGCCCGGCTGGGCGGAGTTGGCCATCGCGATGACGCCCTCCGGGTAGGGGGGCCGCTTGTCGGTGGGCAGGTTCTCCTCGGCCAGGTTGAAGCTCGGGCCGCCGGTGCCGTCGGTCTCCCGCCAGCCCTTGCCGGTCGCGCTCGGGTCACCGCACTGGAGCACCTTGATGCCCTCGGTGACGAGCCGGTGGCACTTGGTGTTGTCGAAGAAGCCCTTGCTGGCCAGGTGGGTGAAGCTGCCGGCGGTGCAGGGCACCAGGCTCCGGTCGAGCTTCGCGGTGATCGGGCCCAGGTTGGTGTCGATCGTCATCGTCTGGGTGCCCTTGTTGGCCTGCTGGTTCGGGGGCAGCCCGACGTCCTTGATCTGCTTCGGGCGCCCCTCCTTGGGGACCTCGTTGTACGCGCACTGGGAGAACCCGCCCCCGCCGGCGTTGTTCTGCTTGTTGTCGTCGCCGCCGAGCGAGGTGGCGAGCCAGACGGTGCCGGCCACGACGAGCACCAGCACGGCCGCGGCGCCGACGATGGCCTGGGTCTGCCGGCGCTTGCGGGCCTTGGTGGCGCGTTCGGCCATCTCCCGCTCGAGGCGGGCCCGCGCCGCTGCGCGCTGCCGCTCTCTCGTGGACGTCACGGTCACTCCTCACATGCTTCTCGGGTACGGCGGTGCTCGCCGCTGCTCAGGGTGGGGCGGCCGGGTCAGCCGGCGCTGGGGCTCGCCGCCGGCGCGCTCGTGGCGGCCGGCGCGGCGTTCGGCTCGCCGACGGTGAGGCTCTGGATCACCACGTCCGTCGTCGGCTTGACCTTGGCCCCACTCCCATTGTCCACGGTCGGCAGGGCACCGATCTTCTCCACCACGTCGAGGCCGCCGGTGACCTTGCCGACGACGGTGTACGCCGGCTTGGCCGGGCTGAAGTCCTTGAAGAAGATCAGGAACTGGCTGCCGTTGCTGCCGGGCGGATTGCCGATCATGGCGACCGTGCCCTTCGGGTACGCCGGGGGCCTCGCCGGCGCCGGCGAGGCCGACGGGCTGGCCTCCGGCGTGCTGGGGACGTTCTCGTTGTAGAACGAGTAGGTCGGGCCGCCGATGCCGCTGCCGCTCGGGTCGCCGCAGCGCAGCGCCCCCTCGGTGGTGATCTCGTGGCACTTGGTGTTGTCGTAGAACGACTTGCCGGCCAGGAACGAGATGCTCGCGGCGCCGCACGGGGCGGCGGCCAGGTCCAGGTCGGCGGTGATCGGGCCGCCCTGGTTGGTGGTGACCGTCATGGTGCGGGTGCCCTCGGTGGGCAGGCCGGTGGTGGCCGGGGTGCCCACGTCCTTGAGGTTGGTGTTGGCCGTGGCGTCCTGCGGCGTCCAGAGGCAGGTGTCCTCGGCGGCCTGCTTCTTCGGCTCGGAGTCGAAGGCGCCGAGCGCCCAGGCCGAGCCGACCACGATGAGCGCGAGCACCACGGCGGCGCCGACGCCGGCCTGGATCTGCCGGCGGCGCTTGGTGGCCGCGGCCCGCCGGGCGAGCTGCCGGTCGAGCTTGGCCCGCGCCAGTTTGCGCTGCCGGTCCCTGCTGGAAGCCACCCGTGCTCCCCTTCCTCTACCCTGGTCCTCGCCGGCGCCGGGCGCTGTCCGCCCGCTGTCGCGGGGGTGCGCCACGCCACACGCCCGCCAGAGTGTACGGGTACCGGCTGGGAAAGTGGTGTACGAGGTCCGGCCTCGGTTTATCGGGCGTTGTCACTGTGCCTGGCGGGGCGACTGGGGCCGGTGGTCGGCGAAACCCGGTCGCCCGTGCGACTAGGCTACCGACAGGGACGACGACCGGACGGAAGGGGAGCGGACGTGCTCGTGGCCGGCTTTCCCGCGGACGCCTTCGGCACCAACTGCTACGTGGTGGCGACCGCGCCGGGGGAGCAGTGCGTGGTGCTCGACCCCGGCATCGGGGTCCTCGACCGGCTCGACGCCGTGCTCGCCGAGCACCGCCTGCACCCGGCCGCCGTGCTGCTCACCCACGGCCACCTCGACCACACCTTCTCGGTGGCCCCGGTCTGCGGCGCGCGGGGCATCCCCGCGTACGTCCACCCGGAGGACCGGGAGCTGCTGGCCGACCCGGCCAAGGCGCTCTCGATGGACCTCACCCAGCTCTTCGGCGGGCGGCTGCCGTACGCCGAGCCGGAGGACGTGGCGGAGCTGACCGACGGCGCGACGCTGTCGCTGGCCGGGTTGGAGATCACCGTCGACCACGCCCCCGGCCATACCGGCGGGTCGGTGCTGTTCCGGATGCCCGGCGCCGGCTCGCCCTGGGAGGCCGACCAGATCTGCCTCTCCGGTGACGTGCTCTTCGCCGGCTCGATCGGCCGCACCGACCTGCCGGGCGGCAGCATGCCCCGCATGCTGGCCAGCCTCCGGGAGAAGGTTCTCCCGCTGGCCGACGACACCGTCGTCCTGCCCGGCCACGGCCCGCAGACCACCATCGGCCGCGAGCGCGCGACCAACCCGTACCTCGTCGAGGTGTCGGGCATCGGCGGCGCGCGCCCGGCCGCGCCCACCCGCGGCCTGTAACCCGGCCGCGACCCACGACCTCACCGCGCGGTCCCGCGCGGCGCCCAAGGAGTACGCGATGAGCAAGCCCACGCCCATCTCCGGTTTCCCGGAGTGGACGCCCGCCCAGCGCATGATCGAGCAGTTCGTGCTCGACCGGATCCGCGCCACCTTCGAGCTGTACGGCTTCGCGCCGCTGGAGACCCGCTCGGTCGAGCCCCTGGACCAGCTGCTGCGCAAGGGGGAGACCTCGAAGGAGGTCTACGTGCTGCGCCGGCTCCAGGCGGACACCGACGGTCCGGCCGGTGACGACGCGCTCGGCCTGCACTTCGACCTCACCGTGCCGTTCGCCCGGTACGTGCTGGAGAACGCCGGCAAGCTCCAGTTCCCGTTCCGCCGCTACCAGATCCAGAAGGTGTGGCGGGGTGAGCGCCCGCAGGAGGGCCGCTACCGGGAGTTCCTCCAGGCCGACATCGACATCGTCGACCGGGACACCCTCGCCCCGCACCACGAGGCGGAGATGCCGCTGGTGATCGGCGACGCGCTGCGCTCGCTGCCGATCCCGCCGGTGCGCGTCCAGGTGAACAACCGCAAGATCTGCGAGGGCTTCTACCGGGGCGTCGGGCTGACCGACCCGGAGGCGGCGCTGCGCGCCGTCGACAAGCTCGACAAGATCGGCCCGGCGAAGGTCGCCGAGCTGCTGGCGGAGACCGCCGGGGCGAGCGAGGCGCAGGCGAAGGCGTGCCTGGCGCTGGCCGAGATCTCCGCGCCGGACGCCTCGTTCGCCGACGCGGTGCGCGCCCTCGGGGTGACCGACCCGCTGCTCGACGAGGGCATCGCGGAGCTGGTCGCGGTGGTGGAGACCGCCGCCGCGCACTCGCCCGGTCTCTGCGTCGCCGACCTGCGGATCGCCCGCGGCCTCGACTACTACACGGGCACGGTCTACGAGACGCAGATGATCGGCTACGAACGGTTCGGCTCGGTCTGCTCCGGCGGCCGGTACGACAACCTGGCCAGCTCCGGCGCCACCCGCTTCCCCGGGGTGGGCATCTCGATCGGGGTGACCCGGCTGCTCGGCCTGCTCTTCGGCGCGGGCGCGCTGTCGGTCTCGCGGGACGTGCCGACCTGCGTGCTGGTCGCGGTGACCGCCGAGGAGGAGCGGGCGGCCAGCAACCGGGTGGCCGAGGCGTTGCGCTCCCGGGGCATCCCGACCGAGGTGTCGCCGAGCGCCGCGAAGTTCGGCAAGCAGATCCGGTACGCCGAGCGGCGCGGCATCCCGTACGTCTGGTTCCCCGGGGCAGATGGCGACGAGGTGAAGGACATCCGTTCGGGCGAGCAGGTGGCCGCCGCGGCGGGGGAGTGGACGCCGCCCCGGGCCGACCTGAAGCCGCTGGTCGGGCCGGCTGCGGCTGGCGTCTGACGCCGATTGGACCTACGGTGGCGTAAGTTACGCCACCGTAGGGAGATCGCCGTGACCGTGCTCAGCCAGACCGCCCTGCTCCTCGAACTCGAACCCGTGGTCGAGAAGAACCTCGACCGGCACCTGTCGCTGGCCAAGGAGTGGTTCCCGCACGAGTACGTGCCGTGGAGCCAGGGGCGGACCTTCGACGGCCCGCTCGGCGGCGAGCCGTGGACAGAGGGGGACTCGACCATCCCCGAGGTGGCGCGGACGGCGCTGATCGTCAACCTGCTCACCGAGGACAACCTGCCCTCGTACCACCACGAGATCGCCACGCTGTTCGGACGGGACGGCGCGTGGGGGACCTGGGTGCACCGGTGGACCGCCGAGGAGGGGCGGCACGGCACGGCGATCCGCGACTATCTGACGGTGACCCGGGCGGTCGACCCGGTGGTCCTGGAGCAGGCCCGGATGACGCACATGTCGGCGGGCTACGTCAACACCCACGACGACGAGGTGCTGCACTCGCTGGCGTACGTCTCGTTCCAGGAACTGGCCACGCGGATCTCGCACCGCAACACCGGCCGGGCGACCGGCGACCCGACCTGTGAGGCGTTGCTGGCCCGGGTTGCGGCCGACGAGAACCTGCACATGGTCTTCTACCGCAACCTGCTCGGCGCCGCCTTCGAGCTGGCACCGAGCCAGGCCATGCGAGCCGTGGCCGACGTGCTGGCCGACTTCCAGATGCCGGGCGTCGGCATCGACGGCTTCGCCCGCAAGTCGGTGGCGATCGCCCTGGCCGGCATCTACGACCTGCGCCAGCACCGGGACGAGGTGGTGGTCCCGGTGCTGCGCCAGTGGAATCTCTTCGAGGTGACCGGGCTGGACGCCGACGGCGAGGCCGCCCGCGACCAGATCGCCGCCCAGCTGGAGAGCCTGGAGACCCAGGCGTCCCGGTTCGAGGAGAAGCGCGCGGCCCGCGCCGCCCGCCTCGCCGCGGCCCGCTGAGCGCGGGCCCCGGGCGCGGCCGCCGCCGGCTCTCGGGACCGCGGCCGGTGCCGGGAGCGGCTCTCGCGCCGCGGCCCGGGTCAGGCGGGCTGGTCGAGGGGGAAGATCAGGCAGCTCGACGTGGCGTGGGCGATCAGCCGGTCCCGCGCGTCGGTCAGCCGGGCCTCGGCCAGGGCGATGCGGCGGCCGCGCTGGAGCACCGTGCCCTCGCAGCGCAGGGTGCCGCTGGCGACCGTGACCGGGCGGAGGAACTTCACGTTCAAATCCAGCGAGGTGTAGCCGACGCCGGCCGGCAGGGTGGTGTGCACGGCGCACGCGGCGGCGGTGTCCAGCAGCGTGGAGAGGACGCCGCCGTGCACGGTGCCCAGCGGGTTGTAGTGGAACTCCTGCGGCACCAGCTCGACCGCCACGCGACCCTCGTCCGCCTCCATCCGGGCCATGTCGATGAGGTGCATGACCGGCGGTGCGGCCAGTTCCCCGGCGATCATCGCGCGCAGCAACTCCAGGCCGCCGCGCCGGCCGATGTGCGCGGCCCCGGCGACCGGGTCGGACCAGGTGAACGTGCGGCTGCGCTCCTGCGTCTGTGTCATGGACTCAGCCTCGCAGCGCATTGCTGAGTCTGTCAATCAGACCTAGCCTGGTCGGCATGAGACCCGCGGCACTGGACTGGTCGGTGGAGAACTGCACCATCGCCCGCGCCATGGAGATCCTCGGCGAGCGGTGGACCCTGGTCGTGCTCCGGGAGGTCTTCAACGGCGTGCGCCGTTTCGACGACATGCGGGTGCGCACCGGCATCCCCCGGCAGGTGCTCACCAACCGGTTGGCCATGCTGGTCGAGCAGGGGGTGCTGCGCCGGGAGCCGTACCGGGAGCCGGGCAGCCGGCTGCGGCACGAGTACCGGCTCACCGACAAGGGACTCGACCTCTGGCCGGTGCTGGTGGCGGTGCTCGGCTGGGGTGATCGCTACCTGGCCGACCCGGAGGGTCCGCCGCTGGCCGTAACCCACCGCGACTGCGGCGCCGAGGTGCGGCCGGCGTTGCGGTGCGCCGAGGGGCACGAGGTGACCGACCCGCGCGACGTGGTGCCGCGCCCCGGCCCGGGGGCTCGCCGCCGGGTCTGAACGCGCCGGCCGGCTCTGACAGCCGATGTCGTTGATGTTGCTTCGCGGTTACATCGCGCGGCCCTGCGAATTCGGGCAAAGTCATGTCTTGCTTAGGATCTTAAATATGTGAATACTTTGGTGACCCGGCCGGTTTCCCCAGGTCGGCCGGGTTGTCCCCGGGCACGTCCGCATGACAGTGCCCGTCACCCCCATCCGGAGGTTGTTACATGCGACCCACGAGGTCCACGCTCCGCCGCGCCGTTGTCGTCGCGGTGGCCGGCACCCTGGTCACCGGATCACTGCTCGGCGCACCCGCCCAGGCGGCCCCCGCCTCGCCCGCCTCGCCCGACGCCGCCGCCGCCCTCGCCACGAAGCTCGGTGACCGCGCGGCCGGCGCGTACGCCGACAGCAGCGGCACAATGATCGTCGCGGTGACCGACGCCGCGGCCGCCCGCCAGGTCCGCGCCGCGGGCGCCACCCCGAAGCTCGTCACCCGGGGCGCCGCCCAGCTCAAGGCGGCCACCAGCGAGCTGGAGCGGTCCGCCAAGATCCCGGGCACCGCCTGGTGGACCGACCCGGCCACCAACCAGGTCGTCGTCTCCGTGGACAGCACCGTGACCGGCGCCAAGCTGGACAAGGTCAAGGCCGCCGTTTCGCGCACCAACGGCGCGACGCGGATCGTCTCCGAGCCCGGCGTGCTCAGCAAGCGCCTCTCCGGCGGCCAGGCCATCTACACCGGCGGCTACCGCTGCTCGCTGGGCTTCAACGTCCGCAGCGGCAGCACCTACTACTTCCTCACCGCCGGGCACTGCACCAACCTGGGCTCGACCTGGTACTCGAACTCCAGCCAGACCACCGTGCTGGGCAGCCGGGCCGGCACCAGCTTCCCGGGCAACGACTACGGCATCGTGCGCTACACCAACGGCAGCACGCCGCCCGGCAACGTCTACCTCTACAACGGCAGCTACCAGGACATCACCACGGCCGGCAACGCGTACGTGGGCCAGAGCGTCCGGCGCAGCGGCAGCACCACCGGCCTGCGCAGCGGCAGCGTCAGCGCCACCAACGCGACCGTGAACTACGCCGAGGGCAGCGTCTCCGGCCTCATCCGGACCAACGTCTGCGCCGAGGGCGGCGACAGCGGCGGCTCGCTCTTCGCCGGCAGCACCGCCCTGGGTCTCACCTCCGGTGGCAGCGGCAACTGCTCCTCCGGCGGCACCACCTACTTCCAGCCGGTCACCGAGCCGCTGAGCGTCTACGGCGTCAGCGTCTACTGATCGACCGCACGCGAACGGGCCGCCGGGCGACCGGCGGCCCGTCCGCGTTCGTGGATCTCCGGACTGAGCGCCGCCGGGCGGGGTACGTTCCGCCCGGTGAGCACGCCCGTGACCACCCCACCCACGCAGCCGGCGTCCGCCTGGGCGCCGCTGCGGATCGCCGCGTTCCGCAGCCTCTGGCTGGCCGTGCTGGCCAGCAACGTCGGCACCTGGATGCAGACCGTCGGCGCCCAGTGGCTGCTGGTGGACCAGCCCAACGCGCCGACCCTGGTCTCCCTGGTGCAGACCGCCAGCATGCTGCCGGTGCTGCTGCTCGCCCTGCCGGCCGGCGCCCTCGCCGACACCTTCGACCGGCGGCGGCTACTGATCGCCGTGCAGGGCTTCCTGGTCGCGGTCGGCGTCCTGCTCACGGCGCTGACCTCGGCCGACCGGATGCCGCCGGCCCTGCTGCTGACCCTCACCTTCGGCCTCGGCATCGGGCAGGCGCTCACCCTGCCCGCCTGGCAGGCGGTGATCCCCGAACTGGTGCCCCGGGCGCAGCTCGTCTCCGCCTCGGCGCTCGGCTCGATCAGCGTCAACCTGGCCCGCTCGGTCGGGCCCGCGGTGGCCGGCGTGCTGGTGGCCCGGGCCGGCGTCGCGCTGGTCTTCGCGGTCAACGCCGTCTCGTTCGCGGTCTTCGCGCTGGCGCTGCTGCGCTGGCATCCCGACCGGCCGGACACCGAGCCGACGCCGGAACGGTTCACCGCGGCGCTGCGGGCCGGCGGCCGGTACGTCCGGCACTCCCCGGTGGTCCGCCGGATCCTGCTGCGCGCCGCCCTGTTCGTGGTGCCGGGCAGCGCGCTGTGGGCGCTGCTGCCGCTGGTCGCCAGCCGTCGGCTCGGCCTGGGCGCCGGCGGGTACGGTCTGCTGCTCGGCGCGCTCGGCGTCGGCGCGGTGGCCGGCGCCCTGGTGCTGCCCCGGGTCCGCCGGGTGCTCTCCAGCAACCGGCTGCTGCTCCTCGCCGGCCTGCTCTACGCCGGAGTGCTGCTGGTGCTCGCGCTGGTGCCGGAGCCGGCCGTGGCGGTGGCCGCGCTGGTGCCCGCCGGGCTGGCCTGGATGACCGTGCTGTCCAGCGTCAACGCCGCGATGCAGCTGTTCCTCCCCGGCTGGGTACGCGCCCGCGGCCTGTCGGTCTACCAGATGTTCTTCGCCGGCGGGCAGGCGCTCGGCGCGGTCGCCTGGGGCGCGCTCGGCGAGGTCAGCGGCCTGGTCGGGGCGCTCACCGCGGCCGCCGTGGTGATGGCGGTCGGCGCGCTCAGCGTGCTGCTCTGGCCGCTGCGGGAGACCCGCGGCGTGGACCGCGACCCGGCGATCTACTGGCCGGAGCCGAACCTGGCCCTGGAGCCGCAGCCGCGCGGCGGCCCGGTGCTGGTCACCGTCTCCTACACGGTTCGCCCGGAACGGCAGCCCGACTTCGTCGAGGCGATGCGGGCGGTCGGCCGGTCCCGGCGGCGGAGCGGGGCGATGCGCTGGGGGCTGTTCCGGGCCGGGGAGCGGACGCACGGCTTCGTCGAGGTCTACCAGGTGCCGTCCTGGGAGGAGCACCTGCGCCAGCACGGCGGCCGGCTCACCGGGGCGGACCGGGCCGCCGAGGAACGGGCCCGGGCGCTGGCCGAGGACGACGTACGGGTCAACCACCTGCTCCCGGCCGACCCGGACTGACCGGCGGCCCGCCCGGCCGGGGCGGGCCGGCCACCGGCAGGTCCGGTCGCCGCGCCGACCAGCGGCGGTGCGCCCGGCGGGCGGAGAGGACCGCGGCCAGCGGCCAGAGCGCGACGGCCAGCGCGGCCACCCGCTCGGCCAGCCCGGTCCGCGACCCGCCGGTCACCTCGACGACGAACCAGCCGAAGAGGACCAGCAGCAGCGCGGTCGCGGCCAGCGCCACCGGCCGGCGGAACGCCCACGGCGGCGTGCCGGCGGGCGAGGCGGCCACGCCGCGCCGCACGGCCCGGGGCAGCCGCAGCGCCGACCCGGCCGGCCAGAGCGACAGGGCGAGCACCGCGACCGTCGCCACCGTCCCGTGCGCCGGCGAACCGCCGACCTGCGGCCGGGGGAAGGCGATCAGCGCGATGGTGGCGGTCCCGCCGAGCGCGAGCAGGAACCGGCTGGGCAGCCCGGCCGCGTGCAGGACCAGCGCGGTGCCCACGTAGCGGCAGCCGAGCAGCACCAGGCAGCCCGCCATGAGCCACGAATCGGTGGCGCCCTCGCCGGCCAACTCGCTGATCGTGTCCCGGACCGGGTCGTAGCCCGCCGGCTGCCGTGCGCCCGCCGCCGTCCAGCCCGCCACCAGCAGGACGGGCGCCGCCGCGGCCGTGGCCACGGCCCAGCTCGGTACGGCACGCACCCGGCCACGGTAACCGCCCGGCCCGGCCCCGGTCCGGGGTTCGGCGCAGGGCCGGCCTGGCGGGTGCCCGGGAGCCGGCCCGCCCGCCCTGACAGAATGCGGGGAGCAGAGGTGGACCAGATGAGGAGACGCAAGCCGTGATCCGTACCCACAATGCCGGAAGCCTGCGCGCCGCGGACGCCGGCTCGACGGTGACGCTCGCCGGGTGGGTGGCCCGCCGGCGCGACCACGGCGGTGTCATCTTCGTCGACCTGCGCGACGCCTCCGGCGTCGTGCAGGTGGTCTTCCGCGAGGAGGACGCGCACGCGCTGCGCAACGAGTTCTGCGTGAAGGTGACCGGCGAGGTGACCCGCCGCCCCGAGGGCAACGAGAACCCCGACCTGCCGACCGGCGAGGTCGAGGTGACCGCCACCGCGCTGGAGGTGCTCTCCGAGGCCGCGCCGCTGCCGCTGCCGGTCGACGACCAGATCGAGGCCGGCGACGACATCCGGCTCAAGTACCGCTACCTCGACCTGCGTCGCGGCGGCCCGGCGAAGGCCATGCGGCTGCGCTCGCGGGCCAACCAGCTCGCCCGCTCGGTGCTGCACGAGCGGGACTTCCTGGAGATCGAGACGCCGACGCTGACCCGCTCCACCCCGGAGGGCGCCCGCGACTTCCTGGTGCCGGTCCGCCTCCAGCCGGGCAGCTGGTATGCGCTGCCGCAGTCGCCGCAGCTGTTCAAGCAGCTGCTCATGGTCGGCGGCATGGAGCGCTACTACCAGATCGCCCGCTGCTACCGGGACGAGGACTTCCGCGCCGACCGGCAGCCGGAGTTCACCCAGCTCGACATCGAGATGTCCTTCGTCACCGAGGACGACGTGATCGACCTCGGCGAGGCGATCGTCGCGGCGCTCTGGTCCGACCTGGCCGGCTACGAGATCCCCCGGCCGATCCCGCGGATCACCTGGCACGACGCCATGTCGCGGTACGGCTCGGACAAGCCGGACCTGCGCTACGGCGTCGAGCTGACCGAGCTGACCGACTACCTGCGCGGCACCGAGTTCCGGGTCTTCGCCGGCGCCATCGACGCGGGCGGCTACGTGGGCGCGGTGGTCATGCCGGGCGGCGCGAGCCAGACCCGCAAGGAGCTGGACGGCTGGCAGGACTGGGCCAAGGCGCGCGGTGCGCGGGGCCTGGCGTACGTGGTGCTCGACGCGGAAACCGGCGAGGCGCGCGGCCCGGTGGCCAAGAACCTCTCCGAGGCGCACCTGGCCGGCCTGGCCGACGCGGTCGGCGCGAAGCCGGGCGACGCCGTCTTCTTCGCCGCCGGCGCCGACGCCCGGGAGGCGCAGGAGCTGCTCGGCGCCGCACGGATCGAGATCGCCAAGCGGGCCAAGCTGGTCGACGAGAGCGCCTGGGCGTTCTGCTGGGTGGTCGACGCGCCAATGTTCGAGAAGACCGACGAGGGCGGCTGGACCGCCGTGCACCACCCCTTCACCTCGCCGAACGCCGAGTGGGTGGACCGGTTCGAGGAGGCGCCGGACCGGGCGCTGGCCTACGCGTACGACATCGTGTGCAACGGCAACGAGATCGGTGGCGGCTCGATCCGTATCCACCGCGGCGACGTGCAGCAGCGGGTGTTCGACCTGCTCGGCATCACCGCCGAGGAGGCGCAGGACAAGTTCGGCTTCCTGCTGGAGGCGTTCAAGTACGGCGCCCCGCCGCACGGCGGCATCGCCTTCGGCTGGGACCGGGTCTGCATGCTGCTGGCCGGCGCGGACTCGATCCGCGAGGTCATCGCCTTCCCGAAGACCCGCGGCGGCTTCGACCCGCTGACCGGCGCGCCGACGCCGATCACCGCCCAGCAGCGCACCGAGGCCGGCATCGACGCCAAGCCGAAGGCGCCCACGGGCCCGCACGCCGGCACCGCCGGCCCGGCCGCCCCGGTGGCCGACCCCACCTGATCCCGAGTCGACGACAGGCCCGCGTCATGATGGCGCGGGCCTTTCGACGTCTGGAGGACGGGATGAACCTGCTCGTGGTGGGGGCCAGCGGCTTCCTCGGCTCCGAGGTGTGCCGACAGGCGGTGGCGGCCGGGCACCGGGTGGTCGGCACGTACCACTCGGCCGCCGTCGCGGTGCCGGGCGTGGTGTCGCGCCGGCTCGACGTCACCGACCGCGCCGCGGTGCGCGCGCTGCTGACCGAGGTACGCCCCGACGCCGTCGTCGCCACCCCCTACCGCTACGACGACTGGAGCGTCACCGCGGACGGGGCGGCCCACATCGCGTGCGCCGCCGCCGAGGTGGGGGCGCGGCTCGTGCACCTGTCCAGCGACGCGCTGCACGCCGGCCGGCCGACGCCGTACGCCGACGACGACGTGCCCACGCCGCTGCACCCGTACGGGGCGGCGAAGGCGGCCGCCGAGACGGCGGTGCGGGCGCTCGACCCCGGGGCGCTGCTGGTGCGGACGTCGCTGATCGTGGGGGAGGGGAGCAAGCAGATCCAGCTCTGCCGGGACGCCCTGGCCGGCCGGGCCGTCCTCTTCACCGACGAGGCGCGCTGCCCCGTGCACGTGACCGACCTGGCCGCGGCGGTGCTCGAACTGGTGCCCACCGACCTGGCCGGCACGCTCAACGTGGCCGGCCCGGACGCGGTCAGCCGCGCCGAGATGGGGCTGCTGGTGGCCCGTCACGAGGGCCTCGACCCGGCCGGCCTCAAGACGGCGACCATCGCCGAAGCCGGCCTGCACCGCCCTGCCGAGGTGCGCCTCGACTCGTCCCGTGCCGCCGGCCTGCTGCGTACCCGGCTGCGCGGAATCACCGAGGTGCTGGCCTGACCTGTCGGTGCACAGTTTCTGTGCACAACTCTTGTGCATAAGAACTGTGCACAGATATTGTGCAAGGCATGGAGAACGAGGGGTCGCGTCCCGAGCCGCGCGAGGTGCGGCTGGACCATCGACAGGTGCGGGTGCTGGCCCACCCGCTGCGGATGCGCCTGGTCGGCGCCCTGCGGGTGAAGGGCCCGTCGACCGCTACGACGCTCGCCGAGCTGCTCGGCACCAACACCGGTGCCACCAGCTACCACCTGCGCCAGCTCGCCGAGGTGGGGCTGGTCGTGGAGGACCCGGAGCGGGGCACCGGCCGGCAGCGCTGGTGGCAGGCCGCGCACGACGTCACCAACTGGGAACCCACCGACTTCGACGACGACCCCGACGCCCGCGCGGCGATCGACTGGATCCAGGGCGACCAGGTGCGCCTCCTGGCCCACCACGCGGAGCAGTGGTTCGCCACCCAGCACGAGTGGGCGCCGGAGTGGCGGGACGCCTTCGGCATGAGCGACATCTTCATGACCATCCCGGCCGCCCGGCTCGAGGAGATCAAGGCCGAGGTCTGGGCGCTGCTCGAGCGCCACCGGAACGAGGCCGATCCGGCCGAGCCCGGCGCCGAGTCGGTCCAGATCTACCTCGCCACCTACCCCATGCTCAAGGAGTTCCGGTGACCGCGCTCTCCGTACGCCAGGTCCGGTTCCGCTACCTCACGCTCTACGGCCTGCGCTGGCTGCCCACCGGCCTGCTCACCCCGGTGATGATCCTGCTGATGCATGAGCGTGGCCTGTCGCTGTCCCAGATCGGCCTGGTGGCCACCGCGCAGGGCCTGGTGGTCCTGGCGCTGGAGCTGCCCACCGGTGGCCTCGCCGACGCGCTCGGCCGCAAGCCGGTGCTGCTCGCCGCCTGGGTGGTCTGCCTGGTCTCGCTGGTGCTCTTCGTGGTCGCCGACTCGTTCTGGATGTTCTTCCTGGTCTGGGCGTTGCAGGGGATCTACCGGGCGCTCGACAGCGGCCCGCTGGAGTCCTGGTACGTCGACGCCACCCTGGCCGCCGACCCGGAGGCCGAGTACGAGCGCGGCCTGGGCTGGGCCGGCACCGTCATCGGCGTCGCCATCGGCGCCGGCGCGCTGCTCGGCGGCGGCCTGGTAGCGCTCGGCCCGGTCGGACCGCTCAGCGCGCTGGCCCTGCCCGTGCTGGTGGCCATCGCCCTGCAGGCAGCCGCGCTGGTCGCGCTCACCCTGCTGCTGGTCGAGCACCGGCCCGCCCAGGGCGCCGCCGCGGTGCGGGCCTCGGTGGCCGAGGCGCCCCGGATGGTCGGCCAGGCCGTCGGCCTGCTGCGCCGCAACCGGGTGCTGCTCGCCCTGGTCGCCGTCGAGCTGTTCTGGGGCTTCGGCATGATCACCTTCGAGTCGCTGCTGCCGGTGCGCCTCGCCGAGGTGGTCGGCGACGCCGACCGGGCCGCCGCGCTGCTCGGCCCGGCCAGCTCCGCGGCCTGGCTGGCCAACGCGGCCGGCGCCGCCCTGACCCCGCTGCTGCTGCGCCGGCTCGGGGCGGCGCCCGCCGCCGCGCTCATGCGAGTCCTCCAGGGCGTCACCGTGGTCGGGATGGGCCTGCTCGCCGGCCCGGTCGGCGTGCTCATCGCCTACCTGGCCTGCTACACCGTGCACGGCGCGTCGAACCCGCTGCACATGGGGCTGCTGCACCGGCAGGTCGACGGCCCGTACCGGACCAGCGTGCTCTCGCTGAACTCGATGATGGCCCAGCCGGCCGGCGCGCTCGGTGCGGTGGTGCTGACCGCCCTGGCCGACGCCACCAGCATCACCGTCGCCATGCTGGTCGGCGGGGTGGTGCTCGCCGTGGCCGCCCCGCTCTACCTGCCCGCCTGGCGGGCCGCACGCCGGACGCCCGGGCCGGGGGCGGAGCCCGACGCGGGTGAGCAGGGTCCCGAGGGCGCGGCCGCCGGCCCGGGCCATCCCGGCCCGGCACTCGACCCCGCCGGCCCGGTGGACCCCGTCACGGTCGCCGTCTCGGCGCCCGCCCGGTCGGACTGACCGCCCCGTGGCCGGCCCCGCCGCTCCGGCCCGGCGAAGGTGGCGGGGCCGGGGGGTGGGGAAGCCACCGGACCGGCGCGGTGGCCAGGCCGGACGAACGGGGAAGCCGCAGTCGGAGGTGGTCGTGGTCGGTGGATCAGCCCAGGTGGACCGAGGTGCGGGGCTCGGTGCCGGTGTAGCCGAGCCGGCGGTACAGCCGGATCGCCCCGACGTTGACGGTGTAGACGCCGAGCGCCACCTGGTCGTGCCGGGCCAGCAGGGCGCGGGTCATCCCGGCGGTGAGCGCCGCGCCGAGCCCGCGGCCCCGGCGGTCGGGCGCCACGGTCAGCCCGGCCAGGAAGCCGATGTCGCCGCGGCTGCGGTCGGCGCCGCAGGCCACCAGCCGGTCGCCGTCGCGGATGCCGTACCAGTCGACGACGCGCGGGTCGCCCGGGCGGGACGTCGTGCTGGGAAAGGCCTCCTCGATCAGGGCGGCCAGCGCGGGATGGTCGGCCTCGGTGAGACGGACCACGCGCTCCTCCTCCGGCTGCACCGGCGGCGCGGTGGTGGTCCAGAGAAAGTCCCACTCGTCGAGCCGGGCCACGGTGAGCCGGCCGGCCACCTCCGCCGGATCAGTCCGGGGCAGGTGCAGCCACTGGCCCGAGTGCAGCGTCCCGTCCGCCACCAGACCCGCGAAGACGTCCAGCGCCGGCCCGGCCGCCCCGAGCGCGCCGCCGGCCGGCCCGTGCTCCGGCGGGAGCAGCCAGCCGACCGCCCCGTCCCGCCGCCAGCCCCACGCCTCCCGGTCGCGCCAGAGGGCGTGCCGGGCGTACGGGTGGTGGCCGGTGGCGGCGACCAGGGTGTCCCGGCCCAGCAGGACCTGGTCGGCAGCGATCATGCGGCCAGCCTACGAGAGGAGAACTGGTGACCCCCATCCACTCCGTACGACCGGTGCGCCTGACCGGCCCGCGCTGTGTGCTGCGGGAATGGGCCGACGGCGACGTGCCCGCGCTGCACGCGATGCTGACCGAGCCGCGGGTGCTGGACCGGGTGCTGGACGAGCTGGCGCCCACCCGGGACGAGGTCCAGGCCGCCCTGTCGACCTGGCGGGAGGAGGCGGGCGGCGAGCCGCGGCCGGCGTACCGGCTGGCCGCCGTCGACGGTGACCGGCTGCTCGGGCTGGGCACCCTGACCGTGGAGAGCGTGCCGCACCTGCGCGGCGAGATCGGCTACGTGGTGCACCCCGACCACTGGGGCCGAGGGCTCGGCACCGAGATCGCCGGCCAGCTGCTCGACCTGGCGTTCGGGGCGGTGGGGCTGCACCGGGTGGAGGCGACGACCCGGCCGGACCATGTCGCCTCCCGGCGGGTGCTGGAGAAGGCCGGCATGCGGTGCGAGGGGATCAGCCGGGACCACCTGCTGGTCCGGGGCTCCTGGTGGGACTCCGTCCGGTACGCGATCCTCGCCACCGACCGCTGACCGGAAACCGCCGTCCTCGGTACGGGCGTTCCACGGTGGAGATTGACGAACAGACCGATTGGGTACATCCGTCGCCGACCTACTGGGACCCCCCACCGGAGGAACGACCATGCTCGCCATTCTCGCGGCCATCGTGTTCGGCTTCGCCCTGTTGATCGACTTCCTGAACACGAACTTCGGCGCGCCCGACCTGTTCAACACCCACACCCTCATGCTCATCGGCTTCCTGCTGCTCTCCCTCTACCTGGCCGGGGTCGGCTCCGGCCCGCGCGGCGCCGGCGGCGGCCGCTGGTACCGGGGGCGGCGTCCGGGTCGGGGCTGACCGGAAACGACCATCCGGGCCGGGCGGCGGCGCGATTCCAGCGTCGTCGGCTCGGCCCGGTACTGTTCTCGTGATGGAATCCGACGCCCTCTTCACCCTCGGCGAACCCGCCGGAGCGCCCAGCGCCCCCGCGGGTTCCGGCGGCGTCGACGGGTTCACCGCCGCCGCGGCGGATTCGCCGCTGCCCGTCCGGATGCGGCCGGCCAGCATCGACGAGCTGGTCGGTCAGGACCACCTGCTTGCGCCCGGCGCCCCACTGCGCCAACTCGTCGAGGCCGCGGCCCCGATGTCGGTGATCCTCTGGGGGCCGCCCGGCAGCGGCAAGACCACGATCGCGCACCTGGTGGCCCGGGCCACCGACCGCCGCTTCGTCGCCATGTCGGCGCTGACCGCCGGGGTGAAGGACGTCCGCGCGGTCATCGAGACCGCCCGCCGGCAACGCCGCGCCGGGGGCCCGCCGACCGTGCTCTTCATCGACGAGGTGCACCGGTTCAGCAAGACCCAGCAGGATTCGTTGCTCGCCGCCGTCGAGGACCGCACGGTCACCCTGCTGGCGGCGACCACCGAGAACCCGTACTTCTCGGTCATCTCGCCGCTGCTGTCCCGCTGCGTGCTGCTGACGCTCCAGCCGCTGGACGACGACGCCGTACGCGGCCTGCTGCGCCGCGCGGTCGTCGACGAGCGCGGGCTGGGCGGTGCGCTCACCCTGGCGACCGACGCCGAGGACCACCTCGTCCGCCTCGCCGGCGGCGACGTCCGCAAGGCCCTCACCGCGCTGGAGGCGGCGGCGGCCACCGCGACCGCGCGGGGCGCCGACCGGATCGACCTCGCCGTCGCCGAGCAGGCGGTCGACGTGGCGGCCGTCCGCTACGACCGCGACGGCGACGCCCACTACGACGTGACCAGCGCGTTCATCAAGAGCATGCGCGGCTCGGACGTGGACGCCGCGCTGCACTGGCTGGCCCGGATGCTGGTCGCCGGCGAGGACGCCCGGTTCATCGCCCGGCGCATGGTGATCTTCGCCAGCGAGGACGTCGGCATGGCCGACCCCACCGCGCTGACCGTCGCCACCGCCGCCGCGCACGCCGTCGAGTACGTCGGCCTGCCGGAGGCCCAGCTCAACCTGGCCCAGGCGGTCATCCACCTGGCCACCGCACCGAAGTCCAACTCGGCCACCACCGCCATCGGCGCGGCCATCGCCGACGTGCGTGCCGGCCGCGGCGGGGCGGTGCCGCGCGGGCTGCGCGACTCCCACTACTCCGGCGCCCGGGGCCTCGGGCACGGGGCCGGCTACCGCTACCCGCACGACGACCAGCGCGGGGTGGTCACCCAGCAGTACGTTCCGGACGACCTCGTCGGGACCGACTACTACCAACCCAGCGGGCACGGCGCGGAGCGGGCGGTGGCCACCCGGCTGCCGTTGCTGCGCCGGATCGTGCGCGGGCTGCCCGCGCCACCGGCGCGGGTCGAGGCGGCGGTGAGCGGTGGCCGCCCGGCGGACGCCGCGCGGGCCGACGGCGCGAACGAGGGCGGCAGCGACGCCGTGGGGGAGGGTCAGCAGTGATGGCGCGTGGTCCCGAACGGCCGGCGGACGGCCCCGACGAGCGGCGCGACCCCCGTGCCAAGGGCCGCCGGTGGGGGCGGGGCAAGGCCGACCCCGAGCCGGCCGAGGCGACCGCCGGCGAGGAGTTCGGCTGGATCGACGACCTCCGGACGGCCAAGCAGCAGCGCAGCGACCTTGGCCCGGACGGGGAGTCGGCCGGCGCCGTGCCGCCCGCGGGGGCCGGGCTGCCGCCCGCCGGTCCGGGGCCTCGGCCCGGTCCGCCCGCGCCGGAACCGCCCGGGGCTGCCCGCCCGGGCGCGGCCACCCGGCCCGCTCCGCCGCCCACGGCCACCCGGCCCGGCCCGGAGACCCCGCCCGCCCGCCGTGCCCCCGAGGCCGGCCCGGGAGGCCCCGCCACGCCATCCGCCCGCCCCGGCGGCCCCGATCCGGCGGCCCCGCGTCGCGCGGTCGACGGCCCCTGGCCCGGCGCACCCGAACCGACCCGGCGCCCCGCCGAACCCACCCGCGGCCCCGGTGAGCCGTCCCGCCCGCCCCGCCGGAACCCGGACGCGCCGACCGGCCAGCAGCCGCCGGCTCCCGGCCGCGTGAGCGGCCCGCCCGGTCCGCGCGTCGCGCCCCCCGCCGGCCCGGTTTCCGGCCGCGCCGGTCAGGGCGCCGGTCCCGGCCCGGAACGCGGTTACGGCGGCCCGAATCCCGGTCCCGGCTGGCCGGGACCGGACGCTGCCCGGAACGCGGTTCCGCCCACACCGCGCGGTCGGCACGGCGCCGAGGCGCCCGCCGGCCCGGCCGGCGGCCCCCGGCCCGGTGGCGTCGATCCGGCGGTCCCCGTCTCCGGCGCCGGCCGGCGGGCCGCCGTCGAGCCCGGCGTGCCCTCGGCGCGCGCCGCCGCGCCCGGCGTCGGCCGGCCCACCGATCCGCTGGCCGGCGGGCCGCAGCCGGGCGATCCCGAGCCTCGCCGTGGCCGCGCCCCGCAGCGCCCCGAACCGTCCACCCCCACCCCCGGCACGCCCACCGTGGACGGTGCCGGCGGTCGGCCCGGTGGCCGTCGTCGCGCCGGGGAACCGGACCAGCCGGTGGTGCCGCGCAGCGGAAACGCCCCGCCGGTGCCCGGCGCCGGTCCTGACGCCGAGCGTCGACCGGACGGCGCCACCCCGACCCCGCGCCGCGCCACGGCCGGCGCCGCACCCGGCCCCCGGCCCGGTGCCGACGTCCCGCCGACCGGCCGGCGAGCCGGTGCCGTTCCCATGTCCCCGTCCGGCCGCCGCGCGGCTCCCGACGGACCGGCGGTACCACCCGGTCACCGCGGCGTTCCGGACGACACCGCGCCGCCGGCCGGTGGGCGCGGTGGGCCCGACATCGCCGCCGCGCCGCGTGGTCGACGGGCCGCTCCCGACGAGGCGGCGATGCCGTCCGGTCGACGGGCCGCCGACGACGCCGGAACGGCGCCGGGTCGCCGGGGTGCTCCCGACGACCCGGCGACGGCGTCCGGCCACCGTGCCCCCGGCGACGCCCCGTCCGCGCCCGGTCGCCGCGCCGCGCCCGACGCGCCCGCCGGCCGTCGCGCCGCGCCCGACGCGCCAGCCGGTCGTCGTGCCGCGCCCGACGCTCCGTCCGGTCGTCGCGCCGCCGCTGACGCGCCGACCGGCCACCGTGCCGCCGCTGACGCGCCGGGCGGACCCGGTGCCACCGGCGACGCTCCGCCCGCCCCGCGCCGCGCGGCCCGTGAGGCCGCCGACGAGCCGCGCCCACAGCGGCCCGAGCGGCCCGCCGACTGGCTGCGCCAGGCCGGCCGCACCCCCCACACCGACCCCGCCATGCCGGCGGTCCGCCGCCCCGGCGGCCCCGCAGCGGACGAGCCGACCGCCGCGCGGCGCGGTGGGCCGGCCGGCCCCGATCGCGGCGCGACCGGCCGCGCCGGCGCGGCCGTGCCGCCCGTGAAGCCCGACCAGGCCGGCCCCGCCCGCGGCGCGGCCCGGCCCGGCGGCCCGGCCGTTCCCGGCGACGGTGCCCGTGGCGCCGCCCGGCCGGACAGCGACCGCACCGGCGGGCTGCCGGCCGGCGGCCGGCCCGGTGGCCGCCCGCCCGCCGACGACCCGGCCCGCACCGGCGGTTTCCCGGTCGGCGGTGACCCCGCACGCACCGGCGGTGTGCCGGCCGGCGACCGGCCCGGCGGCCGGGGCCGGGGCGGCGACCCCGCCCGCACCGGCGGCTTCCCGGCCGGCGGTGACCCGGCGCGGACCGGAGGCCCGCCGATCGGCGACCGTCCCGGCGGGCGTGGTCCGGCCGGTGACCCGGCCCGTACCGGTGGCTTCGCCGCCGGCGACCCCGCACGTACCGGTGGCTTCCCCGCCGGGGGCGACCCGGAGCGGACCGGCCCCGACGCGGGCCGTCGCTCCGCTCCGCCGGGACGCCCCGGAGCGGGTCCGGCCGGCGGCGACGCGCGGGGTCCCGCCCGCGGCTCGGCCCGCCCGGACGGTGGAGTCCCGCCCGGCGAGCCGCGCGCCGCGGCCGCTGGTCCCCCGGTGGCCCGGGCGGCCGCCTCGGTGGCCCGCCCCGCGGGGCCGGACGAGCGGCCGGCCGGCCGCGCGAACCCGCTCGCACCGGAGCCCACGCGGCCCGGAACGGGTGGCCCGGGCGCCGTGCCGCAGGGACCCGGCGCGCCGGCGGTGGCGCGGGCGGCGGCGGTCGTACCCCCCGGGGAGCCGGCGGTGGCACGCGCCTCCGCGGTCGTACCGCCGGCGGAGGCGCGGCCGGGACCCGAGGACGGCACCGGACCGGCGCTGCGCCGGTCCGAGGCCGCACCGGGGGAAGCCGACGACGCGGTGGGCGGCCTGCGGGGCGCCCGCTCGGAGCTACGCCGGCAGATGCGCGAGCGGCGGCGGCTGCGGATGGCCATCCTCGCCCTGGTCAGCGTGGTGCTGCTCGGCGCCGTGCCGCTCTACTTCGGGCTGCGCACGCTGAGCCACGATCCGGTCTTCGACACCCTCGACGCGCTGAGCGTGCCGTCCTGGGCGTCGACGAAGACGGTGGACAACGTCAGCGGCAGCCGGTGGTGCCTCCAGGACTGCCGGCTGCGGGAACGCACCGTCGAGTCGCAGAAGGCCTGGAAGGAGACCGCGCAGGCCTACGAGGCGGCCCTGTCCCGGGACGGCTGGCAGCGGTGGAAGGTGGACCGCTGCCCGGAGCAGAAGGTCAAGGGGAGCTACACCTGCTGGCGCCGGGACGAACTCACCCTCGACCTCTGGGTGCGCGAACCCACCTGCGTGCCGCCACCCGTGGCGGGCGAGCCTGCGCCGTCTCCGGTGCCCGCGCCCGCAGCGGGGGAGTGCGCCGGCTCGTTGGTGTCGGTGAAGGTGCGCAACGCGATCGACGACGAGCGGACCGGACCACAGCCGACCACCGATCCCTCACTCACCGGCGAGGACCCCTACCCGACCCTCACCGACGACCCGCTCGGCGAGCTGACACCCTCACCGTCGTGAGCCGGTTTCCATCACGGACGGTAGGGTCTGGGGCTGGCGGGCCCGCCCGCGCCCGTTGACCGGTCACGGGTCGGCGCGCGGCGGACCGGGTAGGTACGGTCGCGCGTCCCGGGGCGTCAGGCCCCGGGACACTGCTTGAGGAGGACATGCGCGTGAGTGGTGGAGAGATCGCTGCGCTGATCGCGGCCGGCGCGTTCCTGATGCTGGTGCTCGTGCTGGCGGTGCCGATCCTGCGGCTGCGGCACACCGTCGACGCGACGACCCGCATGATCGCCGACCTGAACGACCGCACCGCGCCGCTGCTCGGTGACGTGAACACCACGGTGAAGAACGTCAACACCGCCCTGGAGCAGGTGCAGACCTCCCTCGACGGGGTCAACCTCCAGCTGGCCAAGGTGGACACCATGACCACCCACGCGCAGAACGTCACCGCCAACGTGGCGAACCTGGCCGCCGTGGTCTCCGCCGCCGCCGCGAACCCGCTGGTCAAGGTGGCCGCGTTCGGCTACGGCGTGCGCAAGGCCGCCGCCGCCCGCCGGCACGCGGAGACCGAGCGTGAGGTGCGCGACACCATCAAGCAGCAGCGCCGGGCCGCCAGGCGCGGCAACCGCTGACCCGGCCGGCGAACAGCGGGAGGATGAGAGCATGAGGCGGTTGTTCTGGCTGGGCATCGGCCTGGCCGTGGGAGTGCTGGTGGTCCGCAAGGCCACCCGGACCGCGCAGGCGTACACGCCGGCGGGCATCGCCAGTGGGCTGTCCGAGTCAGCCGGCGGTCTCGTCGAGTCGGTCCGGAGCTTCGTGGACGACGTCCGGGCCGGGATGGCCGAGCGCGAGCACGAGATCCACGAGGCCTTCGCCCGCGGCGAGGCGTACGACGACGAGTTCGCCGAGCTGCGGGAGGACCCGCGGATCGGTGACCGAGAGATTTTCCCGGAGGAGCACCAGCGATGAAGACGGCGGAGATCAAGCGGCGGTACCTCGCCCACTTCGAGGCCAACGGCCACGCCGTGGTGCCGTCCGCTCCGCTGCCCGCCATCAGCGACCCGAACCTGCTGTTCGTCAACGCCGGCATGGTGCAGTTCGTCCCCTACTTCCTGGGCCAGCAGACCCCGCCCTACCGGCGGGCGGTCAGTGTGCAGAAGTGCATCCGGACGCCGGACATCGACGAGGTCGGCAAGACCAGCCGGCACGGCACGTTCTTCCAGATGAACGGCAACTTCTCCTTCGGCGACTACTTCAAGGACGGCGCCATCCCGCTGGCCTGGGACCTGGTCACCAAGCCGGTCGAGGCGGGCGGCTTCGGGCTGGACCCGGAGCGGATCTGGCCGACGGTCTACCTGGACGACGACGAGGCGTTCCAGATCTGGCGGTCGGTCGGCGTGCCCGCCGAGCGGATCGTCCGCCGGGGCAAGGCGGACAACTTCTGGTCGATGGGCATCCCCGGCCCGTGCGGCCCCTGCTCGGAGCTGTTCTACGACCGTGGCCCGGAGTACGGCCGCGAGGGCGGCCCGGCGGTCGACGAGGACCGCTACATGGAGTTCTGGAACCTCGTCTTCATGCAGTTCGAGCGGGGGCCGGGCACCGGCAAGGAGGACTTCCCGATCCTCGGCGAGCTGCCGGCGAAGAACATCGACACCGGCATGGGCCTGGAGCGGATGGCCTCCATCCTCCAGGGCGTCGACAACCTCTACGAGATCGACGAGGTCCGGCCGATCCTGGCCCGCGCCGCCGAGTTGACCGGCAAGCGCTACGGCGCGCACTCCGGCCACGTGGCCAGCGAGTCGCACCCGGACGACGTGCGGCTGCGGGTGATCGCGGACCACGTGCGCACCGCGCTGATGCTGATCGGCGACGGGGTGACCCCGTCGAACGAGGGCCGCGGCTACGTGCTGCGCCGGATCATGCGCCGGGCCATCCGCGCGGTCCGCCTGCTCGGCTACCAGGACCGCGCGCTGCCCGAGCTGCTGCCGGTGGCCCGGGACTGCATGGCCCCGTCCTACCCGGAGCTGGCCGAGGACTTCGGCCGGATCTCGCAGTACGCGTACGCCGAGGAGGACGCCTTCCTCGCCACCCTGCGGGCGGGCACCACGATCCTGGACACCGCCATCGCGGAGACCAAGTCGGCCGGGCAGGCGTCGATCTCCGGCGACAAGGCGTTCCAGCTGCACGACACGTACGGCTTCCCGATCGACCTGACCCTGGAGATCGCCGCCGAGCAGGGCCTCCAGGTCGACGCGGAGGGCTTCCGCCGGCTGATGGCCGACCAGCGCAGCCGGGCCAAGGCCGACGCCCAGGCGCGCAAGACCGGGCACACCGACGTGTCGGCGTACCGCTCGGTGCTGGACGGCGGTGGCGCGGTGGAGTTCACCGGCTACACCGAGCTGACCCGGGAGTCCCGGGTGCGCGCGCTGCTGGCCGGCGGCGACCAGGTGGCCGCGGCCGTCGAGGGCGACACGGTCGAGCTGGTGCTCGACACCACCCCGTTCTACGCCGAGGGCGGCGGCCAGCAGCCCGACCAGGGCCTCATCACGGTCGGCGGCGGCCAGCTCGAGGTCTTCGACGTGCAGCAGCCGGTGCCGGGGTTGATCGTGCATCGGGCCAAGGTGCTCCGCGGTGAGGTGCGCGCCGGCGAGACCGGCTACGCCGAGATCGACGTGTCCCGGCGGCGGGCCATCTCCCGTTCGCACACGGCCACCCACCTGGTGCACCAGACCATGCGCAACTTCCTCGGCGAGTCGGCCACCCAGGCGGGTTCGCTGAACGCGCCGGGCCGGCTGCGGTTCGACTTCAACACCCCGACGGGGGTGGCGCCGAGCGTGTTGCACGACGTGGAGCAGCAGGTCAACGAGGTGCTCCTGGCCGACCTGGAGGTGCACGCCTTCATCACCACGCAGGAGGAGGCGCGCCGGATCGGCGCCATGGCCCTGTTCGGCGAGAAGTACGGCGAGCGGGTCCGGGTCGTCGAGGTCGGCGACTACGCCCGCGAGCTGTGCGGCGGCACGCACGTGGCCCGCTCGGCCCAGCTCGGCCTCGTCAAGATCCTCTCCGAGGCGTCGGTGGGTTCCGGCGTGCGCCGGATCGAGGCGCTGGTCGGCATGGACGCCTTCGGCTTCCTGGCCCGCGAGCACCTGCTGGTATCCCGGCTCGCCGAGCTGTTCCGGGTGCCGGGCGACCAGGTCGCCGACCGGGTGGAGCAGACCGTCACCCAGCTCCGCGACGCG
The DNA here is from genome assembly GCF_042872345.1 of Micromonospora sp. NPDC005299. NCBI lineage: Bacteria > Bacillati > Actinomycetota > Actinomycetes > Micromonosporales > Micromonosporaceae > Micromonospora > Micromonospora sp. NPDC005299. The sequence goes on from NZ_JBIAKG010000006.1 coordinate 390,457, forward strand.
GAGAAGGAGCTGGAGAAGCTCCGCGCCCAGCTCGTGCTGGGCGGGGCCGCGGCTCTGGCGGCGCAGGCGAAGGACGTCCGCGGTGTCGCGTACGTCGGCACCGAGGCGCCCGAGGGCGCGGCCGGCAACGACGTGCGGACCCTGGCCCAGGAGATCCGGGGCCGGATCGACCCGGCCCGCCCGGCCGTGGTCGCGGTGGCCGCCCGGGCGGGCGGCAAGGCGTCCCTGGTGGTGGCCGTGAACCAGGCCGCCCGGGGTCGGGGCCTGACCGCGAAGGATCTGGTCAAGGCGGCCTTCTCCGGTCGGGGCGGCGGCAGCGACGACCTCGCCCAGGGCGGTGGCCTGCCCGCGGCGGAGGCGCCGAACCTGCTGGCCACCGTGGAGAAGGCGATCGCCGACGCCTGATGATGCGCACCGATCGACGCCAGGGCGGACCGCCGGGTCCGCCCTGGCCCGTACCCGGGGGGAGGTGTCCGGTAGATGGCTGACCTGTCCCGTGGTGTCCGGCTCGGCGTCGACGTCGGGCAGGTCCGCGTCGGGGTGGCCCGGTCCGACCCGCACGGCATCCTGGCCACCCCGCTGGTCACCCTGGCCCGCGACCTGACGACCGGACCGGACGCGGTGCCCACCGACATCGCCGAGCTGGTCCGGCTGGCCGCCGAGCACGAGGCGGTCGAGATCGTGGTGGGTCTGCCGGTCAACCTCGCCGGAAAGCATGGCCCGGCGGCGGCGAACGTATCGGCGTACGCTGCCCGGTTGGCCGATGTAATGGGGTCGATTCCGGTGACGCTGACGGACGAGAGGATGTCGACCGTGGTGGCTAGTCGTAGGCTGGCCGAACGGGGCGTCCGGGGAAAGCGCCAACGGGCGGTGGTCGACCAGGCCGCCGCAGTGGAGATTCTGCAGAGCTGGCTGGACGCGCAGCGGAGGCGGACGCAATGATCGACGATCTTGATCTGGGGTTCGACGAGGCGGAGAGGGGGGAGAAGGGCCGGCACCGGCGCAGCGCCGTGCGCAAGCGCAACGGCGGGTCGGGAGGCGGCCGGGGCAAGACCATCTTCGCCCTCCTGATGGCGATCGTGCTGCTGGGCGGCATCGGCGGCGGCGCGTACGTCGGCTTCGACCGGATCCGCAACCACTTCGTCACCCCGGACTACGACGGCGGGGGCACGGGCGAGGCGCTGGTCGAGGTGAAGGCCGGCGACACCCTCACCGACATCGGGAACACGCTCTACGAGGCCGGGGTGGTGAAGAGCACCAAGGCGTTCATCGAGGCCGCCGACGCGAACTCGCGCAGCAAGAACATCCAGGTCGGGCGGTACAAGGTCCGCAAGCAGATGAAGGCCGCGGACGTGATCACGCTGATGCTCGACCCGAAGAGCCGGGTGGTCAACGGGGTGACCATCCCCGAGGGCGCGATCAGCCTGAACATCTACCAGATCCTCTCCAAGCAGACCAAGATCCCGGTCAAGGACTTCCAGACCGCCGCGAAGGATCCGGTCAAGCTGGGCGTGCCCGCCTACTGGTTCAACCGTGAGGACGGCAAGAAGGGCCCGAAGAGCATCGAGGGCTTCCTCTACCCGTCGACCTACGAGATCCCGCCGAAGGCCACCGCCGAGCAGATCCTGTCGATGATGGTGGACCAGTTCCTGACCGTGGCCCAGCAGCTCGACTTCGTCGACCGGGCGCAGAAGGAGCGCAAGATCTCCCCGTACGAGGCGTTGATCACGGCCTCGATCGCCGAGGCCGAGTCGGTCAACGCGGTGGACCTGCCGAAGGTCTCCCGGGTGATCTACAACCGGGTCTACGCCGGCAAGATCGGCTGCAAGTGCCTCGGCATCGACAGCGGCATCAACTACTACTTCCGCCTCCAGGGCAAGGATCCGAAGGACTCCGACGACCTGCTGCAGAGCGAGATCAACGACCTGAAGAACCCGTACAACACGCACAACGTGGCCGGCCTGCCGATCACCCCGATCAGCAACCCGGGCGAGGCGGCGCTCAAGGGCGCCCTGGAGCCGCCGCCCGGCGACTGGATCTTCTTCATGACGGTGGACCAGAAGGGCACCATGGGCTACGGCTCGAACGACGCCGACTTCCGCAAGCTGCAGCGGCAGATGTGCGACAACAAGGTGCTCACCGGGGAGAACTGCACCTGATGAAGGCCGCCGTGGTCGGCCGGCCGATCGCCCACTCGCTCTCCCCGGTGATCCACAACGCCGGGTACGCGGCGGCCGGGCTGACCGGGTGGTCGTACACCCGGATCGAGTGCGCGGCCGACGAGCTGGCGGGCCTGGTCGCGGGCCTGGGCCCCGAGTGGGCCGGCCTGTCGGTCACCATGCCGGGCAAGGAGGCCGCGCTCGCGCTGGCCGACGAGGCCTCGCCGGTCGCCGCCGCGGTCGGCGCCGCCAACACGCTGGTACGCCGGCCGGACGGCACCTGGTACGCCGACAACACCGACGTCGCCGGCATGGTCGACGTGCTCACCGGCGCCGGGTGCGCGGCGGGCGCCACGGTCACGGTGCTCGGCGCGGGCGGCACCGCCCGGGCGGCCGTCGCGGCGGCGGCCCGGATCGGCGCGGCCGAGGTGACCGTGGTGGCCCGCCGGCCCGAGGCGGTGCGGGAGCTGTGCCCGACGGCCGAGGCGGCCGGCGTCCCGCTGGTCGGCGCGCCGTGGGACGGCGCCCCTGCGCACGCCCGGGCCGACCTGGTGGTCTCCACGGTGCCCAGGGGCGTGGCCGACCCACTCGCGGACAACTTCGACTGGCGGCCCGGAACGGTCTTTTTCGACGTGGTCTACGACCGGTGGCCCACCCCGCTCGCCGCGGCGGCGGTCGCCGCCGGCTGCCGGGTGGTCTCCGGGCTGGACCTGCTGCTGGCCCAGGCGGTCGGCCAGTTCGAGCACTTCACCGGCGTGTCGGCGCCCCGGGAGGCGATGCGCGCCGCGCTGGCCGAGGCCCGCGCCGCGGCCTGACCACCGCCTCGGCGCTCAGGCCCCTGGTCGCCCCGCGCGCCCGCCGACCGGAGCGCGTCCGCAGGGCGGGACGCGGCGGGCACGGCGACCCGGTCGACACCGGGCGTGACAGACTGACCGCTGTGTTGCGCTGGCTGACTGCAGGTGAATCGCACGGACCCGCCCTCGTCGCGCTGCTGGAGGGGGTGCCCGCCGGCATCGAGGTGACCACCGGGGAGATCTCCGGCGAGCTGGCCCGGCGCCGGCTCGGCTACGGCCGGGGCGCCCGGATGGCCTTCGAGCAGGACGAGGTCGAGATCATCGGCGGGCTCCGGCACGGCGTGACGCTGGGCAGCCCGGTGGCCATCCGGGTGGGCAACTCGGAGTGGCCGAAGTGGCGCACCGTGATGGCCGCCGACCCGGTCGACGCGGAGGAGCTGGCCGGGCAGGCCCGCAACGCCCCGCTCACCCGCCCCCGCCCCGGTCACGCCGACCTGGCCGGCATGCAGAAGTACGGCCACACCGACGCCCGGCCGATCCTGGAGCGGGCCAGCGCCCGCGAGACGGCCGCCCGGGTCGCCGTGGGCACGGTCGCCAAGGCCCTGGTCAAGCAGGCCCTCGGCGTCGAGATCGTCTCCCACGTGGTGGAGCTCGGCCCGGTCGGCGTCAAGCCCGGCCTGCGCCCCACCCCGTCCGACGCCGCCCGGATCGACGCCGACCCGCTGCGCTGCCTCGACCCGGAGGCCAGCGCCCGGATGGTCGCCGAGGTCGACGCCGCCAAGAAGGCCGCCGACACGCTCGGCGGCGTGGTCGAGGTGCTGGCGTACGGGGTGCCGCCGGGCCTGGGCAGCCACGTGCAGTGGGACCGCAAGCTCGACGCCCGGCTGGCCACCGCGCTGATGTCGATCCAGGCCATCAAGGGCGTGGAGATCGGCGACGGCTGGTCGCAGGCGCGCTCCCGCGGCTCCGAGGCGCACGACGAGATCCTGCCCACCGCCACCGGCGTGCGTCGGGTGACCGACCGGGCCGGCGGGCTGGAGGGCGGCATCACCACCGGCGAGCCGCTGCGGGTGAGGGCCGCCATGAAGCCGATCTCCTCGCTGAACCGCGCGCTGTCCACCGTCGACGTGCTCACCGGCGAGCCCGCCACCGCGATCAACCAGCGCTCCGACGTGTGCGCGGTGCCGGCCGCGGCGGTGGTGGCCGAGGCCATGGTGGCGCTCGTGCTGGCGGAGGCGGCGGTGGAGAAGTTCGGCGGCGACTCGGTCGCCGAGATGCGCCGGAACCTGTCCGGCTACCTCGACGCCCTGGTGATCAAGTGAGCACCCGGCCGGTCTGCGTGCTGGTCGGGGCGCCCGGCTCCGGCAAGACCACGGTGGGGCGGGCGCTCGCCGGGGCGCTCGGCGTCGAGTTCCGGGACACCGACACCGACATCGAGCAGCTCGCCGGCAAGCCGATCCCGGAGATCTTCGTGGACGAGGGGGAGGAGCACTTCCGTACCCTCGAACGGGCCGCGGTGGCGGCGGGGCTGGCCTCGCACGCGGGGGTGCTCGCCCTCGGCGGCGGCGCGGTCCTCGCCGAGGAGAACCGCGCCGCGCTGATCGGGCACACCGTGGTGCACCTGTCGGTGGAGCTGCCCGACGCGGTGAAGCGGATCGGCCTGGGGGCCGGCCGGCCGCTGCTGGCGCTGAACCCGCGCGCCACCCTCAGGCACCTCATGGAGCAGCGCCGTCCGCTCTACGCCGAGGTGGCCACGGCGACGGTGCTCACCGACGGGCGTACCCCGGAGGAGATCGCCACCGAGATCGCGGCCCTGCTCAAGCCCTGACCGCCGCGGGCCGGGGCGCCCGCTCCGGCCGCCAGGTGACGAGCAGGGCGAGGGCGAGCAGGATCTCGGCCAGGTCGCCGCCGTAGTACATCACCGTCGCGCCGGCCCGCAGCTCGTCCCCGGTCGCCGCCACGTCCACCAGCAGGCCGGCGTAGAGGAGTTGGGCGAGCACGGCGTGCGCCGCCACCCCCGCCCCGAGCACGACCAGCCGGACCGGGACCCGGGGCCGGTGCGGCCCGGGATCCGGCCCGGCGATCGACCAGGTGAACAGGTAGCCGCTGAGCACGAAGTGCAGCAGCACCAGCCCGTGCAGCGCCGGATGGGTGAGGGTGGCCCGGTGGAGCGGGGTCAGGCACAGCAGCCACAGTCCGCCCGCGGTGAGCAGCAGCCCGGTCACCGGGTGGGCGAGCACCCGGAGGGCCGGATGCCGGAGCAGCCCCAGCGCCGCGCGACCGACCCGCCGGTCCACCGTCCGCAGCGCCAGCGTGCCGGGTGCGCCGAGGACCAGGGCCAGCGGCGCCAGCATGCCGAGCAGCAGGTGCTGCGCCATGTGCCCGGGCAGGTCGGCGACGGGCAGCAGCAGCCCGGCGGCGAGCAGCGCCGCGCCGAGGCCGAAGCTCGCCGTCCGCCGGTGGTCCCACCCGGGCCGGCCCGGGTCCCGTTGCCGCAGCGCCGCCGCGAGGTAGGCCCAGAACAGCACCAGGGGTACGAGCGCGGCGGCCGGGAAGCCGCCGGCTGCGTGCCCGGCGTGGGCGAGGCTCACCGTCGCTCCGGGGCGCAGAGGTCGACGACGGAGGCCGGCCGCTGCACCGCCCAGCCGACCGCGACGAAGACCACGCCGAGGGCCAGGAAACCGAGGTCCCACCAGAGCTGGTGCGGGCCGCCGTGCACGTGGTGGATGCCCAGGATCTGGTGGTCGACGATCCCCTCGACCAGGTTGAACAGGCCCCACCCGACCAGCGCCCAGCCCCACAGCGCGGGGGAGCGCCACAGCCGGCCCCGGGACCGGGTGACCCGGGCGTAGAGCAGGGCCAGGCCGGTCAGCACCGCCACCCAGGTGACCGTGTGGAACAGCCCGTCCCAGAGCGTGTTCATCTTCAGCCCGGCCACCGTGTCCACGGGGTAGAACTTGATCCCGACCCGGTCGCTGTCGGTGCTGCTCAGCAGGTGGTGCCACTGGAGCACCTGGTGGAGCAGGATGCCGTCGACGAAGCCGCCGAGTCCCACGCCGAGGATCGTCGCCGGCACCCGGATGTCCGCGCCGTCGATGGTGGGTCGGGTCATGCCTGCACCTCCGCCGTTGGGGGTTTCGTCCCCACCGTTACTGCCCGCTCCTGCCCGGTCAAACGCCGGTGACGCCGCGTCGGCCACGGAGTGGACAGTCGCCGCCCCGGCGCCGCCCGCTCGACTAGGCTGCCCGCGATGGACGAGGTGACCCGGATCCCGGTCGGCGGCGAGCGGCCGTACGACGTGCTGGTGGGACGCGACCTGCTCGACCCGCCGCCCCGGCTGCTGCCCGGCGCCGAGCGGGTGGCCTTCCTGCATGCGCCCCCGCTCAAGGGGCTGGCCGAGGAGCTGGCCGAGCGGGTACGCGCGGCCGGGGTGACGCCGCTGCTCATGGAGGTGCCGGACGCCGAGGCGGGCAAGCACGTCGACGTGGCCGCGGCCTGCTGGGACAAGCTCGGCGAGGCGGGCTTCACCCGTACCGACGCGGTGGTCGGGGTGGGCGGCGGCGCGGTCACCGACCTGGCCGGGTTCGTCGCCGCCACCTGGCTGCGCGGGGTGCGCTGGGTGCCGGTGGCCACCTCCCTGCTCGGCATGGTCGACGCCGCCGTCGGCGGCAAGACCGGGATCAACACCGCGGCCGGCAAGAACCTGGTCGGCGCCTTCCACCCGCCGGCCGGCGTGATCTGCGACCTGGCGACGCTGGACAGCCTGCCGCCGGCCGACCTGGCCGCCGGGATGGCCGAGGTGGTCAAGTGCGGGTTCATCGCCGACCCGGTGATCCTCGACCTGGTGGAGCGGGACCCGGCCGCCGCGCTGGACCCGACCGGGCCGGTGACCCGCGAGCTGATCGAGCGGGCGGTGCGGGTCAAGGCGGACGTGGTCTCCGGTGACCTGCGCGAGTCCGGGGTGCGTGAGGTGCTGAACTACGGGCACACGCTGGCCCACGCGATCGAGAAGGTGGAGGGCTACCGCTGGCGGCACGGGCACGCCGTCGCGGTGGGCCTGGTCTACGCGGCCACCCTGGCCCGGCTGGCCGGGCGGCTGGACGGGGCCACCGCGGAGCGGCACCGGGCCGTCGTGGCGGCGCTCGGCCTGCCCACCGGCTACCGGGCCGACGCCTGGCCGGAGCTGCTGGCCGCCATGCGGGTGGACAAGAAGGCCCGGGGCAGCCGGCTGCGCTTCGTGGTGCTGGACGGCCTGGCCCGCCCGGCGATCCTGGAGGCACCGTCGGACGAGCTGCTGGCGCGGGCGTACGAGGAGATCAGCGCATGAGGGTGTACGTGCTCAACGGGCCGAACCTCGGCCGGCTCGGCACCCGCCAGGTCGACGTCTACGGGGTCACCAGCTACGCCGACCTGGTGACCATGTGCGAGCAGACCGGTCGCGAGCTGGGGCTGGACGTGGTGGTCCGGCAGACCGACGCCGAGCACGAGCTGCTGGGCTGGCTGCACGCGGCGGCCGACGAGGGTGCGGCTGTGGTGCTCAACCCGGCCGCCTGGTCGCACTACTCGATCGCGGTCCGGGACGCCTGCGCCATGCTGCGCGGCCCGCTGGTCGAGGTGCACATCTCCAACATCCACGCCCGGGAGGAGTTCCGGCACCACTCGGTGGTCTCCGCGGTGGCCACCGGGGTGATCTGCGGGCTGGGCGTGGACGGCTACCGGCTGGCCCTGCGGCACCTCGCCGCGGCCGGTCCGGCCAGCGCCGGGCAGTCGGTTCGACACAGCTAGTAGACTTCGTGGGTCTGTCCGCCAATTGAAGATCAAGGCAGGAAATGGCCTCCACCAACGACCTCAAGAACGGCCTGGTACTCAACCTCGACGGCGAGCTGTGGGCCGTCGTCGAGTTCCAGCACGTCAAGCCCGGTAAGGGCGGTGCGTTCGTGCGTACCACGCTGAAGAACGTGCTGTCCGGGAAGGTGGTCGACAAGACCTTCAACGCGGGCACCAAGGTCGAGACCGCCACCGTCGACAAGCGCACCATGCAGTACCTCTACGCCGACGGCGAGGACTACGTCTTCATGGACCTGGAGACGTTCGACCAGATCACCGTCCCCGGCGGCACCGTCGGCGAGGCGGCCAACTACCTTCTCCCCGAGGCCGAGGCCACCGTCGCCACGCACGAGGCCGTGCCGCTCTACATCGAGCTGCCGACCTCGGTCGTGCTCGAGGTCACCTACACGGAGCCGGGTCTGCAGGGCGACCGGTCGACCGGCGGCAACAAGCCGGCCACCGTCGAGACCGGCGCGACCGTGCAGGTGCCGCTCTTCATCACCACCGGCGAGAAGATCAAGGTCGACACCCGCGACGGCCGTTACCTCGGCCGAGCCTGATGGCCGAGGGTGCCAAGCAGCAGATGCCGGCGCGCCGCAAGGCGCGCAAGCGGGCGCTGGACGTGCTCTTCGAGGCCGACCTGCGGGACCGGCCGCCCGTCGAGGTGCTCGCCGGCTACCTGGAGCGGATCGAGAAGCCCCGCCCGGAGCACATCGGCTACGCGGTCGGCCTGGTCGAGGGCGTCGCGGCGCACCTGGACCGGATCGACGAGGTGATCGCCAGCTACGCCGAGGGCTGGACGCTGGACCGGATGCCGGCGGTCGACCGCAACCTGGCCCGGATCGCGGTCTACGAGCTGCTCTACGTCGACGAGATCGACGACGCGGTGGCGATCAGCGAGGCCGTCGAGCTGGCCCGGCAGATGTCGACCGACGACTCGCCGCGCTTCCTCAACGGCATTCTCGGCCGCATCGCGGAGTACGCGACCCGCTGAGGCGTCAGTTCCGAACGCGACGAAGGGCCCGTGCCGGACGGCACGGGCCCTTCGTTCGGGCGACTGCGAAGGTCAGGACGCGAAGAACGCGCGCGGGTCGGCGACCAGCACACCGTGCTCGGTGAGCCGCTCGATCAGGCCCGACGGCGAGGCGTCGTAGACGATCGCGAGGGCGCGCAGGTCGTCGGCGCGGATGGAGAGCACCCGGCCGTTGTAGTCGCCGCGCTGCTGCTGGATGGCGCGGGCGTACCGGGCGACGTAGGCCAGGTCCTCGGAGGCCTCGTCGTAGAGCCGCTCCAGGTCCAGAACGATCTTGCTGGTGGGCTCGTGGCGCACCCCGCTGCCGTCGGGCAGCAGCTCCGAGACGGGAACGCGGTAGAAGTCGGCCAGCTCCGCCAGGCGGGACACGGTGACGGCGCGGTCGCCGCGCTCGTACGAGCCGACCACCACGGCCTTCCACCGCCCGTTCGACTTCTCCTCCACACCCTGCAGGGACAGGCCCTGCTGCTGGCGGATGGAGCGCAGGCGGGCGCCCAGCGACTTGGCGTATTCAGAGGGCATTCGGACACTCCCAGTGCTGCTCGGGGTTCTCCCAGCTATCGCTACGGAGCGTGACGGTACGGGGATTGCGACACGCGGTCAAGTGTTCGTGACGACCCCGAGCGGCCGGGCGTACGGGTTGTCCGCATTTCTCCACGCTGACCCGCTGGTCAGTCCCGACGGTGGCCGGCCCGGTGACCGCTGGTAACGTGGCGTGAAGCCCCGGTCCGGGCCCTCCGCGGCCCGCCGGAGTCAACCAGACGTCCTTTAACGACCCGTCCCGTGAGGCGGGGAAGGAGGTCCGCCGTGGCCTACCCACCGGCTGCCCACCCGTCGCCGCCGCGACAACCCTCGGTGAAGGTGATCCTCGCCGCCGCCGACGTGTCGCGGGTGGTCGACCGCATCGCCCACCAGATCCTCGAGAAGACCCAGGGCGCCGCCGACACCGTGCTGCTCGGCGTTCCCACCCGCGGGGTCCCGCTCGCGAGGCGGCTCGCCGCCCGGATCAGCACCTTCGAGGACGTGACCGTCCCGGTCGGGGTGCTCGACATCACGCTCTACCGCGACGACCTGCGCCGGCATGCCACCCGCGCGGTCGGCCCCACCGACCTGCCCCCGGGCGGGATCGACGGCCGGCGGGTGATCCTCGTCGACGACGTGCTCTTCTCCGGGCGCACCGTGCGGGCCGCCCTGGACGCGCTCAGCGACGTCGGCCGCCCGGCCTCGGTGCAACTCGCCGTCCTGGTCGACCGGGGGCACCGCCAGTTGCCGATCCGCGCCGACTACGTCGGCAAGAACATCCCCACCGCGCTCGCCGAGAGCGTCAAGGTCACCCTGGCCGAGACGGACGGCGCGGACGAGGTCCGGCTCCACGGAGGTGCCGCATGATTCGCCACCTCCTCTCGGGGGCCGACCTGGACGCGGCCACCGCCATCCGGATCCTGGACACCGCGGCCGAGATGGCCACCGTGGCCGGGCGCGAGGTCAAGAAGCTGCCCGCGCTGCGCGGCCGGACCGTGGTCAACCTCTTCTACGAGGACTCCACCCGGACCCGGATCTCGTTCGAGGCGGCCGCCAAGCGGCTCAGCGCCGACGTGATCAACTTCTCCGCCAAGGGCTCCAGCGTGGCCAAGGGGGAGAGCCTGAAGGACACGGCGCTCACCCTCCAGGCCATGGGGGCCGACGCGGTGGTCGTCCGGCACCCCGCCTCCGGCGCCCCGCACCGGCTGGCCAACTGGGTGGACGGCTCGGTGGTCAACGCCGGCGACGGCACCCACGAGCACCCCACCCAGGCGCTGCTCGACGCCTACACGATGCGGTCCCGGCTGGGTCGCCTGGACGGCCTGCACGTGGCGATCGTCGGCGACGTGCTGCACTCCCGGGTGGCCCGGTCCAACGTGCTGCTGCTCTCCACCCTCGGCGCGAAGGTGACCCTGGTCGGCCCGCCGACCCTCATCCCGGTCGACATCTCTCCCGCCCTGGCCCCCGGCACCGACGTCTCCTACGACCTCGACACCGTTCTTCCCGGTGTGGACGTGGTGATGATGCTGCGGGTGCAGCGGGAGCGGATGAACGACTCCTACTTCCCCTCCGCCCGCGAGTACGCCCGCCGCTACGGGCTGGACGGGCCGCGGATGCGCCGGCTGCCCGAGCACGCGATCGTCATGCACCCCGGCCCGATGAACCGGGGGATGGAGATCACGCCCGAGGTGGCCGACTCGCCCCGCTCCACCATCGTCGAACAGGTCGCCAACGGGGTCTCCGTGCGGATGGCCGTCCTCTACCTGCTGCTCGGAGGGAACAACCGGTGACCGCGTACCTGATCAGGAACGTGAGTGTGGTCGGCGGCGCGCCGACCGACCTGCTGATCCGCGACGGCGTCGTGGCGGAGACCGGCGCCGGCCTGGCCGCGCCGGACGCCACGGTGCTCGACGCCACCGGCCTGGTGGCCCTGCCCGGCCTGGTCGACCTGCACACCCACCTGCGCGAGCCGGGCCGGGAGGACGCCGAGACCGTGGAGTCCGGCTCCCGGGCGGCGGCACTCGGCGGCTACACGGCGGTCTGCGCCATGGCGAACACCTCGCCGGTGGCCGACACGGCCGGCGTGGTCGAGCAGGTCTGGCGGCTCGGCCGGGAGGCCGGACTGGTCGACGTGCAGCCGATCGGCGCGGTCACCGTCGGCCTGGCCGGCGAGCGCCTCGCCGAGCTGGGCGCGATGGCCGACTCCGCGGCCCGGGTGCGGATCTTCTCCGACGACGGGCACTGCGTCGCCGACCCGAAGCTGATGCGCCGGGCCCTGGAGTACGTCAAGGCGTTCGACGGGGTGATCGCCCAGCACGCCGAGGAGCCCCGGCTCACCGAGGGCGCGCAGATGCACGAGGGCGAGGTGTCCACCCGGCTCGGGCTGACCGGCTGGCCGGCGGTCGCCGAGGAGGCGATCATCGCCCGTGACGTGCTGCTGGCCGAGCACGTCGGCAGCCGCCTGCACATCTGCCACGTCTCCACCGCCGGCAGTGTCGAGGTGCTGCGGCACGCGAAGGCGCGGGGGGTGAAGGTCACCGCCGAGGTGACCCCGCACCACCTGCTGCTGACCGACGAGAAGGCCACCACCTACGACCCGGTCTACAAAGTCAACCCGCCGCTGCGCACCGCGGCCGACGTCGCCGCGCTGCGGGCGGCCCTGGCCGAGGGCGTGATCGACATCGTCGCCACCGACCACGCGCCGCACGCCGTGGAGGACAAGGAGTGCGAGTGGGCGTACGCCCGGCCGGGCATGCTCGGCCTGGAGACGGCGCTCTCCATCGCGCTGGACGTCCTCGGGCCGCAGTGGGACCTCATCGCCGAGCGGATGTCCCGCGCCCCGGCCCGGATCGCCGGGCTGGACGGGCACGGCCTCGATCCCGCCCCCGGCGTGCCGGCCAACCTGACCCTGGTCGACCCGGCCGCCCGCCGCGTCGTCGAGCCGGCGGAGCTGGCCAGTCGCAGTCGCAACACCCCGTACGCCCGCATGACGCTGCCGGGTCGCATCGTGGCGACCTTCCTGCGCGGCGAGCCGACGGTCCTGGACGGAAAGGCTGTTCGATGACCAAGCGGAGACCCGCGATCCTCGTCCTCGAGGACGGGCGCACGTTCCACGGCGAGGCGTACGGCAGCGTCGGGGAGACCTTCGGTGAGGCGGTCTTCAACACCGGCATGACCGGCTACCAGGAGACCCTCACCGACCCCTCCTACCACCGCCAGGTGGTGGTGCAGACCGCCCCGCACATCGGCAACACCGGCGTCAACGGCGAGGACGACGAGTCCGGCCGGATCTGGGTGGCCGGCTACGTGGTGCGCGACCCGGCCCGGATCGGCTCCAACTGGCGGGCCACCGGCGGGCTGGAGGACCGGCTCGCCGCCGAGGGCGTGGTCGGCATCAGCGGTGTGGACACCCGAGCGCTCACCCGGCACCTGCGCGAGCGCGGCGCCATGCGGGTCGGCATCTCCAGCGTCGACGGCGACCCGGTCGCCCTCCTCGACCGGGTCCGCCGCGCGCCGCAGATGGTCGGCGCGGACCTCTCCGCCGAGGTGACCACCCCCGAGCCGTACGTCGTGCCGGCGCAGGGCGAGCACCGCTTCACCGTGGCGGCGCTGGACCTGGGCATCAAGCGCAACGTGCCCCGCCGGCTCGCCACGCGCGGCGTGACCACCCACGTGCTGCCCGCCGGCTCCTCCATCGAGGACCTGATGGCCACCGGCGCGGACGCGGTCTTCTTCTCGCCCGGTCCGGGCGACCCGGCCACCGCCGACGGGCCGGTCGCCCTGGCGCGGGAGGTGCTGGGCCGGCGGATCCCGCTGTTCGGCATCTGCTTCGGCAGCCAGATCCTCGGCCGGGCGCTCGGCTTCGGCACCTACAAGCTCGGCTACGGCCACCGCGGCATCAACCAGCCGGTGCTCGACCGGGCCACCGGCAAGGTCGAGGTGACGAGCCACAACCACGGCTTCGCCGTCCAGGTGCCGGGCGCGCAGGCCGGTGTGGTCGTCCCCGACCAGGTGATCGACACCGAGTTCGGCGGCGTCCAGGTGTCCCATGTCTGCCTCAATGACAACGTGGTCGAGGGGCTGCGGGCCAAGGACGTGCCCGCCTTCACCGTCCAGTACCACCCCGAGGCGGCGGCCGGCCCGCACGACGCGGACTACCTCTTCGACCGTTTCGCCGAGCTGATCGAGGGCCGCGGCCTCGACCGGAAGCAGAGTGAGGGGCGCACGGATGCCTAAGCGGACCGACCTGAAGCACGTTCTGGTGATCGGCTCCGGGCCGATCGTCATCGGCCAGGCCTGCGAGTTCGACTACTCCGGCACGCAGGCCTGCCGGGTGCTGCGCAGCGAGGGGATCCGGGTCAGCCTGGTCAACTCCAACCCGGCGACGATCATGACCGACCCGGAGTTCGCCGACGCCACCTACGTCGAGCCGATCACCCCGGAGTTCGTCGAGCTGGTCATCGCCAAGGAACGTCCCGACGCGCTGCTGCCCACCCTGGGCGGGCAGACCGCGCTGAACACCGCGGTCGCCCTGCACGAGGCCGGCGTCCTGGAGAAGTACGGTGTCGAGCTGATCGGCGCCAACATCGACGCCATCAACCGGGGCGAGGACCGGCAGCTGTTCAAGGACATCGTGGCCAAGGCCGGCGTACGCCTCGGGCTGGACGACCCGTCGTCGCTGGTGCCCCGCTCCCGGGTCTGCCACTCGATGGACGAGGTCCGCGAGACCGTCGGCGAGCTGGGCCTGCCGGTGGTGATCCGGCCGTCGTTCACCATGGGCGGCCTCGGCTCCGGCATGGCGCACACCGACGAGGACCTGACCCGGATCGCCGGGGCCGGCCTGGCCGCCAGCCCGGTGCACGAGGTGCTCATCGAGGAGAGCGTGCTCGGCTGGAAGGAGTACGAGCTCGAACTCATGCGCGACCGCCACGACAACGTGGTGGTGGTCTGCTCGATCGAGAACGTCGACCCGATGGGCGTGCACACCGGCGACAGCGTCACCGTGGCGCCCGCCATGACGCTGACCGACCGGGAGTACCAGCGCCTGCGTGACCTGGGCATCGCGGTGCTCCGCGAGGTCGGGGTCGACACCGGCGGCTGCAACATCCAGTTCGCGGTGAACCCGGCCGACGGCCGGATCGTCGTGATCGAGATGAACCCGCGGGTGTCCCGCTCCTCGGCGCTGGCCTCGAAGGCCACCGGCTTCCCGATCGCCAAGATCGCCGCGAAGCTGGCCATCGGCTACACCCTCGACGAGATCCCCAACGACATCACCCTGAAGACCCCGGCGGCGTTCGAACCGACCCTGGACTACGTGGTGGTGAAGATCCCCCGGTTCGCGTTCGAGAAGTTCCCCGGCGCGGACCCGGAGCTGACCACCACCATGAAGTCGGTCGGCGAGGCGATGAGCCTCGGGCGCAACTTCACCGAGGCGCTGAACAAGGCGATGCGCTCGATGGAAACCAAATCATCGGGTTTCTGGACCACCCCGGACCCGGTGGGGGCCACCAGGGAGAACACCCTCGCCGCGCTGCGCATGCCGCACGACGGCCGGATCTACACGGTCGAGCGGGCGCTGCGGCTCGGCGCGTCGATCGCCGAGGTGACCGAGGCGTCCGGCGGGATCGACCCCTGGTTCCTGGACCAGATCGCCGCGCTCGTGGAGCTGCGGGCCGAGATCGTGGACGCCCCGGTGCTCGACGCCCAGCTGCTGCGCCGCGCGAAGCGGGCCGGCCTGTCCGACCGGCAGCTCGCCGCGCTCCGGCCCGAACTGGCCGCCGAGGACGGCGTCCGCACCCTGCGCCACCGGCTCGGGATCCGACCGGTCTACAAGACGGTGGACACCTGCGCGGCCGAGTTCGAGGCGACCACGCCCTACCACTACTCGACCTACGACCAGGAGACCGAGGTCGGGCCCTCGGACCGGCCCAAGGTGCTCATCCTGGGCTCCGGGCCGAACCGGATCGGACAGGGCATCGAGTTCGACTACTCCTGCGTGCACGCCGTCCAAGCGCTGCGGGAGGTCGGCTACGAGACCGTCATGGTCAACTGCAACCCGGAGACCGTCTCGACCGACTACGACACCGCCGACCGGCTCTACTTCGAGCCGCTCACCTTCGAGGACGTGCTGGAGGTCTGGCACGCCGAGGACACCACCGGCAAGGCGGCCGGTGGCCCCGGCGTGGTCGGGGTGATCGTGCAGCTCGGCGGGCAGACGCCGCTCGGCCTGGCCAAGCGGCTCAAGAACGCCGGCGTGCCGATCGTCGGCACCTCGCCGGAGTCGATCCACCTCGCCGAGGAGCGCGGCGCGTTCGGCGCGGTGCTGTCCCGGGCCGGGCTGCGCGCCCCGGCGCACGGCATGGCCACCTCGTACGACGAGGCCAAGGGGATCGCCGACGAGATCGGGTACCCGGTGCTGGTCCGCCCGTCGTACGTGCTCGGCGGCCGGGGCATGGAGATCGTCTACGACGACGCCACCCTGCGCGACTACATCGGCCGGGCCACCGACATCTCGCCGGACCACCCGGTCCTCGTGGACCGCTTCCTCGACGACGCCATCGAGATCGACGTGGACGCCCTGGTCGACGCCGACGGCGCGGTCTACCTGGGCGGCGTGATGGAGCACATCGAGGAGGCTGGCATCCACTCCGGCGACTCCTCCTGCGCGCTGCCGCCGATCACCCTGGCCGGCTCGCACCTGGCCCAGGTGCGCCGCTACACCGAGGAGATCGCCCGCGGGGTCGGCGTGAAGGGCCTGCTCAACGTCCAGTACGCGCTCCAGAACGACATGCTGTACGTGCTGGAGGCCAACCCGCGCGCCTCCCGGACGGTCCCGTTCGTCTCCAAGGCCACGGCGGTGCCGCTGGCCAAGGCGGCCGCCCGGATCGCGCTCGGCGCCACCATCGCCGAGCTGCGCGCCGAGGGGATGCTGCCGCCCACCGGGGACGGCGGGACGATGCCCGCCGACGCCCCCATCGCCGTCAAGGAGGCGGTGCTGCCGTTCAAGCGGTTCCGCACCCCGTCCGGCAAGGGCATCGACGTGCTGCTCGGCCCGGAGATGAAGTCCACCGGCGAGGTGATGGGCATCGACACCAACTTCGGGCACGCCTTCGCCAAGTCGCAGTCCGCCGCGTACGGGTCGCTGCCGACCGCCGGGAAGATCTTCGTCTCGGTGGCCAACCGGGACAAGCGCGGCATGATCTTCCCGATCAAGCGCCTGGCCGACCTGGGCTTCGAGATCGTGGCCACCACCGGCACGGCCGAGGTGCTGCGCCGGCACGGCATCGCCTGCGAGCAGATCCGCAAGCACTACGAGGCCGGTGAGGGCGAGGACGCCGTCTCGCTGATTCTCGGCGGCGACGTGGCGCTGGTGGTGAACACCCCGCAGGGCTCCGGCGCGAGCGCCCGCTCCGACGGCTACGAGATCCGCAGCGCCGCCGTGACGGCGGACATCCCCTGCGTCACGACGGTGCCCGGCGCGGCGGCGGCGGTGATGGGCATCGAGGCGAGGATCCGCGGCGACATGCGCGTCCGCCCCCTCCAGGAGCTCCACGCCGCCCTCCGGGCCGGCGAGTGACCGCCCCACTGCCGTTGATCATGAGGTTGGCTGCGGTGGAGGAGATCGACTTCGCCGTCAACCTCATGACCACCACAGCGGGGGTGGCGGGAGAGTGATCTTCGAGAAGGTCGTTCGGCCCTGGCTGTTCCGGATCGGGGGCGGGGACGCCGAGGCGGCGCACGAGTGGACGCTGGAGCGGCTGGCCGGGGTGGCTGGGCGGCCGGGCGTGTTGGCCGGGCTGCGGGCGCACTATGCGGTGCGCGCGCCGCGGACCGTGTTCGGGGTGGACTTTCCGAATCCGGTCGGGTTGGCGGCCGGGATGGACAAGAACGGGGTGGCGCTGCCGGCCTGGCCGGCGCTGGGCTTCGGCTTCGTCGAGGTCGGCACCGTCACCGCGCACGCCCAGCCGGGCAACCCCCGGCCCCGGCTGTTCCGGCTGCGCGACAGCGAGGCCGTGGTCAACCGGATGGGCTTCAACAACGCCGGCGCCGAGACCCTCGCGGCCCGGCTGGCGGCGCTTCCGCGCCCGCTCGGCGTGCCGCTGGGCATCTCGCTGGGCAAGTCCAAGGTGACCCCGCTGGACGAGGCCGTCGAGGACTACCTGGCGTCCTACCGGGCGTTGAAGGGGCGCGGGGACTACTTCGCGGTCAACGTGTCCTCACCGAACACGCCCGGGCTGCGGTCCCTTCAGGACCGGTCCCACCTGGACGCGCTGCTCGGGGCGCTGGTGGGGGAGAAGCCGGTGCTCGTGAAGATCGCCCCGGACCTCACCGAGCCGGCCGTCGCCGAACTGCTGGAGGTCTGCCTCGACCGTGGCGCGGCCGGGGTGATCGCCACCAACACCACCCTGGCCCGCGACGGGCTCGCCCCGGCCGACCGGGCGCGGGGCGCGGAGACCGGTGGCCTCTCCGGCCGCCCGCTGACCGCCCGCGCCCGCGACGTGGTCGCCTTCGTGCACCGGGAGACCGGCGGCCGGCTGCCGGTGATCGGCGTCGGCGGCATCCTCGACCCGGACGACGCGACCCGGATGTTCGACGCCGGCGCGAGCCTCGTCCAGCTCTACACCGGTTTCATCTACCGGGGCCCGGCCCTGGTCCGGTCGGTGGCCCGGGCGGCCGCCCGGCGCTGACCCGGCACGGACACCACGAAGGAGAACCGTGACGCCCGAGGAGATCCTCGCCGCCGACCGGCGGCACGTCTGGCACCCGTACGCGGCCCTGCCGCCGGCCAGCCCACCGTATGTGGTGGACAGTGCCGAGGGCGTGCGGCTGCGGCTGGCCGACGGCCGGGAGCTGGTCGACGGGATGTCGTCCTGGTGGGCGGCGATCCACGGCTACCGGCACCCGGTGCTGGACGCCGCGGTCACCGACCAGCTCGGCCGGATGAGCCACGTCATGTTCGGCGGCCTCACCCACGAGCCCGCGGTGCGCCTGGCGCGGACCCTGGTGGAGCTGGCCCCGGACGGCCTGGAGCACGTCTTCCTGGCCGACTCCGGCTCGGTCAGCGTCGAGGTGGCGATCAAGATGTGCCTGCAGTACCAGCGGGCCCTGGGGCGGCCGGAACGCCGCCGGCTGGGCACCTGGCGGGGCGGCTACCACGGCGACACCTTCCACCCCATGAGCGTCTGCGACCCGGAGGGCGGCATGCACCACCTCTGGGGCGACGTGCTGCCCCGGCAGGTGTTCGCGCCGGTGCCACCGGCCGGCTTCGACACCCCGCCGGACCCGGCGTACGAGGCGGCGCTGGTGGACGCGGTGGAGCGGCACGCCGGTGAGCTGGCCGCGGTGATCGTCGAGCCGGTGGTCCAGGGCGCCGGCGGGATGCGCTTCCACCACCCGCACTACCTGCGGGTGCTGCGCGAGGTGACCCGGGCGCACGGGATCCTGCTGGTCTTCGACGAGATCGCCACCGGCTTCGGCCGGACCGGCACCATGTTCGCCGCCGAGCACGCCGGGGTCGCCCCGGACGTGCTCTGCGTCGGCAAGGCGCTCACCGGCGGCTACCTCACCCTGGCCGCGGCGCTCTGCACCCCCGAGGTGGCCCGGGCCATCTCCGCCGACGGGGTGCTGGCGCACGGCCCGACCTTCATGGGCAACCCGCTCGCCTGCGCGGTCGCCAACGCCTCCCTGGACCTGCTGCGGGCCGGGGACTGGGCCGGCCGGGTGGCGGGCATCGCCGAGGGGCTGCGGGCCGGCCTGGCGCCGCTGCGCGACGTCCCCGGGGTGGCCGACGTGCGGGTGCTCGGCGCGATCGGCGTGGTGCAGCTCGACCACGAGGTGGACCTGCCCCGGGCGACCGCCGCCGCGGTGGCGCAGGGCGTCTGGCTGCGCCCGTTCCGGGACCTCGTGTACACCATGCCGCCGTACGTCTGCGACGACGCGGACGTGGCGCGGATCGCGGCCGGCGTGGCCGCGGCGGTCAAGGCCGGCTGAGCCGGAGGAAGGGCCCCTTCTTGACGCATCCGGTGGAGGAGGAGCGCTCCTGACCGCGCAGCCACAGGGGGCGCGGCGGCCCGGACGGTACGACCGGCGGCGGGACGCCGTCGCCGGAACACGACGCGGCGCGACGCCGCGCCAGGAGAGGGAGAGACGCGATGGAGACCTTCGGCGCCCGCCTGCACCGGGCCGTGGCCGAGCGGGGACCGCTCTGCGTGGGAATCGACCCGCACCCCGGGCTGCTGGCCCGCTGGGGGCTGTCCGACGACGTCGAGGGCCTGGACCGGTTCTGCCGGACGGTGGTGGAGGCCATCGGCGACCGGGTGGCCGTGGTCAAGCCCCAGTCGGCGTTCTTCGAGCGTTTCGGGGCGCGCGGGGTCGGAATCCTTGAGTCAACTATCCGACAGTTGCGAAATGCCGGCTCGCTCGTTCTCCTCGACGTCAAGCGCGGCGACATCGGCTCGACGGTCAGCGCGTACGCCTCGGCGTACCTTGATCCATCCAGCCCGCTGTATGTCGACGCGGTCACCGCGAGTCCCTACCTGGGGGTGGGTTCGCTCGCGCCGATGTTCGAGCTGGCGGCCGCGCACGGCGGCGGCGTCTTCGTCCTGGCGCTCACCTCGAATCCCGAGGGAGCCGCCGTGCAGCGCGCCGTCGGGTCCGACGGGCGCACCGTGGCGCAGACCGTCATCGACGAGATTTCCCAGCTCAACCGGGGTGCCGAGCCGCTCGGCAGCTTCGGGCTGGTGGTCGGCGCGACGATCGGTGACACCGGTCACGACCTCACGGCGGTGAACGGTCCGCTGCTCGCCCCGGGGCTCGGCGCGCAGGGTGCGACGGCCGCCGACCTGCGTACCGTCTTCGGCTCCGCCCTGCCCTCGGTGCTGCCGTCGTACTCCCGCGAGGTGCTGGGCGCGGGGCCGGAACCGGCCGCGCTGCGGGCCGCCACCGACCGCGTGCTGGCCGAGTGTCGGGCCGCCCTGGCCACGCGTGACTGACTGACGGCTCGGTCACTTTCCGTTGATCTTCGCGCGCCCACGTTGCCGAAAACGCCGTTGACCGCTAGTTTTCCCCGCGCTGGGAACCACTGACCCCTTTGGTTGCCAGCGACACCACGTTTCACAGCTGCGGCGGTGCGCCCCGCCCGCCGTACAAGGGACCTGAGGAGAACTGGTGCCGCTCCCGTCACTGACCCCCGAGCAGCGCGCTGCCGCGCTGGAGAAGGCCGCGGAGATCCGCAAGGCCCGTGCTGAGCTGAAGGAGCAGCTCAAGCAGGGCAAGACCACCCTCGCCACCGTCCTCGAGCGGGCCGAGTCCGACGACGTCGTGGGCAAGCTGAAGGTTTCGGCCGTGCTCCAGGCGATGCCGGGCATCGGCAAGATCCGAGCCACCCAGATCATGGAGAAGCTCAAGATCGCTGACAGCCGTCGGCTGCGTGGCCTGGGCGAGCAGCAGCGCAAGGCGCTGCTTGGAGAGTTCGCCGCCAACTGAACGGCCCACCGTGTAGAAACAAGCGGTGAGCACGGATGACGAGGCGCGCCCGGCGGCTCGGCTCACTGTCCTGGCCGGACCTTCGGGTGCCGGCGGGGAGAGTGTCGTCGAGCTGGTCCGGGCGCGCTTTCCGTCGGTGTGGGTGCCGGTGGCCGCGACCACCCGGCCGGCGTGCCCCGGCGAGCTGGACGGCGTCGACCGGCTGTTCGTCGACGCGACCGACTTCGACCGCATGGTCGCGGCCGACGAGCTGCTGGAGTGGAGCCGGGTCGGGCCCTACCGGCGCGGGGTGCCGCGCGCGGGCGTGCGGTCCCGGCTCGCCGAGGGGCGGCCCGTGCTGCTCCCGCTGGACCTGCCGGGCGCGCTCGCCGTCCGGGCCGTGGCGCCGGACGCGCAGCTCGTGCTGCTCAGCCCGCCCGCGTACCGGCCGGACCCCGCCGTCGCGGCCGCCTTCGCACACGCCGTGGTGCACGACCGGACCGAGCGCGCGGCCGACGAGCTGGTAGGCTTGCTCGGTTCTTCCTTCCTGGCTCCGGCCCGACCGCGCCCGAGCGGTTGAGAGGCCACCGCCCCCGGGCGGTGCACAACGACGCAGAGGTTAATTCGTGGGATCCATCGCCAACCCCGAAGGCATCACCAACCCGCCGATCGACGAGCTCCTCGAGAAGACCACCTCGAAGTACGCGTTGGTCATCTTCGCCGCCAAGCGCGCGCGCCAGGTCAACGCCTACTACAGCCAGCTCGGTGAGGGCCTGCTGGAGTACGTCGGCCCGCTGGTGGAGACCACCCCCCAGGAGAAGCCGCTCTCCATCGCCATGCGCGAGATCAACGCGGGTCTGCTCACCGCCGAGCCGACCGACCAGCCGTAAGCCCCGCCCGCGCCGATGGCCGCCGAGATCGTCCTCGGGGTCGGCGGCGGCATCGCCGCCTACAAGGCGTGTGAGCTGCTCCGGCTCTTCACCGAGTCGGGCCACCGGGTCCGGGTCGTGCCGACCGCGTCGGCGCTCCGTTTCGTCGGGGCGCCGACCTGGGCCGCGCTGTCCGGCCAGCCGGTCGCCGACGACGTCTGGTCCGACGTGCACGAGGTGCCGCACGTCCGCCTCGGGCAGCACGCCGACCTGGTCGTGGTGGCGCCCACCACCGCCGACCTGCTCGCCAAGGCCGCTCACGGCCTCGCCGACGACCTGCTCACCAACACCCTGCTGACCGCGCGCTGCCCGGTGGTGCTGGCGCCGGCCATGCACACCGAGATGTGGGAGCACCCGGCCACCGTCGCCAACGTGGCCACCCTGCGGTCCCGCGGCGTCCGGGTGATCGAGCCCGCGGTCGGCCGGCTCACCGGCAAGGACACCGGCAAGGGCCGGCTGCCCGACCCGGCCGAGATCTTCGCGGTCGCCCGCCGGGCCCTGGCCCGCGGCGGCGCCGCCCCGGCCGACCTGGCCGGCCGGCACGTGGTGGTCACCGCCGGCGGCACCCGGGAGCCGCTCGACCCGGTCCGCTTCCTCGGCAACCGCTCCTCCGGCAAGCAGGGCTACGCGTTCGCCCGCGCCGCCGTGGCCCGGGGCGCCCGGGTCACCCTGGTCTCGGCCAACGTCGCGCTCGCCGACCCGGCCGGCGCGGATCTGGTCCGGGTGGGCAGCACCGAGGAGCTGCGCAAGGCGACCCTGGAGGCGGCCGCCGACGCGGACGCCGTGGTGATGGCCGCCGCGCCCGCCGATTTCCGCCCCGCGACGTACGCGCCCGGTAAGATCAAGAAGTCGGACGACGGCAGCGCGCCCACCATCGAACTGGTCACCAACCCGGACATCGCGGCCGAGCTGGGCCGGTGCCGGCGGCCGGAGCAGGTGCTGGTGGTCTTCGCCGCCGAGACCGGCGACGCCGAGGCCAACGGCCGGGCCAAGCTCGCCCGCAAGCGCGCCGACCTCATCGTGATCAACGAGGTCGGCGTGGACAAGGTCTTCGGGGCCGAGACCAACGCCGCCACGGTGATCGGGGCGGACGGGTCGGTGCACCGGATGCCCGAGCAGCCCAAGGAGGACCTGGCCGACGCCGTCTGGGACCTCGTGGTCGCCCGGTTGCCGGGGCGGTCCTGACGGTTGGTCACTCTCCGGTTCCCCGGGTCACCCTGGGAGCACGGTGACTAAACTGCCGCCGAGCGACCTTTAAAAGTCTTCACATGCTTAGGAGTGCCGTGACACGTCTCTTCACGTCCGAATCGGTCACGGAAGGCCACCCGGACAAGATCGCCGACCAGATCAGTGACGGCATTCTCGACGCACTGCTCGCCCAGGACCCGCACAGCCGCGTCGCGGTCGAGACGCTGATCACCACCGGCCAGGTGCACGTCGCCGGTGAGGTGACCACGAAGGCGTACGCCGACATCCCGACCATCGTGCGGGACACCATCCTGTCGATCGGCTACGACTCGTCGAAGAAGGGCTTCGACGGCGCCTCCTGCGGCGTGAGCGTCTCCATCGGCGCCCAGTCGCCGGACATCGCCCAGGGCGTCGACAACGCGTTCGAGCTGCGTACCGGCTCGTCGGAGAGCGCGCTGGACGCGCAGGGCGCCGGCGACCAGGGCATGATGTTCGGCTTCGCCTGCTCCGAGACGCCCGAGCTGATGCCGCTGCCGATCGCGCTCGCCCACCGGCTGGCCCGCCGGCTCGCCCAGGTCCGCAAGGACGGCACGATCCCCTACCTGCGGCCCGACGGCAAGACCCAGGTGACCATCGAGTACGACGGGCTGCGCCCCGTCCGGCTCAACACGGTCGTGGTCTCCAGCCAGCACGCGGCCGACATCTCGCTGGAATCCCTGCTCACGCCGGACGTCCGCGACCACGTCATCACCCCCGAGCTGGAGGGCCTCGGCCTGGACACCGAGGGCTACCGGCTGCTGGTCAACCCGACCGGGCGCTTCGAGATCGGTGGCCCGATGGGCGACGCCGGCCTGACCGGCCGGAAGATCATCGTGGACACCTACGGCGGTTACGCCCGCCACGGTGGCGGCGCGTTCTCCGGCAAGGACCCGTCCAAGGTGGACCGCTCCGCCGCGTACGCGATGCGCTGGGTCGCCAAGAACGTGGTCGCCGCCGGCCTGGCCGAGCGCTGCGAGGCGCAGGTCGCGTACGCGATCGGCAAGGCCCACCCGGTGAGCCTCTTCATCGAGACCTTCGGCACCGAGACCGTGCCGGTCGCCTCGATCGAGAAGGCCGTCGCCGAGGTCTTCGACCTGCGCCCGGCCGCGATCATCCGGGACCTCAACCTGCTCCGCCCGATCTACCAGCAGACCGCCGCCTACGGCCACTTCGGCCGCGAGCTGCCGGACCTGACCTGGGAGAGCACCGACCGGGCCGCCGACCTCAAGTCGGCCGCGGGAGCCTGACCGCCACCAGGCGCGGCGACCGGCGACCCGCCGAGGGGTCGCCGGTCGCTCGCGTCTGCGTGGACGTGCCCCTGCCGCACCTGGACCGCCCCTTCGACTACCTCGTTCCCGACACTCTGGACGCCGACGCCCGGCCCGGGGTGCGGGTGAAGGTCCGCTTCGCCGGGCAGCTCGTCGACGGCTGGCTGCTGGAGCGCGTCGCGGAGTCCGCGCACCCCAAGCTGGCGTACCTGGAGAAGGTCGTCTCCCCGGTGCCGGTGCTGGCGCCGGAGGTGGCCGCGCTGGCCCGCGCGGTCGCCGACCGCTACGCCGGCAGCCTCGCCGACGTGCTCCGGCTCGCCGTCCCGCCCCGGCACGCCCGGGTCGAAAAGGACGTCACGGCGACCGACGCGCCCGGCACCGACGAAGCCCCGCCGGCCGCCGCCGACCCGGCACCCGCTGACGCCGCCGACCCGGCACCCGCTGACGCCGCCGGGCCGGCGTCCGCCGACCGCGCCGCCGAGCCGGCGTCCGGTGACGCCGCCGACCCCGCCGCCGGGCCGGACTCCGCCGACGCCGAAGACCTCGCCGCCGGGCCGGCGTCCGCCGACGCCGCCGGCCCGACCCCCGGCTCGAAGGCCCCCGTGGCCGAGCCGGCCGGCGCCCCGGGCGAGCCCGTGGCCGCCCCCACCCAGGTCGACCCCCGCGGCTGGCGGGACTACCCGGCCGGACCGGCCCTCCTGCGCGCCCTCACCGCCGGCCGGGCGCCCCGGGCCGTCTGGTCCGCGCTGCCCGGCGAGGACTGGGCCGACCGGTACGCCGACGCCGTGGCGGCCACCGTGGCCGGCGGCCGGGGCGCCGTGGTCGTGGTGGCCGACGCCCGGGACCTGGACCGGCTGGACGCCGCACTGACCGCCGTCCTCGGGCCCGGGCGGCACGCCTGCCTCTCCGCGGCGGCCGGACCGGCCCGCCGCTACCGCGCCTTCCTCGCCGCCCGCCGCGGCGACGTGCCCGTGGTGATCGGCACCCGGGCGGCCATGTTCGCCCCGGTCGAGCGGCTCGGCCTGGTCGCCGTCTGGGACGACGGCGACGACCTGCACGCCGAGCCCCGGGCGCCCTACCCGCACGCCCGGGAGGTGCTGCTCACCCGCGCCCAGGTCGGCGGGACCGCCGCCCTCGTCGGCGGCTACGCCCGCACCGCCGAGGCCCAACTGCTGGTGGAGACCGGCTGGGCCCGCGAGGTGGTCGCCGACCGGGCGACCGTGCGGGCCCGCATGCCGGCCATCGCGCCGACCGGGGACGACCCGCACCTGGCCCGGGACCCCGGGGCCGCCTCCGCCCGGCTGCCCAGCCTGGCCTGGACCACCGCCCGGGACGCGCTCCGCGCCGACCTGCCGGTGCTGGTGCAGGTGCCCCGCCGTGGCTACCTGCCCTCGGTGGCCTGCGCCGACTGCCGGGCCCCGGCCCGCTGCCCGCACTGCGCCGGACCGCTGGGCCTGCCGTCTGCCGAGGGGGTGCCCGCCTGTCGCTGGTGCGGCCGGGTCGCCGCCGCGTACGCCTGCCCGGAGTGCGGCGGGCGGCGGCTGCGGGCGTCGGTCACCGGGGCCCGGCGCACCGCCGAGGAACTGGGCCGGGCGTTTCCCGGGGTGCCGGTGCGCACCTCGGGGCGGGAGGAGGTGCTGGCGACCGTGCCGGCCGGCGCGGGTCTGGTGATCGCCACCCCCGGGGCGGAACCGGTCGCCGAGGGCGGCTACGGAGCCGTGCTGCTGCTCGATTCGTGGGCCCTGCTCACCCGGGCCGACCTGCGGGCCGGGGAGGAGGCGCTGCGCCGCTGGCTGGCCGCCGCCGCGCTGGCCCGGCCCGGCCCGGCCGGCGGCCGGGTGGTGGTGGTCGCCGACGGCGCCCTCGCGCCCGTGCAGGCGCTGCTGCGCTGGGACTCCGCCTGGTTCGCCAGCCGGGAACTGGCCGAGCGCCGCGAGCTGGGCTTCCCGCCGGCGGTACGGATGGCCAGCGTCACCGGCGTGGCCGACGCGGTGGCCGACCTGCTGGCCGGCACCCGGCTGCCGGACGGCGCCGAGGTGCTCGGCCCGGTGCCGGCCGACGAGGGGCGCGAGCGGATGCTGGTCCGGGTGCCCCGGGCCCGGGCCGCCGCCCTGGCCGGGGCGTTGCACGCGGCTGCCGGGCAGCGCAGCGCCCGCAAGGCGGCGGACCCGGTCCGGCTCCAGATCGACCCGCTCAGCCTGTTCTGAGCCCGCCCGCCACCCGTGACGTGTCGCACCGGGACCGTCGCGTACGGTCGTGAGCAGGGGTTTGTCGCACACCTCGTCCGGCAAATGGGTGGAGAACGCGTGATAGCATCGCCCGTCATGCCCAGGCGCACGACGGTTCAAGGTCGCGGCGCGGCGAAGCGGGAGTGCGTCGAGCCGACGCGGATTCGATGATGTCAATCAGCCGGTGATCAGGGGTGGACCAGTCGTGACCGTTCGTCAGTCGATCGTCTTCAACGGT
Organism: Micromonospora sp. NPDC005299; assembly: GCF_042872345.1. Classification (NCBI taxonomy): domain Bacteria; kingdom Bacillati; phylum Actinomycetota; class Actinomycetes; order Micromonosporales; family Micromonosporaceae; genus Micromonospora; species Micromonospora sp. NPDC005299. Next base: position 417,145 of record NZ_JBIAKG010000006.1, read on the forward strand.
GACCTCGGCAGCGGCAAGAGCACCGTTTCCGTCGAGATCGCCAAGCGGCTGGGGCTGCGCCGGGTCAGCGTCGGCGACCTCTACCGCCAGATGGCCCAGGAGCGGCAGATGACCGCCCTCCAGCTCAACCTGCACGCCGAGCTGGACCAGGCCGTCGACGGCTACGTCGACCAGCTCCAGCGGGACATCGCCGCCTCCGGCGAGAGCCTGGTGATGGACTCCCGGCTGGCGTGGCACTTCTTCACCGACGCGCTCAAGGTGCACATGATCACCGAGCCGACCGAGGCGGCCCGGCGGGTGCTGGCCCGCCCGTCCGGCCCGGCGGAGAGCTACACCTCGATGGAGGAGGCGAAGGCCAAGCTCCGCGAGCGCAGCGAGAGCGAGCGCAGCCGGTTCATCCTGCGCTACGGCGTCGACAAGGCCCGGCTGCGCAACTACGACCTGGTCTGCGACACCACCCGGGCCACCCCGGAGCAGGTGATCCAGCACGTCGTCGACGTCTACGAGGGGCGGCTCGGCGCGGAGGTGCTGCGCGACGGCCAGCCGCTGCTGCTGCTCGACCCGGCCCGGGTCTACCCGACCGAGGACATCGCCACCCTGCGCGGGCTGTGGGACTCGGAGTTCGTCGGCGAGGTGGCCGGGTCCGGCGACGAGTCCTTGGAGCCGCTGACCATCGGCTACACCGGCGAGTACTTCTTCGTGGTCGACGGCCACCGCCGGCTCAGCGCCGCCCTGCAGAGCGGCTTCCCGCTGGTCCCCGCCCGGCTGGTCGCCGAGGTCGACGAGCCGGTGGTCGGCGGGCTGAGCGCGGTCGACTTCTTCGCCGCCCAGGCCCGGCCCAGCCTGATCCACGACTGGGAGGCCGCGCACGGCCTCGCGCTGCCGCTGCCCGAGCACGCCCTGCTGGGCGGGGACGCGGTGCTGGCCGGGGAGCCGGGCACCGGCGCCTGACCGGGCCGCGGGCGGGGCGACGGGATCGCCCGATCCGGCGGACCGGAGCATGATGAAGGTCTCCGATGCCTGGGGAGGCCGACCGTGGATCCTGCTGACGCCCTCGCGCTGCTGATGTCGCCCTCGGGACGGGTCGACCCGTACCCGACGTACGAACGGTTGCGCGCGCACGGCACGGTGGTCCAGGCCGGGCCGGTCTTCTCCGTGGTGACCGGCTACGCCGAGGCCGATGCGATCCTCCGCGACGCCCGGTTCGGGGTGATGGACGACGATCTGCGCGACCAGTTCCTGCCGGGCTGGCGGGAGAGTCCCGCGGTCCTGTCGATCTCCCGGTCGATGCTGCGCACCAACCCGCCGGACCACAGCCGGATGCGCCGGCTGGCGGCCGGCGCCTTCACCCCGCGCCGCATCGCCGCCATGCGCGACGTGGTCGAGGCGCAGGCCGACCGGCTGGTCGACGGGATGCTGGCCCGCGGCCGGGACGGCGCGCCGGCGGACTTCATGGCCGAGTTCGCGTACCCGCTGCCGGTGGGGGTGATCTGCGCGCTGCTCGGCGTGCCGGCGGCCGACCGCCCGCTGTTCCGGCGCTGGGCCACCGACCTGACCGGGGTGCTGGAGCCCGAGATCACCCCCGAGGAGCTGGCCGTGGCCGACCGGGGCGCGGGCGAGTTGCGCGACTACTTCACCGAGCTGGTGGCGGCCCGCCGGCGTTCTCCGGCCGACGACCTGACCACCGCACTGGTGCAGGCGCACGACGGCGACGGCGATCGGCTCTCCGGCGACGAGCTGCTGGCCAACCTGATCGTGCTGCTGGTGGCCGGCTTCGAGACCACCACCAACCTGCTCGGCAACGGCCTGGTGGTGCTCCTCGACCATCCGCGCGACGCGGCGGCGCTGCGCGACCACCCCGAGTTCGCGCCCGGCTACGTCGACGAGCTGCTGCGCTACGACTCACCGGTGCAGCTCACCTCCCGGATGAGCACCGAGCCGACCCGGCACGGCGGCGTGGACCTGCCCGCCGGGAGCTGGCTCATCGTGATGCTCGGTGCGGCGAACCGGGACCCCGGCCGCTACCCGGAGCCGGAGCGGTTTGACCCGTGGCGTCCCCAGGTGCACCCGCTGTCCTTCGGCGCCGGCCCGCACTACTGCCTCGGCGCGGGCCTGGCCCGGCTGGAGGCGCAGGTGGCGTTCCCGCTGCTGCTGCGCCGGCTGCCCGGCCTCGCCCTGGCCGGGCGGGGCGAGCGGCGGGTCCGGCTCACCCTGCGCGGATACGCCACCCTGCCGGTCACCGTCGGTGACGGGGCGTCGCCGGTCACCGATCGCGGTACGCCGGCCGGGGCGACCGGATCGACTCCGTAGACTGGTACGGCACCACTCGTCCCAGACAAGGAGCCACTCCGCGTGACCGTCCAGCCCATCCGTCTGTTCGGCGATCCGGTGCTGCGCACGCCGGCCGACCCGGTCGTCGACTTCGACGCCGAGCTGCGCAAGCTGATCGCCGACCTGACCGACACGATGCGCGAGCAGAGCGGCGCCGGCCTGGCCGCGCCGCAGCTCGGGGTGGGCCTGCGGGTGTTCACCTTCGACGTCGACGACGTCCTCGGGCACCTGGTAAACCCGGTGCTGGAGTTTCCCGACGAAGAGGAGCAGGACGGCCCGGAGGGCTGCCTGTCCATCCCGGGGCTCTACTTCGACACCAAGCGCCGGCAGAACGTCATCGCCAAGGGCTACAACGGCTACGGCGACCCGCTGCAGATCGTCGGCACCGGTCTGATGGCCCGCTGCGTGCAGCACGAGACCGACCACCTCGACGGGGTGCTCTTCGTCGACCGGCTCGACCCGGCCGGCCGCAAGGAGGCCATGAAGGCGATCCGCCAGGCCGAGTGGTACGACGAGGCCGCCCCGCCGACCGTCAAGCTCAGCCCGCACGCCGCCGGCAACCCCTTCGGCCTGGGGCGGTGACCCGGATGCGCCTGGTCTTCGCCGGCACGCCGGCCGTCGCCGTCCCCGCGCTGGAGGCGATCGCCGCCTCCGGTCACGAGCTGCTCGCCGTGGTCACCCGCCCCGACGCCCCGGCCGGCCGGGGGAGGGGCCTGGCCCGCTCCCCGGTCGGCGCCTGGGCCGACGCGCACGGCGTCGAGGTGCTCACCCCGGCGCGGCCGCGCGAGCCCGAGTTCCAGGACCGGCTCCGCGCGCTGGCTCCGGACTGCGTGCCGGTGGTCGCCTACGGCGCGCTGGTGCCGCCGGCGGCGCTGGAGATCCCCCGGCTCGGCTGGATCAACCTGCACTTCTCGCTGCTGCCCGCCTGGCGCGGCGCGGCGCCCGTGCAGCACGCCGTGCTGCACGGCGACGAGCTGACCGGGGCGAGCGTCTTCCAGTTGGAGGAGGGGCTGGACACCGGCCCGGTCTACGGCACCGTCACCGACGAGGTGCGGCCCGCCGACACCTCCGGCGACCTGCTGGAGCGGCTCGCCCACTCCGGCGCCGAGCTGCTGGTCGCCGTGCTCGACGCGCTCGCGGCCGGCACGGCCCGGGCCGAGCCGCAGCCGGCCGACGGGGTCTCCCTCGCGCCGAAGCTGACCGTCGAGGATGCCCGCGTCCGCTGGGCCGACCCGGCCTTCGCGGTGGACCGCCGCATCCGCGCCTGCACCCCGGCCCCCGGCCCGTGGACCACCTTCCGGGGTGACCGGGTCAAGCTCGGCCCGGTCACCCCGGTGGCCAACGGCCCGGAGCTGAAGCCCGGCGAGCTGCTGGTGGAGAAGTCGCGGGTGCTCGCCGGCACGGGCACCGTCCCGGTGCAGCTCGGCGAGGTGCGCGCGGCCGGCAAGAAGGCGATGTCGGCCGGCGACTGGGCGCGCGGCGCCCGGGTCGTCGCCGGCGAGGTGCTCGCGTGACCGGGCCGTCGGAGTCCCGCGGCGAGCGTTTCTCCGCCGACGGTCCGCGCGGCGGCCGCTCCGACGCCGGGCGGTTCAGCGGCGGCGAGCGGTCCTGGGACGGTGGCCGGCCGGAGCGCGGTGAGCGTCCGGGGCGACGGGGCGACGGGCCCCCGCGCGAGGGGCGCTTCGGCGCCGACCGGCGCGGTGGGGTCCGGCGGCCGGCCCGGCCGGCCGTGGACCTGCCCCGGCACGTCGCGTTCGAGGCGATCGCGGCGGTGCACCGGGACGACGCGTACGCCAACCTGGTGCTGCCGGCGATGCTCCGCGACGAGGGGCTGACCGGCCGGGACGCCGCCTTCGCCACCGAACTGACCTACGGCACGCTCCGCCACACCGGCACGCTGGACGCGATCATCACCGACGCGGCCGGCCGGGACGTGCAGCGGATCGACCCGCCGGTGCGGGACGCGCTGCGGCTCGGGACGTACCAGCTCCTGCACACCCGGGTGCCCGCGCACGCGGCCGTGTCGTCCACCGTGGACCTGGTCCGGACCGTCGGGCCCGGGGCGACCGGCTTCGCCAACGCGGTGCTCCGCGAGGTGGCGAGCCGCGACCTCGACGGCTGGGTGACGAAGCTCGCCCCGTCCGAGGAGACCGACCCGATCGGCCACCTCGCGCTGGCGTACAGCCATCCGCAGTGGATCGTCCGGGCCTTCGCCGAGGCGCTCGGTGGCGACCTGCGCGAGACCGCCCGCCTGCTCATGGAGGACAACGAGCGTCCGCCCGTGCACCTGTGCGCCCGGCCCGGGCTGGCCGACCCGGTGGCGCTGGCCGACGAGGTCGGCGGGGCTCCCGGCGCCTTCTCGCCGTACGCGGTCTACCTCTCGGGTGGCGCGCCGGGTGAGCTGGCGGCGGTGACGGAGGGCCGCGCGCACGTCCAGGACGAGGGCTCGCAGCTCGTGGCGAACGCCCTCGCGGTGGCGCCGCTGGACGGCCCGGACGGCCGCTGGCTCGACCTGTGCGCCGGCCCCGGCGGCAAGGCCGGCCTGCTCGGCGCCCTGGCCGCGGAGCGGGGCGCGCGGCTCACCGCGGTGGAGGTCGCCGAGCACCGGGCCCGGCTGGTCGCCCAGGCCACCCGGGGGCTGCCGGTCACCGTGGTGCACACCGACGGCCGCACGGTCGGCGCCGACCCGAAGCTGCCGGAGGGGCACTTCGACCGGGTGCTGGTCGACGCCCCGTGCACCGGTCTCGGCTCGCTGCGCCGCCGGCCGGAGTCCCGCTGGCGCCGCCAGCCGTCGGACCTGCCGCCGCTGACCCGGTTGCAGCGGGAGCTGCTCACCGCCGCGCTGCGCGCGGTCCGGCCGGGCGGCCTGGTCGCCTACGTGACCTGCTCGCCGCACACGGTGGAGACGCACGTGACGGTGACCGAGGCGTCCCGCCGGTGCGGCTTCCCGGTCGACTTCGTCGACGCCCGCCCGCTGCTGCCCGCGGGCATGCCCGGGCTGGGGGACGGCCCCACGGTCCAGTTGTGGCCGCAGCGGCACGGCACGGACGCGATGTTCCTGGCGGTGCTGCGCAGGGGCTGAGCGCGGGCCCGATCGACGGGTCGGATGTCCACAGGTGAACGCGGAGCGGGGCCGGCGATGCCGGCCCCGCTCCGCGCCATGTGACACCCCCGTTGACTCTTACATCGATACATGTAACTGTTCCGATCACCGGTCCGCCGACGCCGAGGCTCCCACCGGGGCCCACGGGTCGCGCCACCCCGCCAGCACGTCCCGCCGACCCCCACGAGGAGTCCCCATGAGACGCAGAACGCCGACCGCGGGCCTCGCGCTCGCCCTCTTCGCCGCCGTGACGGCGACCCTGGCCGCCCCCGCACCGGCCGGCGCCGCCCCCGCGCTCGCCGCCGCCGCGCCGGACATTTCGGTGACCAACGTCCAGGCCCACCTCACCCAGCTCAACATGATCGCCAGCAGCAACGGCGGCAACCGGCGGGCCGGCTCGGCCGGCTACACGGCCTCGGTCGCCTACGTGAAGGCCAAACTCCAGGCCGCCGGCTACACGGTCAGCGAGCAGATCTGCACGACCTGTACCTACCGGTCGAACAACCTGATCGCGGAGTGGCCGCAGGGCCCGGCCGACCAGGTGGTCATGTTCGGCGCGCACCTGGACAGCGTCTCCGCCGGCCCGGGCATCAACGACAACGGCTCCGGCTCGGCCACCCTGCTGGAGAACGCGCTGGTCCTGGCGAGTCAGAACCCGAGCATGACCAAGCGGGTCCGGTTCGCCTGGTGGACCGACGAGGAGCAGGGCCTCAACGGCTCGGAGTTCTACGTCAACTCGCTCAGCGCCACCCAGAAGAGCGCCATCAAGGGCTACTACAACTTCGACATGGTCGGCTCGACCAACGGCGGCTACTTCATCAACCGGCTCACCTCCACCACGGCGGCGCCGCTGAAGGCGTACTGGGACTCGCTGAACCTCCAGCCGGAGGAGAACGTCGAGGGCCAGGGCCGCTCCGACGACTACTCCTTCCAGCAGGCCGGCATCCCCACCTCCGGCTACGCGGCCGGCGCCAGCGCGCGCAAGACCACCGCCCAGGCGAGCAAGTGGGGCGGCACCGCCAACTCGGCGTACGACTCCTGCTACCACCGCTCCTGCGACACCACCGCCAACGTCAGCGCGACGGTGCTCAACCGCAGCGCCGACGGTGTGGCGTACGCGATCTGGCAGCTCGCGGTCGGCGGCGGCACCCCGACCAACGACTTCTCCGTCGCGGTGAGCCCCACCTCCGGCAGCGTCGCCCGGGGCGGCTCCACCACCGCGACGGTCAGCACCGCCACCACCAGCGGCAGCGCCCAGACGGTGAGCCTGTCGGCCACGGGCGCGCCGAGCGGGGTGACGGTGAGCTTCAGCCCGTCCTCGGTCACCTCGGGCGGCTCGGCCACCATGACGGTCAGCGCCTCCGCGACGGCGACCACCGGCACCTTCACCATCACGGTCACCGGCACCGGCTCGGTCGCCCGCACCACCGGCTACACCCTCACGGTGACCGGCACCGGCGGCTGCGCCGGCGGCCAGCTCATCGGCAACAGCAGCTTCGAGTCGGGCAGCACCCCGTGGACGGCCACCTCGGGGGTCATCACGAACTCGTCGAGCCAGGCGGCCCGGACGGGCTCCTACAAGGCGTGGCTGGACGGCTACGGCAGCACCCACACCGACACGCTGTCGCAGTCGGTGAGCATCCCGGCCGGGTGCGCCAGCTACACCCTGTCGTTCTGGCTGCACGTCGACACGGCGGAGACCACCACGAGCACGGCCTACGACCGGCTGACCGTGCAGGTCGGCACGACCACCCTGGCGACGTACTCGAACCTCAACGCGGCGAGCGGCTACGCGCAGCGCAGCTTCAACCTGGCGGCGTACGCCGGGCAGACCGTCACGCTGAAGTGGACCGGGACGGAGGACTCCTCGCTCCAGACCAGCTTCGTCGTTGACGACGTGACGCTCCAGGTCGGCTGAGCGACCCGGGCGGGGTGGACCCGCGGGCCCACCCCGCTCCCGCTCAGGTGACCGGCAGCGCCCTGCTGCCGCCGCCCTTGAGCGAGCGGGTCAGCGTCCGGTCCGAGACCCAGAGGAAGCACTGGACGCCGCGGTCGCCGTCCTGCCACTCCTCCTCGTAGGGGTGGTAGATGATCGTGCCGGCCCGGTAGACCATGTCGCCGTTGTTCGGCACCTTGACGTACTTCGCGATCAGCCCGCGGCAGCCCTTGTGCGCCCGCAGCGTGGTGCGCTGGAACTCGGCGTAGCTCAGGTCGGGGAACCGGTAGACCCCGACGAACTCGGCGTGGTGCTTGGCCGTGCAGGAGACCGGCCGCATCTCCTCCACCTCGTCCTTGCTGAGCTTCGGGTTGAAGCAGCCCAGCGCCAGCGGCGAGCCCGCCTTCAGGGCGTTGCGCAGGCTGCCGCGGCGCGCGATGACGCTGCCGTCGTCCAGGCTGGCCACCTCGGAGACGTCGCAGCGGAACCAGCGGGCCCCGCCGGTCCAGGCCAGGGCCGACGGGAAGACCACCGACAGCCGCAGCCGCCCCGAGCGCCACTCGGCGCCGACCGCCTTGTTGACCTGCTTGGCGCACTCGGCGTGGGCGGTCCGGGTGCCGGACGACCCGGCCCGCGGGGGAGTGCCGCGCCCGGCGTCCGGGCCGGTCAGGGTGCCCACGTGCAACGTCTCGGCGCGGTGCGCGGCGGCGCAGTCGACCGGGTTCCAGCCGCTGAGGTAGCCGACGTCCTGGACGGTGGGGTGGCAGGCGCCGGCCTGGGGCACGAAGGCCACCGGGGCGCCGAAGGCGGGCCAGTCGTCGGCCAGGTCGCGGTCGACGCCGGCCGGCGCACCGCAGCCGCCGAGCGCCAGCACCGCGGTGACACCCACGGCGATCGCCGCCCTCCATCGCCGCATCCCGACCGACCTCCCCGTCGTCCGTGGTCGCCCGACCGGCGCGGAGCACCGGGTACGCCTCGGCGGTGCAGCATACGACACCGGGGCTCAGCTGACCGGTAGTCCCTCGGGACCGGCCCCGCGCATCGACCGGGTCAGCTTCCGGTCGTCGCTCCACAGGAAACAGCGCACCCCCCGGTCGCCCTCCTCCCACTCCCGCTGCGACGGCGGGTAGAAGATCGAACCGGCCCGGTACGGCAGTTCCGGGTTGTTCGGCACCGCGGCGAAGGCGGCGATCAGCGCCATGCAGCGGCGGTGCACCTCCGGGGCGGACCGGCTGAAGTCCGCCCAGCTCATGTCCCGTTCCTCGAAGACGCCGACGAACTCGGCGCGGTGCGGCTCGGTGCAGAGCACCGGGGCCATGTAGTTCAGGTTGTCGCCGATCAGCTTCGGGTCGAAACAGCGGTGCACCAGCGGGCTGTCGCCCACCATGGCGCCGCGCAGGCTGCCCACCCGGTTGATCGGCCGGGTGTTGTCGATGCTGTCGGTCTCGGCCAGGTCGCAGCGGAACCAGCGGGCCCCGGCCACCCAGGCGGTCACCGGGGGCAGCGCGATGTTCAAGGTGAGCCGCGCGGAGTGCCAGTCGCCGCCGATCACCTCGCGGGCCCGCTGGTCGCACTCGGCGCGGGCGGTGCGCAGCCCGGGCGAGCCCGGCTCCGGCCGCGCGCCCTGCGCCGCCGGCCCGGTGAAGGTGCCGACGTGCACCGTCTCGGCCAGATGGCTGCCCGCACAGTCCACCGTCTCGTAGGTGGCGGCCTGCACCACGGCGGTGAGCCGAGGCAGGCAGGCGTCCGTGGCGGGCACGAACAGGCGCGGCGCCGGCAGCGCGGCCCAGTCGTCGGTGAGGTCCCCGTCGGCCCGGTGCGGTGGGACACAGCCGGCCAGGGCCACCGTCGCCGTGCCGGTCAGCGCCAGCGCCAGGAGCCACCGTCGCATCGTCCGCCCTTCCCGGGAGATGACAGCCGGTCGCCGCGGCCCGTGCGGCGTTCCCCACGACCGGGCGTGCAGCATACGTGACAGTCCCTCTAGGAGTTTCGCCCGGTTTCGATCGATCGGCCAGCCGCGGATGCCTTTTCGTGCCGACTTTCCGCACCGGACCGGCCGATTCTGCACGGCGGGTCACGGCCGGGTCACAGCGGGCTCCCGGCGGTGCCGCGCTGCGGACGCCGGGTGACCGCCTTCGTACACTGGCCCGGTGACCGTACCGCCGCTGATCGTCGCGCCCAGCATCCTGGCCGCCGACTTCGCCCGCCTCGCCGACGAGGTCCGCGCCGTCGAGCACGCCGCGGACTGGTTGCACGTGGACGTCATGGACAACCACTTCGTGCCCAACCTGACCATCGGGCTGCCGGTGGTGCAGAGCCTGCGCGCGGCGACCCAGCTTCCCTTCGACGTGCACCTCATGATCGAGGACCCGCGCCGCTGGGCACCCGGATACGCCGACGCCGGGGCGTACAACGTGACGTTCCACGCCGAGGCGTGCGACGACCCGGTGGCGCTGGCCAAGGACCTGCGCTCGGCCGGGGCGAAGGCGGGGCTGGCGATCGACCGGGACACCCCGATCGAGCCGTACCTGGACCTGCTGCCGAGCTTCGACACGCTGCTGATCATGACGATCAAGGCCGGCTTCGGCGGCCAGCGGTTCATTCCCCAACTGCTCGACAAGGTGCGCGCCGCCCGCCGGCACGTCGCGAGCGGCCACCTGGAGCTGCGCATCGAGGTGGACGGCGGGATCGCCGCGGACACCATCGAACAGGCCGCCGCGGCGGGCGCCGACGCCTTCGTCGCCGGCACCGCGGTCTACGGGGCCGACGACCCGGCCGAGGCGGTCCGCCGGCTGCGCGGCCTGGCGGAACGCGCGACGACCGGGGCCTGAGATGGATCCGGCCGGCGACCGACCCGACGTGATCCTGGTCGTCGACGACGACGAGGACATCGCCCGCTTCGTCGAGTTCAACCTGCGGTTGCACGGCTTCGAGGTGCTGCACGCCGGCGACGGCCAGGAGGCCCTGGAGGTCATCGAGCGGCACCGGCCGGACCTGGCCGTGGTCGACCTCATGATGCCGCGGATCGACGGGCTGGAGCTGACCCGCCGGCTGCGCGCCGACCCGATGACCTCGGCCCTGCCGGTGATCATGCTGACCGCCAAGGGGATGACCTCCGACAAGGTCAACGGCCTCAGCGCGGGCGCGGACGACTACCTGGTCAAGCCCTTCGACACCGCCGAACTGGTCGCCCGGGTGAGCTCCACGCTGCGCCGCAACAAGGAGTTCCGGGAGGTCTCCCCGCTGACCGGGTTGCCCGGCAACAGCCGGATCCGGCGGGAGATCAGCGACCGGGTGCGCAGCGGCGTCGACTACGCCGTCGGCTACATCGACATCGACCGGTTCAAGAGCGTCAACGACCGGTACGGCTTCGTCCGCGGCGACGAGTTCATCTCCGCGCTGGCCCGCAGCCTGCACCGGGCGGTGGTCTCGATCGGCCTGCCGCCGGCCTTCCTCGGCCACGTCGGCGGCGACGACTTCGTCATCGTCTGCACCCCGTCCCAGGTCCGGCCGCTGACCAGCCGGGCCGTGGTCGACTTCGAGAAGGCCGCCGACGCCCTCTACGACCCGACCGACCGGGAGCGCGGCTTCGTCGAGCTGAAGGACCGGCGGGGCAACATCCGCCGGGCCGCGCTGGTCACCCTCTCCATCGGCGTCTCTCTCTCCGACTCCGGCAAACGCTTCACCGACCCCCTGGAGGCGATCGCCGTGGCCTCCGAGATGAAGACGGTCGCCAAGAGCCAACCCGGGTCATACGTCGCGGTCGACCGCCGTCGGGGCGTGACGTGACGATCCGCCCGGGGCTGTGAAGTAGCTCGCCTCTGTGGCGCGACCCGCCTCCCGACGTGTAAGACTTCCCGTGTAACCCACCACGCGCTGGCGGGGCTCGGTGAAATTCCGAACCGGCGGTGATCCACGGTCCGACCGTGGTAAGCCCGCGACCCGGACGGCTTCGGCCGGACGGTGGACCTGGTGAGAATCCGGGGCCGACGGTTGGGGTGCGGCTCGTCCGCCCCCAGACAGTCCGGATGGGAGACAGCGCGCGGGACGGGGAGAGCCCTGCCGGGCGCTGAGCACCCTCAGCCGCCGCGTGGGCTCCCCGGGGTCGGCTGCGCCGTCCCCGGATCTCCGCCGCCGCGTGTCCGCGGCACCCGTGCCGCCTCTCCCTGACCCGCCCGCGCGCGACCGGCGAGCGAGAGGGCAGGGCTGGCGATGACGAGCGTCTCCGTGGATGAGGCGATGCGTCGTGCGATCGCGCTGGCCGCCCGCGGCCTCGGCGCCACCAGCCCCAACCCCGTGGTCGGCTGCCTCCTGTTGGACGCCGACGGCGAGGTCGTCGGCGAGGGCTTCCACGCGTACGCGGGCGGTCCGCACGCCGAGATCGTCGCGCTGGCCCAGGCCGGCCGGCGCGCCCGCGGCGGCACCGCCGTGGTCACCCTGGAACCCTGCGACCACACCGGCCGCACCGGCCCCTGCAGCCACGCGCTCATCGCGGCCGGCGTCGCCCGCGTGGTGGTCGCCGTCCCGGACCCCAACCCGGTCGCCTCCGGCGGCGCGGCCACCCTGCGCGCCGCCGGCATCCAGGTCGACCTCGGGGTACGCGCCGACGAGGCCGAGGCCGGCAACATCGCCTGGCTCACCTCGATGCGCCGCGGCTGGCCGTACCTGATCTGGAAGTACGCGGCCACCCTCGACGGGCGCTCCGCGGCGGCCGACGGCACCAGCATGTGGATCACCTCCGAGGCGGCCCGGATCGACGTGCACGCCCTGCGCGGCACCGTCGACGCGGTGATCGCCGGGGTGGGCACCGTGCTCACCGACGACCCCCGGCTCACCGCCCGCAACCTGCGCGACGGCACCCTGGCCATCCGGCAGCCGCTGCGGGTGGTGGTGGACAGCTCGGGGCGTACCCCGGCCGAGGCCCGGGTCCGCGACGGCGCCGCCCGGACCTGGGTGGCCACCGCCGCGGAGGTCGGTGCCGGGCCGGACGGCCGGGTCGACCTCGCGGCGCTGCTCGCGGAGCTGCACCACCGCGGCGTGCGGGCCGCGCTGCTGGAGGGCGGCCCCACCCTGGCCGGCGCGTTCCTCGCCGCCGGCCTGGTCGACAAGGTCGTCGGGTACGTCGCGCCGAAGCTGCTCGGCGCCGGCCCGACCGCGCTGCTGGACGCCGGCGTGACCACCATCGCCGACGCCATCGACCTGGAGCTCACCGACGTTACGCAGGTCGGTCCCGACCTGCGGATCACCGCGCTGCCCCGGAAGAGGGAGGCCTGACATGTTCACCGGCATCGTCGAGGAACTGGGCGAGATCGTCCGGACCACCGACACGGGGGGTGACTCGGCGCTGGTCGCGGTCCGCGGCCCGCTGGTCACCTCGGACGCCCGGCACGGCGACTCCATCGCGGTCAACGGGGTCTGTCTCACCGTGGTCGACGTCGACGGCGGGATCTTCACCGCCGACGTGATGGGCGAGACGCTGCGCCGCACCGCGCTCGGCGCGCTGCGCCCCGGCGACCCGGTCAACCTGGAGCGGGCCGCCGCGCTGAACAGCCGCCTCGGCGGTCACCTGGTGCAGGGGCACGTCGACGGGGTCGGCGAGGTGCTGTCCCGGGAGCCGGCCGCGCAGTGGGAGACGGTCCGGTTCCGGCTGCCCGCCGGGCTGGCCCGCTACGTGGTGGAGAAGGGCTCGATCACCGTCGACGGCATCTCGCTGACCGTCGCGGAGGTCGGCGACGACTGGTTCTCGGTCGGGCTGATCCCCACCACCCTCAAGCTCACCACCCTCGGCGCCAGGGGCGTCGGCGACCCGGTCAACCTCGAGGTCGACGTGCTGGCCAAGTACGTCGAGCGGCTGCTCGGCGACCGTGCGGCGGGAGGCGACCGGTGATGGGCCCGCTCGGCTGGCTGCTCGACGCCCAGGTGCACGTGGCCGGCTCGCCGGTGCTGGTCCGGGAGATCGTCGGCAACGTCTTCGGCCTCGCCTCCGCGCTGCTCGGGTTGCGCCGGCTGGTCTGGGCCTGGCCGGTCGGCATGATCGGCAACGCGCTGCTGTTCACCGTCTTCCTCGGCGGGGTGTTCGCCACCCCCCAGGCGCACGACCTCTACGGCCAGGCCGGCCGGCAGGTCTTCTTCTTCGCGGTCAGCGTCTACGGCTGGTGGCGCTGGTCGCGCAACCGCCGCTCCAGCGGCGGGGAGCAGCCGGCCGTGGTCCCGCGCTGGGCCACCTGGCGGGAGCGGCTCGGCCTGCTCGCCGCCGCGGCGGTCGGCACCGCGGCCGCGTACCCGCTGCTGGCCGCGCTGGGCTCCTGGGGGCCGCTGCCGGACGCCTGGATCCTGGTCGGCAGCCTGCTCGCCACCTACGGCATGGCCCGCGGCTGGGTGGAGTTCTGGCTGATCTGGATCGCCGTCGACGCGGTCGGCGTGCCGCTGCTGCTCCAGGGCGGCTTCTACCCGTCGGCCGCCATGTACCTGGTCTACGGCGGGTTCTGCGCCGCCGGCATGTACGCCTGGTGGCGCACCTCCCGGGCGACCCCGCCCGCCCGCACCCCGATCCCGCCGACGTACTCGGAGGCCGTGGCATGAGCAGCACCTTCGGCAGCATCGAGCAGGCGGTGGCGGACATCGCCGCCGGCCGGCCCGTCGTGGTGGTCGACGACGAGGACCGGGAGAACGAGGGCGACCTGATCTTCGCGGCCGAGCTGGCCACCCCGGAGCTGGTCGCGTTCATGGTCCGCTACACCTCCGGCTACATCTGCGTGCCGCTCACCGAGAGCGAGTGCGACCGGCTGGACCTGCCGCCCATGCACCACACCAACCAGGACCGGCGGGGCACCGCCTACACAGTGACCGTGGACGCGCGGGAGGGGATCAGCACCGGCATCTCCGCGGCCGACCGGTCGCACACCATCCGGCTGCTCGCCGCCGCGTCGACCGACCCGACCGACCTGGCCCGCCCCGGGCACGTGGTGCCGCTGCGCGCCCGCCAGGGCGGGGTGCTGCGCCGCCCCGGGCACACCGAGGCGGCCGTGGACCTGACCCGGCTGGCCGGGCTGCGCCCCGCCGGGGTGCTCTGCGAACTGGTCAACGACGACGGCACCATGATGCGCCTGCCCGACCTGGAGAAGTTCTGCGCCGAGCACGGGCTCACCCTGATCACCATCGCCGACCTGATCGCCTACCGCCGGCGCACCGAGAAGCAGGTCGAGCAGGTCGCCGAGGCGCGCATGCCCACCCCGTACGGGGTGTTCCAGGCGCTCGGCTACCGCGCCGAGCACGACACCGCCGAGCACGTGGCGCTCGTCATGGGCGACCTGGGCGACGGCGAGGACGTGCTGGTGCGGGTGCACTCCGAGTGCCTGACCGGGGATGTCTTCGGCTCGCTGCGCTGCGACTGCGGCCCGCAGTTGCAGGCCGCGCTGGCCCGGGTCGCCCAGGAGGGGCGCGGGGTGGTGCTCTACGTGCGCGGGCACGAGGGGCGCGGCATCGGCCTGCTGCACAAGCTGCAGGCGTACCAGCTCCAGGACCAGGGCCGGGACACCGTGGACGCGAACCTCGACCTGGGGCTGCCGGCCGACGCGCGGGACTACGGCACCGGCGCGCAGATCCTCTACGACCTCGGCGTCCGCTCCATGCGGCTGCTGACCAACAACCCGGCCAAGCGGGCCGGCCTGGAGGGCTACGGCCTCACGGTGAGCGGCCGGGAGGGGCTGCCCGTGCGGTCCAACCCGGAGAACGTGCGCTACCTGCGGACCAAGCGGGACCGGATGGGCCACCTCCTGGAGGGGCTGGACGAGGTGACCGAGGCGCCGATGGGCCGCCCGGTCGCCGGCGACGAGATCGGAGCATAGACATGGCGGGATTCGGCGAACCGGGCGTGACCGCGGTGGACGCCGCCGGGCTGACCGTCGGCATCGTGGCCGCACGCTGGCACGGCGACCTCACCGACCACATGGTCGACCGGGCGGTGGCCGCCGCCGAGGCGTGCGGCGCGCGGTCCGTGGTGGCCCGGGTGGCCGGGTCGGTCGAGCTGCCCGTGGTGGCCCAGGCGATGGCCCGCCGGTTCGACGTGGTGGTCGCCCTCGGCGTGGTGGTGCGGGGCGCCACCGCCCACTTCGACTACGTCTGCCAGTCGGTCACCGAGGGGCTGACCCGGGTGGCGCTGGACGAGGGCAAGCCGGTGGCCCACGGCGTGCTCACCGTGGAGACCATCGAGCAGGCCCGGGACCGGGCCGGGCTGCCCGGCTCGGCGGAGGACAAGGGCTGGGCGGCCACGGTGGCGGCGCTGGACGCCGCGCTGGCCGTCCGCGGCCTGGACGCCACGAACGGCCAGCGGGTCGGCTTCGGCATCTGAGCCCACGCGACACGACTCCCCACACACACGGCTGACGGGCCGCCCTCGGGCGGCCCGTCGACGTTTCCGCGCTGCCCGGGTGTCAGCGCCTCACCGGCGTCGGCGACGCAGGCGCACCGCGAACGCGATCGACGCGAGCAGCGGCCACAGCACCCAGGCGTAGAGCCCGACCAGCCAGGTGGTCTGGAAGACCGGCGACGGCACGACCAGCCCGAGCACGCTGCTGAGGCCGATGACGGCGAGGACGATGCCGAACCAGCACAGCCAGCGGGCGACGATCCCGCCGCGCAGGGCGGCCAGGGAGAACGCCCCCATCAGCAGCGACTGGGTCACCACGGCGATCTCACCGAGCATCTGGCCGACGTGCGCGGTGGCGTACCAGGTCTGCACCGTGGCGTCGTCCAGCGCCGCCAGGTCGGGCAGCACCCAGAGCAAGGTGAAACCGGTGACGACCGTGTTGATCGCGGCCAGCAGACCGCCGCCGAGCAGCGTGAGCCCGCCGAGCACCGAGTTCGGGGCGGCCTGCCGGACCAGGCCCGCCAGCGCCGCGGTGAGCACCAGCAGCGCGACGATGGCGAGGACCCCGGCGAACGCGTTGAGCTGAAGGGTAAATCCGGCGTCCGCGGCCCAGGCCCGGATGCCGGCGGCGTCCGTCCGGCCCACCTCCGGCGACTCCGGGGTCCAGGTGCCGAACATCGACGCGAAGAGGGCGAGCGCGGCGCCGGCGGCGACGCCCAGCCCGCGGGCGGGAGCCTGCGGCGTGACCGGCGTGACCTCGGCTCCGGTGGTGACGGTTGACATGCGAACTCCAACGTGGTGAGAGGGTTCTGGCTGCCCCTGGACTCTCCGCCGGCCCGCGCCCCGGGTGCGATGGACGCCCGTCCCCGCCGTGCCCGGCCGACCGCCCGGAGGAAACGGGACGAACGTCCCGCGACAGTGGGACGCCGGCGACGTTAGGGTCGTCCGCACCGTTGCGAGCAAGGAGAGTCCCGTGCCAGGTCGCGGCACCGCCCGGGTCGTCGCCGTCGGCGGCCTCGGATTGTCGATCGCCTGCTACGGCCTGACCGCCGTAGGGGCGAATCTCCTCTCCGGCGTCACCCCGCCGACCGCCGCCGACCTCGTCTGGTTCACCGGGTTCCTGGCCTTCCCGCTGGTGGGCGCGGTGATCGCGGTGCACCGCCCGGCCAACGGCGTCGGCTGGCTGTTCCTCGCCGTCGGCGTGCTCCAGTTCGGCGCCGCGCTCCTCGATGGGCTCGCCCAGCACACCCTGGCCACCTGCCCGGGCTGCGCGACGGGTCCGGTGCTGGTCCTCGCCCAGAACGCGCTGTTCGCGGTCGCGTGGGTCTGCGCCACCACCTACCCGCTGCTGCTGTTCCCGGACGGCCGTCCGCCGTCGCCGCGCTGGAGCTGGATCCGCACCGCCACGACCATCGCGCTGGTGGTCATCGTCGTCTCGGTCGTGGTCACCCCCGGCCGGGTGATCGAGGACGACGCGGCGGCCAACCCGTTCGGCGTGCCGTCACTGGCGGGCCTCGCCCCGCTGATCACGAACGTCACCCTGTTCGCCCTGCTCGCCCTGACCCTGGCCGCGATGGCGTCGTTCATCGTCCGGTGGCGCCGGGCCGGCGGCGTGGACCGGCGACGGCTGGCCTGGCTGGCGCTGGCCGCCGTGATCTTCATCGGCACGACGGTGATCGGCCTGCTGGTCGACCGGTGGACCGCGCCGTGGGTGGGCGCCCTTTTGGAGAGCATCGGCATCGCGGCCCTGCCGGTGGCCACCGGGATGGCCATCCTCCGCGCCAACCTGTTCGACATCGCCGCCGTGCTCGACCGCACGCTCACCTACACCGCCCTGTCCGCGATCGTGGTGGTCACCTACCTCGGCTGCCTTGCGGCCACCTCGACCCTGCTCGATCCGGCGGGGAGCCGGGGTTCCTCGCTGGTGGCGACCGCCGTGGTCGCGGTCTCCCTGAATCCGGTCAAGGACCGCCTGATGAGCGGGATCGACCGGCTGCTCTTCGGTGACCGGAACCGGCCCTACGAGGTGGTCACCGGGCTGGCCGAGCGGCTGTCCCGGACCGAGGCGCTGGACGAGCTTTTTCACACCGTCACGGAGACCCTCACCACCATGCTGCGCGTGCCGTACGCCCGGGTGGTGCCGGGTGAGGCGACCGACCCCCCGGCCGACGCGCACCCGTTCCCGCTGGTCAGCAACGGCCGCCAGGAGGGCATCCTGCTGGTCGGGCGGCGCAGTGGCGGGACGCCGTTCGAGCCGCGCGAGTTGGACCTGCTGGGCGACCTCGCCGGGCAGATCGCGGTCGCCGTACGGGCGGCCCGGCTGGAGGAGGACCTGCGCGAGTCGCGGGAGCGCATCGTCCGGGCCCGGGAGGAGGAGCGGCGACGGTTGCGCCGGGACCTGCACGACGGGCTCGGACCGCTGCTCGCGGCGGCCAGTCTCCAGGTCGACGTGCTCGCCGAGCGGGTCGCCGCGGACCCGGCCGCCCAGCCGCTGGCCGCGAAGATCAAGTCGGTGATCGGCCAGTCCGTCTCGGACGTGCGGGAGATCGTGCACGGACTGCGCCCGCCGTCCCTGGACGATCTCGGGCTGCCGGGCGTGGTCCGCGAACACGCCGCCGCCTTGCTAGCCACCGGGCTGGACGTCGAGGTGGACTGCGGCGACGACCTGCGGGTCACCAGCGCGGCCGTGGAGGTCGCCGCCTACCGCATCGTCACCGAGGCGATGACGAACGTGGCCCGCCACGCCCGCGCCACCACGTGCCGGGTCCGGATGGGCCTGCGGGACGGGTGGCTGCGGCTGGAGATCACCGACGACGGGTGCGGGCTCGTCGTCCCGCACCGGGACGGCGTCGGCCTGTCGTCGATGCGGGAGCGGGCCGACGAGCTGGGCGGCACGTTCGCCATCGAGCAGCGGGTCGACGGGGGTACGAGGGTCCGGGCCGAACTGCCGGTGCCCGTCGTGGCGGGGAGGAGTTGACATGCCGGACCCCGTGCGGGTGCTCCTGGTGGACGACCACCCGATCTTCCTGGACGGGCTGTGCACGGCGCTGGACGGGCTGCCCGGGATCGAGATCGTCGGCACCGCGGCCGACGGCGAGACGGCCGTGGTCGCGGTCGGGGACCTGCGCCCCGACGTCGTGTTGATGGACCTCGCCATGTCGGGGATGGGCGGCGTCGAGGCCACCCGGCGGATCACCGCCCGGGGCGACGCTGCGGTGCTCGTGCTGACCATGCACGCCGACGACGAGTCGGTCTACGCCGCCATCCGCGCCGGCGCCGCCGGCTACCTGCTCAAGGGCGCCGCCCGGGCCGACGTGACGCGGGCGGTCGCCGCCGTGGCGGCCGGCGAGGCCGTCTTCGGCACCGAGATCGCTCAGCGCGTCCTGCGCTTCTTCGCCGTGGGGCCCCGGTCGCCGTCGACCCGGCCGTTCCCGGAACTCACGCCGCGGGAGATGGAGATTCTCGACCTCGTGGCGCACGGGCTCGGCAACCAGGCGATCGCCCGGAAGCTGTCGGTCGCCCCGAAGACCGTTCGCAACAGCGTCTCCACCATCCTCGGCAAGCTGCACGCCGCCGACCGGAGCGAGGCCGTGGCTCGGGCCCGTGCCGCCGGGCTCGGGCAACTGCCCGGGCGCCGGCGGCCACCGGGGTGAGGTCGGCGCCGGCGGGGGGCAACCGGCGGTGACCCGCCGCGACGCGGCCAACCAGGGATGGCGGAGACCCGAGATGTCCGTTCTCCGCCATCGACCATGACGGCCAACCGGACACCGCCACCTCGGCGAGGTGGAGTGCCGCTACCCGGCGCCGACGCCGGTGGGCGAGGCGGGTCCGACGACCGGCGTCGGCCCGGCCGGGGCCGTCAGACGGCGGCCGGTGAGCAGGTAGGCCGCGACCGCCAGCAGCAGCGCCCCGATCGCCGCGTACAACAGCCGGTAGTCGACCAGGGCCACCAGCAGTGCGCCCGCCCCGATCGCCACCGCCTGCGGTCCACTGGCGAGGGCGTCCATCGCGGCCGAGACCCGGCCGACCAGATCCGGCGAGGTGTGCCGCTGCACCAGTGTCATGGTGCCCACCATGGCGACCGGCAGCCCCAGCCCGATCAGCACGGCGGCGGCGACGGCGGCCCCGAGCACCGGCCAGACCGGGGCCAGGAAGCCCAGGGCGACGGTGGCCATGCCGAGCGCCATGCCGCCCAACTCCCCGAGCCGGCGCACCAGCGCGGCCGAGCCCAACCCGCCGAGCAGGCCGCCGATGCCCTGCAGGGAGACCAGCACCCCCAGGAAGGCGGGCTCCCGCCCGAGCCCCTGGTCGACGTACGCGAACCACAGTGTCTCCCCGAAGCCGAGGCCGATGGTGCCGACCACCAGTGCCACCAGCGTCCGGCGCAGCGTCGGCTCGCCCACCAGGTGCCGGATCCCGGCGACCAACTCACCGCGGCGCCCATGGCCGGGGGCCGTCCGGGCCGTGGCGGTGGCTCGGGCGACCGGTGCCGGGCGCAGGGCCAGCCCGACGGCCCCCGCCGCCAGGAAGCCGATCGCGCACGCGGCGGCCAGTGCCGGTCCGCCGAGCAGCACGTAGAGGCCGGCGCCGAGTAGTGGCCCGGCGAGCCGCAGCCCCTGCTTGACGGTCTGGGACGCGCCGTTGGCGTCGGGCAGTAGCTCGGCGGGGACCAGTTCCTGCACGAGCGCGGTGACCGTCGCGCCGAGCGCGATGTAGGAGAGCCCGTAGCCTCCGGCGACCGTGTAGACCACCCAGAGCCGGCCGACATCGTGCACGGCCAGCAGCGGCAGCAGCAGCCCGGCGGTGACCACGTTGAGCACCACGAAGAGGGTCCGGCGGGGCGTCCGGTCGACCACCCAGCCGACCAGCGGGGCCAGCACCATCGGCGCGGTCAGCGCGACGAAGGTGGCACCGGCCAGTCCGTCGGAGCCGGTCAGATCTTTCACCCACACCGCCAGAGCGAGGAGGAGGACCGACTCGGCGACCAGGCTGACGGTCAGCGCGAGGAAGAACAGCCGGAAGTCCGGCCGGCGCAGCAGTTGTCTCACCGTTCCCCGCTCCCCTCCGCGTCGGCGTCGCCGATGACCGGTCCGCGTTCCGTGTTCCCGTCGGCGGCGACGATCGGTCCGTCCACCTCGGGCACGCCCCAGGCCATCAGCCGTACCGGCCGGGAGCCGGGCGGGCGGGCCGCCGGGTCGCCGAGCCGGTTCAGGTGGCGACCGAGCAGCCCTCGGATCTCCTCCTGCAGCTCGTGCAGTTCGTCCGGCGTGTACCAGCCGATGAACTGGTTGAAGAAGGCGGCGTCGCGCCAGACGGGGGACTGCTGGCGCCGAACGGCCATCCAGTCCCGGAGCTTGCGGTACTCCAGGTCGAGCAGGACCCGGACGGCCATGTCCCCGGCCTGCGCCAGCTCCGGGCTCTCCTCACCGTCGCCCCACCGGTGCCCGTCGGTGACCAGCCGCCACGGCCGTTGCCGCCCCGTGCCCCCGCCCGCCTCGGTGACGAAGCCGTACCTGGCGAGCTGGCGCAGGTGCCAGGAGCAGTTGGCCGGGCTCTCGCCGACCCGCTCGGCGACCTCGGTGGCGGTCACCGGGCCGTACAGGGCGACCGCGTCGAGGATGCGCAACCGCAGCGGGTGCGCGAGGGCGCGGAGTGTGTCGACGTCGGTGATCTGCCGGAGCGACTGGCTGGTCACGCATCGAAGACTAGCGTCGAAAGACTCCTTTCGAAATACCCCTTTCCAGAAACCCCTTCATCCTGCTCGGCCTGCGGCTGCCGCCCCGTCCCCGGCGCTGGTGATCATGAAGTTGTTGCCGGCCCCGCCCGGCGTGTCATGACAACAACTTCATGATCACGCAAGCGGGTCGTCCAGCATGTGGTCGAGGTTGGAATGCGGCGGACCCGGGGCGAGGGGTCACCCCGGGGGGCTGGAAGAATCGCCTTCCGTGAAGACGTTCGAGGAGTTGTTCGCCGAGTTGCAGGCCAAGGCCGCCGCCGGCGCCCCGGGCTCGGGCACGGTCGCCGCCCTGGAGAAGGGCGTGCACTTCATCGGCAAGAAGGTCGTCGAGGAGGCGGCCGAGTCGTGGATGGCGGCCGAGCACGAGGGCCCGGAGCGGGCCGCGGAGGAGATCTCCCAGCTGCTCTACCAGGCCCAGGTGCTGATGCTGGCCACCGGTCTCGAGCTGAAGGACGTGTACCGACATCTGTGAGTGCCCCGTCCGCTGATCACTCGTCGATCGAAGGAGCACTCCCATGCTGCGTGTCGCCGTACCCAACAAGGGCGCCCTGGCCGAGTCGGCCGCCGGGATGCTGCGCGAGGCGGGCTACCGCCAGCGCACCGACCCGAAGGACCTGGTCTGCCGGGACGAGCCCAACGACATCGAGTTCTTCTACCTCCGCCCCAAGGACATCGCCACCTACGTCGGCTCGGGCGACCTGGACGTCGGCATCACGGGGCGGGACCTGCTGGTCGACTCCGGCGCGCCGGCCGAGGAGGTCGTCGACCTCAACTTCGGCCGGGCCACCTTCCGGTTCGCCGCCCGCCCCGACGACGTGGACTCGGTCCAGCAGCTCGGCGGGCACCGGATCGCCACCGCGTACCCGGGGCTGGTCGAGCGGCACCTGGCCGAGCTGGGCGTCAAGGCGGAGGTGATCCGGCTGGACGGCGCGGTGGAGAACGCCATCCGGCTCGGCGTGGCCGACGTGGTCGCCGACGTGGTGGAGACCGGCGCCACGCTGCGCCAGGCCGGCCTGGTGGTCTTCGGCGAGCCGCTGCTGCGCTCCTCGGCGGTGCTGGTCCGCCGGGCCGGCGCCGCCGGCAGCGCCCAGCAGGAGCAGCTGCTGCGCCGGCTGCACGGCGTGCTGGTCGCGCGCCGCTACGTGATGCTCGCCTACGACGTGCCGGCCGGCCTGCTGGACCGGGCCAGCTCGCTCACCCCGGGCATCGAGTCGCCGACCGTCTCCCCGCTGCACCGGGAGGGCTGGGTGGCCGTGCAGGCCATGGTGCTCCGCGACGACGTGCACCGGATCATGGACGAGCTCTACGAGCTGGGCGCGAGGGCCATCCTGGTCACCGACATCCACGCCTGCCGGCTGTGAGGCCGCTGCCGGTCCCGGCCGCCCTGGCCGTGGTCGTCCTGGGCGGGGTGGCCTCGGCCGCGCAGGGCGTGGTCAACGCCGAGCTGGGGGAGCGGGCCGGCGATCCCCTGGTGGGCGCCGTGGTCAACAACCTCGGCGGTTGCCTGATCGTGCTGCTCGGGCTGGTCGCCGTCCCGTCCATGCGCGCCGGGCTGGCCGGGCTGCGCCACTCCGGCCTGCCCTGGTGGGCCTACCTGGGCGGGCTGGGCGGCGCCGCGATCGTGGTGATCGGCCCGTTCGTGGTGCCGGCGCTCGGGGTGGCGGTCTTCACGATCGCCCAGGTGGCCGGCGGCAGCCTCGGCGGGCTGGCCGTCGACCGGGCCGGCCTGGCCGCGACGGGCCGGCTGCCGCTCACCGCGCCCCGGGTCGTCGGGGCGCTGCTCGGGATCGGCGCGGTGACCATGGCCCAGCTCGGCCGGCCGGTCGGCGACCTGGCGGTCGGTCTGGTGCTGCTCTCGGTCGCCGGCGGCCTGGCGGTGGCGCTGCAGTCCGCGCTCAACGGGCGGGTCGCCGCGGCGATCGGGCCGGCCGCCGGGCTGGCGGTGAACTTCGCGGTCAGCACCTCGGCGATCGCCGCGGTGGCGGCGCTGGCCGGGGCGCTGGCCACCCGCCCGAACTGGCCGACCCAGTGGTGGCTCTACGTCGGCGGCCTGTTCGGGGTCGGCATCGTGCTCGCCCTGCTGGTCGGCGTCCGCGCCGCCGGGGTGCTGCGCACCGGCCTGGCGCTGGTGGCCGGCCAGCTCGGCGGGGCCCTGGTGCTGGACGTGGCGCTGCCCGGCGGCGCCGGGTTGCGGCTGCCGGTGCTGGCCGGGGCGGTGCTCACCGGGGCGGCGGTGCTCGTGGCCGGCGTGCGGCGGCGCCGCCCGGTCCGTGTGGCGGCGGAACGTGAGCCCGAGCCGGATGGCAGACTGGTTTCGTGAGTGATTCAGTGGTGACCGTGCGGCCGCGGCGGGTCCGGGTGGTCTGCTGGGCGTCGGCCGTCACGCTGCTGGTGGTGTTCAGCCTGGTGGCCACCTCCCTGACCGGCGCGACCGGCGACGGCTACGGCAGCTTCCAGCGGGGCGACCAGCTCGCCATGGTGGGGCTGGGCGTCTTCGGGGCCCTCGGCTTCCTGCTCTTCACCCGCCCCCGGGTGGTGGCCGACGTCCGGGGCGTCCGGGTCCGCAACGTGATCAGCTCGTACGAGCTGCCCTGGGAGGTGATCCGCGGGGTCCGGTTCGACCGGGGCGCCCCGTGGGCCAGCCTGGAGCTGCACGACGACGACCTGCTGCCGATGGTCGCCCTCCAGGCCGCCGACAAGGAGCGCGCGGTCGAGGCGGTCCGCGCCCTGCGCCGCCTGCACCAGGCCCACCTGGCCGCCCTGGCCGGCCACCCGGCCACCCCGCGCTGACCGCCGCGCCCCGGGTTGGGGAGGGCTGGTCCGAGGGTGTAGTGTTGCGGAGTCGACCAGACTGCCCTCGGGCGGTCCTGAAGCGGAGCGCCTGCTCCCACCCGAGTCGCCCCCTAGGTGGCCGGGTCCCGGTCTGCCGGTTCCGGGCACGTCCCGGTCCCGGATGCGCGATCCTGTGATCGTGCCGACCGGTCGAGTGGGCCCTGGCATGCGCCGGGGCCTTCTGCTTTCCGGGTCGGCTCCCGTCCGGGAGCCCGCGGAGTCGGCACCACGGAAGACTCGACTCGAGGAGGCCCCATCAGCGTCGAACCACGCGTGAACGAGCAGATCCGGGCACGTGAGGTCCGACTGGTCGGCCCTGAGGGTGAGCAGGTGGGCATCGTCCCGCTTGAGCGCGCCCTGCAGCTGGCCGCGGACGTCGACCTGGACCTGGTCGAGGTTGCGCCGATGGCGCGCCCGCCGGTGTGCAAGCTCATGGACTTCGGCAAGTTCAAGTACGAGAGCGCACTGAAGGCGCGCGAAGCGCGGCGTAACCAGCAGCAGACCGTCATCAAGGAGATGAAGCTCCGGCCGAAGATCGACCCGCACGACTACGAGACCAAGAAGGGTCACGTGGTGCGGTTCCTCAAGGCGGGCGACAAGGTCAAGGTGACGATCATGTTCCGCGGTCGCGAGCAGAGCCGCCCGGAGCTGGGTTACCGGCTCCTGCGCCGGCTCGAGTCCGAGATCACGGACCTGGGATACGTCGAGGCCGCGCCGAAGCAGGACGGTCGAAACATGATCATGGTTCTCGCTCCGCACCGGGCCGTGAAGGCCTCCGCGGTCGCCGCCACGGCGTCCCGTGGTGGACCGCGCGACCGGGCCGCGGAGGAGTCCGGTGCCCCGGCAGGTGGCGAGACCCCGGAGGCCGGCGAGACCGCAGCAGCCGGCGAGACCGGCCCGACCGCTGACACCAGCGGCCAGTAACAGGGAGAAGACGTTCCACATGCCGAAGATGAAGAGCCACACGGGTACGGGCAAGCGGGTCAAGGTCACCGGCACGGGCAAGATCGTTGCCCAGCAGGCTGGCCTGCGTCACAAGCTGGAGAAGAAGCCCTCCACCCAGACCCGCCGGCTGACCGGCACGGTCGAGCTGGCCAAGGCTGACACCAAGCGCATCAAGAAGCTGCTCGGCCGCTGACGCGCGCCACCTGAACCGACAGAGGAGTTGAGATGGCACGCGTCAAGCGGGCTGTGAACGCCCAGAAGAAGCGTCGTACCCTGCTGGAGACCGCGAGCGGTTACCGCGGTCAGCGCTCCCGGCTGTACCGCAAGGCCAAGGAGCAGGTGCTGCACTCGATGCAGTACGCCTACCGGGACCGTCGCGACCGCAAGGGCGACTTCCGGCAGCTCTGGATCCAGCGGATCAACGCCGGCGCCCGGGCCAACGGCCTGACCTACAACCGGCTGATCCAGGGCCTGCGCCTGGCCGGCATCGAGGTCGACCGCAAGATCCTGGCCGACCTGGCCGTCAACGACGCCGCGGCGTTCGCCGCGATCGTCGAGCTGGCCCGCGCCGCCGTGGCGGCCGAGGGCACCGGTGGCGCCGCGGCCCAGGCCGCCTGATCCACCCGCACCAGCAGATCGAGGCGTCTCCCATGCCGTCACCACCGCCCGGGAGGCGCCTCGACGCTGTTCCCGGCCCGTTCACCCCGCGTACCCCGCGGGTGGTCGCCGCCCGCCGGCTCCAGCGCCGGCGGGACCGGGAGGCCACCGGCCGGTTCCTGGCCGAGGGGCCGCAGGCCGTCCGTGAGGCGCTCGCCCGCGCCGGCACCGTGGTCGAGCTGTTCGGCACCCCGGCCGCCCTGGACCGGCACGCCGACCTCGCCGCGCTCGCGGCCCGGGCCGACGTGCCGGTCTCCGAGGTCACCGACGAGGCACTCGCGGCGCTCGCCGAGACCGTCGCCCCGCAGGGCCTGGTCGCCGTCTGTGGGCACCTCGACGTACCCCTGGACGACGCCCTGGCGCGCGGACCGCGCCTGGTCGCGGTGCTCGCCGAGATCCGTGACCCCGGCAACGCCGGGACCGTGCTGCGCACCGCCGACGCGGCCGGCGCGGGCGCGGTGATCTTCGCCGGTGACGCCGTCGACCCCTACAACGGCAAGTGCGTGCGGGCCTCCGCCGGCAGCCTGTTCCACGTCGACGTGGTCCGCGCCACCGACCCGGTCGCCGTGGTCGCGGCGCTGCGGTCCGCCGGGCTCACCGTCCTCGCCACGACCGGGTACGGCGACAGCGACCTCGACGACCTCGCCGACGCCGGCCGGCTCGCCGCCCCGACCGCCTGGCTCTTCGGCTCCGAGGCGCACGGGCTGCCCGAGGAGCTGACCGCCGCGGCCGACGCCCGGGTCCGGGTGCCGCTGCACGGGCGCGCCGAGAGCCTGAACCTGGCTGCGGCCGCGGCCGTCTGCCTGTACGCTTCAGCCAGAGCACTGCGCCGACCCGCGGGTCCGCGCGGCCACACAGCAGGGGAGTCAGCCGGATGATGAACGCGCCTCGGCGTTCGTTTAGCCAGCCCGCCGGTGTCGGCGGGCGGCGGGCCTGACCCTTCCTCCTGCTCGACTCCCACCGGCGGGCTGCGGCGAAGCCGCGCGTCCGTAGACTCGCCTAGCCGCCCGTGAGGGCCGGCGCCGCCGTGAGGGAGTGCCCGTACGCCATGAGCTACCGCAACGATCCGTACGACCCGAAGCAGGTCGCCCTGCTCGACCCGGACGCCCTGGCCGAGGCCGTGGCCGACGCCGAGAAGGCGTTCGCCGCCGCCGCCGACCCGGACGCGCTGACCGCGCTGCGCCCGGCGCACCTGGGGGACCGGTCCCCGGTGTCCCTGGCTCGCCGGGAGATCGGCGCGCTGCCGCCGGCCGCGAAGTCCGACGCCGGCAAGCGGGTCAACGAGGCCCGCCGCGCCATCGAGACCGCGTACGCGGCCCGGCAGGAGATCCTGGAGCGCGAGCAGGCCGAGCGGGTGCTCGTCGAGGAGCGGGTCGACGTGACCCTGCCCTACGACCGGCGGCCGCGCGGCGCCCGCCACCCGCTGAGCACGCTGATGGAGCAGATCAGCGACCTGTTCGTCGGGATGGGCTACGAGGTGGCCGAGGGACCCGAGGTCGAGCTGGAGTGGACCAACTTCGACGCCCTCAACATTCCCGCCGACCACCCGGCGCGCGGCCTCATGGACACCTTCCACATCGCCCCCTCGCCCGGGGCGGAGAGTTCGGGCCTGGTGCTGCGCACCCACACCTCGCCGGTGCAGGCGCGCACCATGCTGACCCGCAAGCCGCCGATCTACGTGGTGGTGCCCGGCCGGGTCTACCGCACCGACGAGCTGGACGCCACCCACGCCCCGGTGTTCCACCAGGTCGAGGGCCTGGTGGTCGACAAGGGCATCACCATGGCGCACCTGCGCGGCACGCTGGACCACTTCGCCCGGGCCATGTTCGGCGAGGGCGCGAAGACCCGGTTCCGGCCGCACTACTTCCCGTTCACCGAGCCGTCCGCCGAGTTCGACGTGTGGTTCCCGGAGCACCGGGACGGTCCGCAGTGGGTCGAGTGGGGCGGCTGCGGCATGGTGAACCCGCGGGTGCTGCGCGCCTGCGGCATCGACCCGGAGGTCTACTCCGGATTCGCCTTCGGCATGGGCATCGACCGGACCGTGATGTTCCGGCACGGGGTCAGCGACATGCGGGACATGGCCGAGGGCGACGTGCGGTTCACCCGCGCGTTCGGGGTCTGACGGTGCGGGCACGAGTTACGGAGACGGTGGTTTAACAGTCATGCGAGTTTCTGTCAGTTGGCTGCGGGAGTACGTCGACCTCCCGGCCGAACTGCCCACCGGCGACCTGGAGCAGGCGCTGGTCGACCTCGGCATCGAGGTCGACTCCGTGGTGGACCTGCGGGAGACCGTCACCGGCCCGCTGGTGGTCGGTGAGGTGCTGGAGATCGAGGAGCTGACCGGCTTCAAGAAGCCGATCCGGTTCTGCCGGGTGGACGTCGGCGCCGCCAACGGCACCGGCGAGCCGCAGGAGATCGTCTGCGGGGCGCGCAACTTCGCCCCGGGCGACCGGGTCGTGGTGATCCTCCCCGGCGGCGTGCTGCCCGGCGACTTCCACATCGGCGCGCGCAAGACGTACGGGCGCAACTCCCACGGCATGATCTGCTCGGCCAAGGAGCTGGGCCTGGGCGACGACCACTCGGGCATCATCGTGCTGCCCGAGGACACCCCGGCCAAGCCCGGCGACGACGCGCGCCCGGTGGTCGGCCTCGACGACGTCGTGGTCGAGCTGGAGATCACCCCGGACCGCGGGTACGCGCTCAGCGTCCGGGGCATCGCCCGCGAGCTGTCGCACGCCCTCGGGGTGCCGTTCCGCGACCCGGCCGACATTCCGGCGCCGGGCGGGACCGCCGAGCCGGCGTACCCGGTCGACGTGCGCGACACCGTCGGCTGCGACCGGTTCGCCGCCCGGATGGTCCGCGGCGTCGACCCGACCGCGCGGACGCCAGGCTGGATGTCCCGGCGGCTCAGCGTGGCCGGCGTCCGCAGCATCTCCCTGCCGGTCGACATCACCAACTACCTGATGCTCGAACTCGGTCAGCCGATGCACGCCTTCGACGCCGACCGGATCAGCGGCCCGCTGGTGGTCCGCCGGGCCGAGCCGGGGGAGAAGCTGACCACGCTGGACGGTGTCACCCGCACGCTGGTCGCCGAGGACATGGTGATCTGCGACGACACCGGGCCGATCTCGCTCGCGGCCGTGATGGGCGGCGAGACCAGCGAGGTCGTCGCCTCCACCACGGACGTGCTCTTCGAGGCGGCGCACTGGGATCCGGCCATGGTCGGGCGCACCGCGCGGCGGCACAAGCTGTTCAGCGAGGCGGCCAAGCGCTGGGAGCGGGGCGTCGACCCGGCGCTGCCGCTGGTCGCGCTGGAGAAGGCCGTCCGGCTGCTCACCGAGCACGCGGGCGGCACGGTCGGCGCCGAGATCCTCGACCTCGACCACGTCCGGCCGCGTACCCCGGTGGCGCTGCCGGTGGACCTGCCGTCGCGGCGGGTCGGCGTGGCGTACCCGCCGGAGCGGGTGGTGGAGCTGCTGGAGCAGGTCGGCTGCACGGTCACCCGGGGCGCCGACCGGCTCGGCGAGGATCCGGGCGAGACCGGCGTGGCCGCCGCGGCGGGCGGCGAGGTGTTGAGCGTGACCCCGCCGACCTGGCGGCCCGACCTCGCCGACCCG
Source organism: Micromonospora sp. NPDC005299 (assembly GCF_042872345.1). NCBI lineage: Bacteria > Bacillati > Actinomycetota > Actinomycetes > Micromonosporales > Micromonosporaceae > Micromonospora > Micromonospora sp. NPDC005299. The sequence goes on from NZ_JBIAKG010000006.1 coordinate 446,671, forward strand.
GCCGACCTGGTCGAGGAGGTGGTCCGCCTCGACGGCTACGACCGGGTGCCGTCGGTGCTGCCCACCGCGCCGCCCGGCCGCGGCCTCACCGGGCAGCAGCAGCGTCGCCGGGCGGTCGCCCGGTCGCTCGCCGAGCGCGGGTACGTCGAGGTCCTGGCGCACCCGTTCGTCGCCGCGGAGCTGGCCGACCAGCTCGGCCTGCCGGCCGACGACCCGCGCCGCCGGGCGGTGCGGGTGGCCAACCCGCTGTCCGAGGAGGAGCCGCTGCTGCGCACCACGCTGCTCGGCCCGCTGCTCGGCATCCTCAAGCGCAACGTCGGCCGGGGCCAGCGGGACCTGGCGATCTACGAGATCGGCACGGTGTTCCACCCGCGTCCCGGCGCCGGCGCTCCGCCGGCCATGGGCGTGGATCGGCGGCCCACCGACGAGGAGTTCGCCCGCGCCGACGCCGTGGTCCCGGACCAGCCGCGGCACGTCGCCGTGGCCCTCACCGGGGAGATGGAGCCGACCGGCTGGTGGGGCGCGGGCCGCCCGGCCGGCTGGGCGGACGCCGTCGAGGCCGGCCGGACGGTGCTCGCCGCCGCCGGCATCCCGGCCGACCGGGTCACCGTCCGGGCCGCCGAACGCGCGCCCTGGCACCCCGGCCGCTGCGCCGAACTGCTGGTGGACGACACGGTGGTCGGGTACGCCGGTGAGCTGCACCCGAACGTGGTGGCGACCCTGGAGCTGCCCCGGCGCACCAGCGCCATGGAGCTGAACCTGGACGCGCTGCCCGCCGCGCCGGTGGTGGCCGGCCCGGCCGTCTCCACCTTCCCGCCCGCCCTCATCGACGTGGCGCTCGTGGTGGACGAGTCGGTCCCGGCCGCCGAGGTGGAGCGCGCCCTCGCCGAGGGGGCCGGCCCGCTGCTGGAGGACGTCCGGCTCTTCGACGTCTACGCCTCGGAGCAACTCGGCGCGGGCCGCCGGTCGCTGGCGTACAAGCTGACGTTCCGGGCCCCGGACCGTACCCTCGCGGGCGAGGAGGCGGTGGCCGCCCGGGACGCGGCGGTGGCCGAGGCCGCCCGCCGCTTCGGCGCCACCCTGCGCGGCGCCTGACGGCGGACCGGACGGGCCTCACCCACCACGGGTGGGGCCCGTCCGCGTGTTCAGCCGGTGTACGGCATGGTGATCCGGGAGGAGTCGCCGACGCCCAGCGTGGTCGGGGTGCCGCCGATGGCGTTCCACACCTCGACGCGCACCGTGCCGCCGGTCAGGTCACCGAGGGTGCCGGTGGCCGAGCGCAGCCCCTGGGTCTGCCGGTAGTGCTCGCAGCCGGGCACCGGGTCGGTGGCGAAGTAGGCGTAGGTCTCCACCCGGTCCCAGCCGCCGTCGCCGGTCCGGTCGTAGGAGATCCGCACCTGGACCCCGTCGCCCACCGCGGTGCCGGCGTCGACGGAGAGGTCGAAGGCGGTCGCCCCGCCGGTCCACCGGCCGGTGAGACCCCGGGCCGTGAAGACCTGCGGGTTGGTGGGCGTGCCGTCGTGGTTGCCCCCGGCCGCGGCCAGGCTCACCGTGCCGGCCGCGCCGGTGGCCGGGTCGAGCGCGCCGCCGGCCCGCAGGTAGCGGGTGGCGCTGAACGGGCCCTGGGTGGCCGTGGTCGACGGGCTGGGTGAGGGGCTGGGGCCGCCGCCGGGGCCGAACGGGCTGAGCGTGATCGCGGCGGCCCGCGGGTCGCCGTCGTGCACCAGCGACTCCTGGTTGAGCACGTCGTCGAAGGCGAACCCGTACGCCTTCCCGTCGGCCATGTTGGCGTGCACGATCCGGGAGTAGTGGTTGGTCAGCGCGCCCCGGTAGAAGTCGGCCGGGCCGCCGGAGGGCTGCAGGTCGAGGGTGCCCAGCGTGGAGCGGTGCAGGGCGGCGCAGAGGGTCCGGGCGATGGGGCCGACGACCAGGTCGTTCGGGGCGGCCAGCGCGCCGTCGCAGCCCCACACGTCGGCGCTGGACGGCCGGCGGAAGGTGGCCACCTGCCGGCCGCCGCCGTCGGTGAAGGTCAGCACGTCGCCGCTGGTCCGCCCGTAGTAGCGCACGGCCGGCTGGTCGGTGAAGGGCGCGACGGTCAGGGTCCTGGTCGCGTACGCCTGCCAGGCCGAGGCGATGTAGGGGTCGAGGTAGGTGCGGCTGAACAGCCCGGCGTCGGCGGCCTTGCCGGGGGCGAGCACCCGCAGCACCGTGCCGTCGGAGCGGGTCTGCACGGCGCCGCTCCAGCCCGACTGGGCGCGGATCGCGGCGATGACCTTGTTGCGCCCGTCGTCGACCGGTTGCCCGGTCCGCCGGGTGGTCCCGGTGGCGCCGGTGACGCTCACCGCGTGCGGCACGGCGAATATGTCCACCTGCGAGCTGTTGAGCCAGAGCCCGGCGTCGTTGTAGGTGAACTCGGACCAGTCGAACAGCAGGTCCCGGTTGGGGTCGCCGGCCGCCCAGGGCGCGGGTTGGACCAGGCCGTCCGGGGTGAGGAACAGCTTCAGCTTGGCGCCGAAGGAGAAGTAGACCCGTCCGGAGAGGTTGCGGGGCAGCCGCAGCACGGTGCTCGCCCCGTTGGCCGGGCCGGGCACGGCGACGTCCGGTGCGGGGGTGGGGGGCAGGCCGCCGGCCGGCCAGGGGGTGAAGGCGCCGCCGGCGTTGACGTAGCCGAGCCGGCCGGTGGCCAGGTCGGTGCCGAGCACGTACAGCCAGGTGGCGTCGGTGCGGCCGGTGGCGTTGGTGACGGTCAGCGGGAGCAGGGCGGGGCCGGTGGCGTGGGCCAGCGAGGCGGCCGCCACCGCTCCGGTGGTGGCCAGCGCGAGCGCGAGCAGGGCGCGCAGCAGTGTCCTGGGGGTGGGCACGGGAGGGCTCCTTCCACCCGCCGCGGCCTGCGGCGGGCGCGGGGTGGTGGGCGTGGTGGGAGTGCGCCTACGCGGGCGGGACGGCCCGTGAGAGCGCTCTCTCAGGATCTGCCACACATGGGCGGCTGTCAATGCGCGGCGAGTCCATGCAGGTTCATACGCCACACCGCATGAACTTGCAGAAGCGGATCATCGCTGCTAGCCTCGTTGCATAGTCATGCGGAGGTGAGTATGGGCATTCGAGTCGCGGTCGCGGGCGCGAGCGGGTACGCCGGGGGCGAACTGCTCCGGCTGCTCGCCGGGCACCCCGAGTTCGAGCTGGTCGCCGCCACCGCCCACGCTTCGGCCGGCCGGCCCGTCGCCGCCGTACACCCGCAGCTCGCCGGGCTGGACCTGGTCTTCGGGCCGACCGACCCGAGCACCCTGGCCGAGGCGGACCTGGTCTTCCTGGCCCTGCCGCACGGGCAGTCGGCGGCCCTCGCCGCGGCCCTGCCCACCACGGTCAAGGTGGTCGACCTCGGCGCCGACCACCGGCTGCGCGACGCCGACGCCTGGGCCCGCTACTACGGCGGCGACCACGCGGGCGCCTGGACCTACGGGCTGCCCGAGCTGCCCGGGCAGTGCGCCGCCATCGCCGCGGCCGACCGGGTCGCGAGCACCGGCTGCTACGCGGTCGCCACCACCCTTGCCCTCGCCCCGCTGATCGCCGCGGGCGCCGTCCTCCCCACCGACGTGGTGGTGGTCGCCGCCTCCGGCACCTCCGGCGCCGGCCGGGCCGCCAAGCCCCACCTGCTCGGCAGCGAGGTGATGGGCGACCTGTCGCCCTACAAGGTCGGCGCCCACCAGCACGTGCCGGAGATCAAGCAGGCCACCGGCGCGACCAGCCTCTCCTTCACCCCGGTCCTGGCCCCCATGCCGCGGGGCATCCTGGCCACCGTCACCGCCGTCCCCACCGGCGACGCCGACCCCCGCGAGGTGCTCGCGGCGGCGTACGCGGACGCGCCCTTCGTGCACCTGCTGCCCGAGGGGACCTGGCCGCACACCGCCGCCACCGCGGGTGGGAACTCCTGCCACCTCCAGGCCACGGTCGACATCGACTCCGGCCGGGTGATCGTGGTCAGCGCCATCGACAACCTGGGCAAGGGCGCCGCCGGCCAGGCCGTGCAGAACGCCAACCTGATGGTCGACCTCCCCGAGACCACCGGCCTGTCCGTGTTTGGAGTAGCCCCATGAGCGTGACCACCCCCCGGGGCTTCCGCGCCGCCGGTGTGGCCGCCGGCCTCAAGGCCAGCGGCGCCGGCGACGTCGCCCTCGTCGTCAACGACGGCCCCGACGCCGGGGTCGCCGGCGTCTTCACCGCCAACCGGGTCAAGGCCGCCCCGGTGCTCTGGACCCAGCAGGTCGTCCGCGGCGGCGTGGTCCGCGCCGTGGTGCTCAACTCCGGCGGCGCCAACGCCTGCACCGGCCCGGCCGGCTTCCAGGACACCCACGCCACCGCCGAGCACACCGCCGCCGCGCTCACCGCCAGCAGCCCCCGGCTGATGGTCGGCGCCGGCGAGGTGGCGGTCTGCTCCACCGGCCTGATCGGCGAGCGCCTGCCCATGCAGAAGCTCCTCCCGGGTGTCCGCGGCGCGGTGCGCGGCCTGTCCCGCGACGGCGGCCGGCCGGCCGCCGAGGCGATCATGACCACGGACACCCGGCCCAAGACCACCGTGGCCCGGGGAAGCGGCTGGACCGTCGGGGGCATGGCCAAGGGCGCCGGGATGCTCGCCCCGGCCATGGCCACCATGCTCTGCGTGCTCACCACCGACGCGGTGGCCGGGCCGGAGACCCTGGACGCCGCGCTGCGGGCCGCCACCCGGGTCACCTTCGACCGGGTCGACTCCGACGGCTGCATGTCCACCAACGACACCGTGCTGCTGCTGGCCAGCGGCGCCTCCGGCATCGAGCCCACCGCCGCCGAGCTGACCGCCGCGGTGACCGCCGCCTGCCACGACCTGGCCCAGCAGCTGATCGCCGACGCCGAGGGCGCCACCAAGCAGATTGCCATCGACGTGGTCGGCGCCGCCGACGAGGACGACGCGGTCGAGGTGGGCCGCTCGGTGGCTCGGAACAACCTGGTCAAGACCGCGCTGTTCGGCAACGACCCGAACTGGGGGCGGATCCTCGCCGCCGTCGGCACCACCGCCGCCGCGTTCGAGCCGGACGGCGTGGACGTCGCGGTCAACGGGATCTGGGTGTGCCGGGGCGGCGGCGCCGCCGAGGACCGGGCCAAGGTCGACCTCACCGGCCGGGACGTCACCATCCGGATCGACCTGCACGCGGGCGACGCGGCGGCGACGATCTGGACCAACGACCTGTCGCACGCGTACGTGCACGAGAACTCGGCGTACTCCACATGAACCTCACCGCCGACCTCACCCGGGCCCAGGCCAAGGCCGAGACGCTGATCGAGGCCCTGCCCTGGCTGGCCCGCCTCTCCGGCGCCACCGTCGTGGTCAAGTACGGCGGCAACGCCATGGTCGAACCCGAGCTGCAGCGGGCGTTCGCCGCGGACATGGTCTTCCTCCGGTACGCCGGCCTCAAGCCGGTCGTCGTGCACGGCGGCGGTCCGCAGATCTCCGCCATGCTCGGCCGGCTCGGCATCGCCAGCGAGTTCAAGGGCGGCCTGCGGGTCACCACCCCCGAGGCCATGGACGTCGTCCGGATGGTCCTCGTGGGGCAGGTCGGCCGCGAGCTGGTCGGCCTGATCAACGCCCACGGCCCGTTCGCGGTCGGTCTCTCCGGCGAGGACGCCGGCCTGTTCACCGCGGTGCGCCGCCCGGCGTACGTGGACGGGGAGCCGGTCGACGTCGGGCAGGTCGGCGACGTGGAGTCGGTGGACGTCTCGGCGGTGGCCGACCTCATCGCGGCCGGCCGGATCCCGGTCATCTCCACGGTCGCGCCGGACGCCGACGGGGTGCTGCACAACCTCAACGCCGACACGGCCGCCGCCGCGCTCGCCGTCGCCCTGGCGGCGCGCAAGCTGGTCGTCCTCACCGACGTGCCCGGCCTCTACGCCGACTGGCCCGACACGGCCAGCCTGGTCAGCGAGATCACCACCGACGACCTGGCGAAGCTGCTGCCGTCCCTGGAGTCCGGGATGGTCCCGAAGATGGAGGCCTGCCTGCGGGCGGTGCGCGGGGGAGTGCCCGCCGCGCACGTCGTCGACGGCCGGGTCGCCCACTCGACGCTCCTCGAAGTGTTCACGTCGGAAGGATTCGGCACGATGGTGATCTCGTCATGAGCACGCTGGTCGAACGCTGGGGCCAGGCCATGATGGACAACTACGGCACCCCGCCGCTGGCGCTCGTCTCCGGCTCCGGCGCCGTCGTGGTCGACGAGGCCGGCCGGGAGTACGTCGACCTGCTCGGCGGCATCGCGGTCAACGCCCTCGGCCACGCCCACCCGGCCGTGGTGGCCGCCGTGTCCCGGCAGGTCGCCACCCTCGGCCACGTGTCGAACCTGTTCGTCGCCGAGCCTCCGGTGGCCCTGGCGGAGCTGCTGCTGGCCCTGGCCGGCCGCCCTGGCCGGGTGTTCTTCGCCAACTCCGGGGCCGAGGCCAACGAGGCCGCGTTCAAGCTCTCCCGGCTCACCGGGCGCACCCACGTGGTGGCCGCGCACGGCGGGTTCCACGGCCGGACCATGGGCGCCCTGGCGCTGACCGGCCAGCCCGCCAAGGCCGACCCGTTCCGCCCGCTGCCCGGCGAGGTCACCCACGTGGCGTACGGCGACGCCGCCGCCCTGGCCGAGGCGGTCACCGACGCCACCGCCATGGTGATCGTCGAGCCGATCCAGGGGGAGAACGGCGTCGTCGTCCCGCCGCCCGGCTACCTGGCCGAGGCGCGCCGGATCACCGCCGCGCACGGCGCGCTGCTGGTGCTCGACGAGGTGCAGACCGGCGTGGGCCGCACCGGGCACTGGTTCGCCCACCAGGCCGACGGCGTCGAGCCGGACGTCATCACCCTGGCGAAGGGGCTCGGCGGCGGGCTGCCGCTCGGCGCCTGCCTGGCCTTCGGGCGGGCCGCCGACCTGCTCACGCCCGGCTCGCACGGCACCACGTTCGGGGGAAACCCGGTCAGCTGCGCCGCCGCGCTGGCCGTGGTCGCCACCATTGCCAACGAGGGGCTGCTCGACCACGTCAAGCGGGTCGGGGAGCGGCTGCGGCGCGGCATCGAGGGGCTGGGCCACCCGCTCGTCGCCGAGGTCCGCGGCGCCGGCCTGCTGCTCGGCGTCGTGCTCGACGCGCCGGTTTCCGGCGCGCTGACCGGCGCGCTGCGCGAGGCGGGCTTCCTGGTCAACCCGGTGCAGCCGGACGTGGTCCGGCTCGCCCCGCCGCTGATCCTCGACGCCGGGCAGGTCGACGCCTTCCTCGCCGCCCTGCCGGCCGCCCTCGACGCCGCCGCGCCCGCACTCACCGCCACGGAGGTCCCCGCATGATCCGGCACTTCCTGCGGGACGACGACCTGTCGCCCGCCGACCAGGCCGCCGTGCTGGACCTGGCCGCCCGGATGAAGGCCGACCGGTTCGCCCACAAGCCCCTGGCCGGGCCGAGGTCGGTGGCCGTGCTGTTCGACAAGCAGAGCCTGCGCACCCGGATCTCCTTCGACGCGGGCATCGCCGAGCTGGGCGGGCACCCGCTCGTGGTGGACACCCAGGTCACCCACTTCGGCCGGGGCGAGTCGCTGGCCGACGCCGGCCGGGTCCTGTCCCGCTACGTCGCCGCGATCGTGCTGCGCACCCACGGCGACGACCGGATCGGGGAGGTCGCCAGCCACGCCACCGTGCCGGTGGTCAACGCGCTCACCGACACCTACCACCCCTGCCAGCTCCTCGCCGACCTGCTCACCGTCCGGGAGCGCTTCGGCGCCACCGCCGGGCGCACCCTGGCGTACGTCGGGGACGCGGCGAACAACATGGCGCACTCCTACCTGCTGGCCGGGGCGACCGCCGGGATGCACGTGCGGATCGCCGGCCCGGTCGGCTTCCAGCCGGACGCCGAGATCGTCGCGCGGGCCGAGAAGATCGCCGCCGGCACCGGCGGTTCGGTCCGGGTGCTCACCGATCCGGTCGAGGCGGTCCGCGCCGCCGACGTGGTCGCCACCGACACCTGGACCTCGATGGGCCAGGAGGCCGACGGCCAGGACCGCATCACGCCGTTCCTGCCGTACCGGGTCGACGACGCGCTGCTCGACCACGCCGCGGCCGAGGTGATCGTGCTGCACTGCCTGCCTGCCCACCGGGGCGAGGAGATCACCGACGAGGTGCTCGACGGGCCGCGCAGCGCCGTCTTCGACCAGGCGGAGAATCGCCTGCACGCCCAGAAGGCGCTGCTGACGTTTCTCCTGGAGGCATCATGACCGCCCCGCTGACCCGTGCCGCGCGACACGGCCGCATCGTTGAGCTGATCCGCGACAAGGCCATCCACTCGCAGACCGAGCTGGCCGACCTGCTCGCCGGTGACGGCATCCAGGTCACCCAGGCCACCCTCTCCCGGGACCTCAAGGAACTGGGGGCGGTCACGGCGCGCGGCGGCGACGGGCGGGGTGTCTACCTGATCCCGGAGGACGGCCACCGGCCGCTGCGGGAGGCCGAGGCCGCCCCGGCCCGCCTCGTCCGGCTGCTGCGCGAGCTGCTCAACGGCGTCGACTCCAGCGGCAACATCGCCGTGCTGCGCACCCCGCCGGGCGCAGCCCAATACCTGGCCAGCGCGTTGGACCGCGCGGGCCTGTCCGAGATCGTCGGCACCATCGCCGGCGACGACACCATCCTCGTCGTGGCCCGCGAGGCCGTCGGCGGCGCCGCGTTGGGCGACAAGCTCGCCGCATGGGCCCGTCGGGAAGAGAACGTTGAAGGGAGCACCACACCATGACCGAGCGGGTCGTCCTGGCGTACTCCGGAGGTCTCGACACCTCCGTCGCCATTCCCTACCTGGCCGAGCAGACCGGCGCCGAGGTGATCGCGGTCGCGGTCGACGTCGGCCAGGGCGGCGAGGATCTGAACGCCATCCGGCAGCGCGCGCTGGACTGCGGCGCCGTCGAGTCCGAGGTCATCGACGCGCGCGACGAGTTCGCCGCCGAGTACTGCCTGCCGGCGATCCGGGCCAACGCCCTCTACATGGACCGCTACCCGCTGGTCTCCGCGCTGTCCCGGCCGCTGATCGTCAAGCACCTGGTGGCCGCGGCGCAGAAGCACGGCGGCACCATCGTGTCGCACGGCTGCACCGGCAAGGGCAACGACCAGGTCCGCTTCGAGGTCGGCCTGAGCGCGCTCGCCCCCGACCTGAAGATCATCGCTCCGGCCCGGGACTTCGCCTGGACCCGGGACAAGGCGATCGCCTTCGCCGAGGAGAAGGGCCTGCCGATCGACGTGTCGGCGAAGTCGCCGTACTCCATCGACCAGAACCTGTGGGGACGCGCGGTGGAGACCGGCTTCCTGGAGGACATCTGGAACGGCCCGATCGAGGACCTCTACTCCTACACCGCCGACCCGGCCGAGCAGCGCGACGCCGACGAGGTGGTCATCACCTTCGACGCCGGCGTGCCGGTCGCCGTCGACGGCGAGACCGTCACCCCGTACCAGGCGATCCTGGAGCTGAACCGGCGCGCCGGCGCCCAGGGCGTCGGCCGGCTCGACATGGTCGAGGACCGCCTGGTCGGCATCAAGAGCCGCGAGGTCTACGAGGCCCCCGGCGCGATCGCGCTGATCGCCGCCCACCAGGAGCTCGAGGCGGTCACCGTCGAGCGGGACCTGGCCCGGTTCAAGCGCGGCGTCGACCAGCGCTGGGGCGAGCTGGTCTACGACGGCCTCTGGTTCTCGCCGCTGAAGAAGGCCCTCGACGCGTTCATCGACGACGCCCAGCAGCACGTCTCCGGCGAGGTGCGGCTCACCCTGCACGGCGGCCGGGCCACCGTCACCGGCCGGCGCTCCGAGGCCAGCCTCTACGACTTCGGCATGGCCACCTACGACACCGGCGACACCTTCGACCAGTCCCTCGCCAAGGGCTTCGTGCAGCTCTGGGGCCTGCCCAGCAAGATGGCCGCCGCGCGGGACGCCCGGCTCGGTGACGTGTGATCGTGACCAGCACAATGGGTGGGGTGGACGACAAGAGCCTGACCGAGAACAGCGCCCCCGCCAACCGGACGAGCCTCTGGGGAGGCCGGTTCGCCGGCGGCCCCGCCGAGGCGCTCGCGCGGCTGTCGGTGAGTGTCCAGTTCGACTGGCGCCTCGCCCCGTACGACATCGCCGGCTCCCGGGCGCACGCCCGGGTCCTGGCCGGCGCCGGCCTGCTCGACCCCGAGGAACTGGGGAAGATCCTGGCCGCGCTGGACGACCTGGAGGCCGCCTGCGCCTCCGGGACGTTCCGGCCCACCGTCGACGACGAGGACGTGCACACCGCCCTGGAACGCGGCCTGCTGGAGCGGCTCGGCAGCCTCGGCGGCAAGCTGCGCGCCGGCCGCTCCCGCAACGACCAGGTCGCCACCGACCTGCGGCTCTACCTGCGCGACCACGCCCGCGGCGTGGCCGCCCGGCTGGTCGAGCTGGCCGAGGCCCTGGTCGAGCAGGCGGAGCGGCACGTGGACACCGCCGCGCCCGGCATGACCCACCTCCAGCACGCCCAGCCGGTCACCTTCGGGCACTGGCTGCTCGCCCACGTGCAGCCGCTGCTGCGGGACCTGGAGCGGCTGCGCGACTGGGACCACCGGTGCGCCGTCAGCCCGCTCGGCGCGGGCGCGCTCGCCGGCTCCGGCCTGCCGCTGGACCCGGTGGCCGTGGCCAAGGAGCTGGGTTTCCGCACGTCCTTCGCCAACTCGATGGACGCGGTGGCCGACCGGGACTTCGTGGCCGAGTTCCTCTTCGTCACCGCGATGGTCGGCGTGCACCTGTCCCGCCTCGGCGAGGAGGTGGTGCTCTGGACGTCGCAGGAGTTCGGCTGGGTCGAGCTGGACGACGCGTTCGCCACCGGATCGTCGATCATGCCGCAGAAGAAGAACGCGGACATCGCCGAGCTGGCCCGGGGCAAGTCCGGCCGCCTGGTCGGCGGCCTCATGAGCGTGCTCACCATGCTCAAGGGCCTGCCGATGACCTACGACCGGGACATGCAGGAGGACAAGGAGCCGGCCTTCGACGCGGTCGACACCCTGGAGCTGCTGCTGCCCGCCCTCGCGGGGATGATCTCCACCATGACGGTCAGGGTCGACCGCCTGGTGCCCGCCGCGCCGGCGGGTTTCTCGCTCGCCACCGAGGTCGCCGACTGGCTGGTCCGCCGGAACGTGCCGTTCCGCGAGGCGCACGAGATCACCGGCAGGCTGGTGGCGCTCTGCGTGGCCCGCGACTGCGCCCTGGACGAGGTCTCCGACGACGACCTGGCCGCGGTCAGCGAGCACCTCGACCCCTCGGTGCGGGACGTGCTCTCGGTGCGCTCCGCCCTGGCCGCCCGGACCACCCCCGGCTCCACCGGCCCCGGACCGGTGGCCGACCAGCTCGCCGCGGCCGCGGACAAGCTGGCCGGCTGGCGGGACTGGGCCGCCGAGCAGGTCGTGCCCCGCTGACCCCGACGGCCCCGCGCGGTGGCCCGGCCGCCGCGCGGGGTCAGGCCGTCGGTCGCTCGCGCTTGGGCAGCTTCGCCACCACCGCGTCGTACGACCCGTCGACCGCCTCGATCAGCTCCTCGTCCGGGATGCTTCCGTCGAGCCGCAGGGTGTTCCAGCCCGAGCGGCCGATGTAGGGGGAGGAGCGGGCGTCGTCGGGGAACCGGTGCAGCCACTCGTCGGCCACCTCCCGGGACGGGCCGCACTTGAGCCCCACCCGGGCCTCGCCCTCGGGTGCGCCGAGGAAGGCGAAGATCCGGCTGCCGACCTTGACCACCTCGTCGCCCTCCCACGGCCGGTCCAGCCAGGCGCCCGGCTTTGCCAGGCAGTAGGACAGCATCTCCTCGCGCCTCATCGCATCCCTTCCGTGCCGTTCACCGGCACAGTCTCACCCGCGGCTGTGACAGTCTGCCGTTGCGAGGTCAGTCGCCGGTGCCGGTGCGGACCGTGAGTCGTTCGTAGCGCTGCCGGGCCGCCTGCGCGCTGCCCAGCCCCAGCCCGAAGGCGATCGCCTGCCAGGTCAGACCCCGGCCGCGGGCCACCTGCAGCAGGCCCGCCTCCAGCGCGTCGACCTCGGCGCGCACGTGCGGGATCAGGGTCAGCGCGGCCATCAGGTCGGCGTGGTCGACCGGCTCCTCGCCCTCCGCCAGCTCCGCCCCGCCCGCGAGCGCCATCACCAGCGTCGCCGCCTCGTAGGCGTCGGGGACGTCGGGGTGCGCGTAGCGCCGCCGGCGGGCGTCGGTGCCGGCGTGCCGCTCGGCGATCCGCAGCAGGGCCGCGTAGTTGCGGTGGGCCCGGGCCTGGGCAGCATCCGGAGCGGTGAACGGGTCGTTGTCCATCGTGACCATGTCGTCGATTCCACACCCTTGAACGACATTTTGTCAACAGCCCGTTGAAAGCAATTCGTGCTCGCCTCTCGGGTCCCGCTAGGGTTTCCCGGTGACCACGACCGACCTCTCCGACCTGCTCGCCGGCCCGGTGGTTCCCGCCGCCCGCGGTCTGCTCGGCTGCCGGCTCAGCGGGCACGGGGTCACCGTCCGGATCACCGAGGTCGAGGCGTACGCCGGCACCGCCGGCGACCCGGCCTCGCACGCCCACCGGGGCCGCACCCCGCGCAACGCGGTGATGTTCGGCCCGGCCGGGCACGCCTACGTCTACTTCACCTACGGCATGCACTGGTGCGTGAACGTGGTGACCGGACCGGACGGCGAAGCCTCGGCCGTGCTGCTGCGCGCCGGCGAGGTGGTCGACGGCCTCGACGCCGCCCGGGAGCGCCGCCCCGCCGTACGCCGGGACGTGGATCTCGCGCGCGGGCCGGCCCGGCTGTGTGCGGCGCTCGGCATCGACCGGTCCGTCTACGGCGCCGACCTGCTCGGCGACGGCCCGGTGCGGCTGCGGCCCCCGCTCGCGCCGGTGCCCGAGGCGGCGGTGACCGCCGGGCCCCGGGTCGGCGTCACCGGCGCCCACGACGTGCCCTGGCGCTTCTGGATCACGGGCGACCCGACGGTGAGCGCGTACCGCCGGCACATGCCCCGGGCCCGGCACTGACCCGACGCTCGGCGCGCCGGGTGGGAATCCTGTCGGTGGGTGTGGCGATAATCACCGCACCCATCGACGAGGGAGGACCGGCATGACGACGCTGCTCGCGATCGGCACCGGCAAGGGACTCTTCCTGGCCACCAGCCCGGACCGGCGCGGCTGGGCGGTGAGCGGCCCGCACTTCCCGATGACCGGGGTCTACGCGGTCGCCGTCGACAAGCGCCCCGGCCGGCCCCGACTGCTGGCCGGCATGACCAGCTCGCACTTCGGCCCCAGCGTGGCCACCAGCGACGACCTGGGTGACTCCTGGCAGGAGCCCGAGCAGGCGCCGGTGGCGTTCCCGGCCGACACCGGCGTCAGCCTGGGGCGGGTCTGGCAGCTCACCCCGGCCGGCCCGGACCAGCCCGACGTGGTCTGGGCGGGCACCGAACCGTCCGCGCTCTTCCGCTCCGAGGACGGCGGGCGCAGCTTCAGCCTGGTCCGGGCGCTCTGGGACCATCCACACCGGGAGCGGTGGGGCGCCGGCTTCGGTGGCCAGGCCGTCCACAGCGTGCTCCCACACCCGGGCGACGCGGGCCGGATGGCGGTGGCGATGTCCACCGGCGGGGTCTACCGCACCGAGGACGCGGGAGTCAGCTGGGCGCCTGGCAACACCGGGATCCGGGCCTACTTCCTGCCCGACGAGTGGCCCGAGTTCGGCCAGTGCGTCCACAAGATCGCCCGGGACGCCGGCGACCCCCAGCGGCTGTACGCGCAGAACCACCACGGGGTCTACCGCTCCGACGACGACGGGCGCAGCTGGACCTCGATCGCCGCCGGCCTGCCCAGCGACTTCGGCTTCCCGATCGTCGCCCATCCGTCCCGCCCCGGCACCGTCTACGCCTTCCCGCTGACCGCCGACGGCGAGCGGTTCCCGACCGACCGGCGCTGCCGGGTCTACCGCTCGGCGGACGCCGGCGAGAGCTGGGAGCCGCTGACCGCCGGCCTGCCCGACGGGCCCTTCTATCCCTCGGTGCTGCGCGACGCCATGTGCGTCGACGACCACGACCCGGCCGGCGTCTACTTCGGCACCCGCTCCGGCGAGGTCTACGGCAGCGCCGACGAGGGCGATTCCTGGTCCCTGGTCGCCGCGCATCTGCCGGACGTGCTCTGCGTCCGGGCCGTGGAGGTCTGAGTGGTCACGGTGCTGCTGCCCGGCCCGCTCCGGAGCGAGACCGGCGGCGAGGGCCGCCTGACCGTGGCCGCCGCCGGCTCGCTGCGGGCGGTCCTCGACGAGCTGGCCACCACCTGGCCGCGGCTGGCCCGCCGGATCCGCGACGAGCGCGGGGAGCTGCGCCGCTACGTCAACGTCTACGTCGACGGCGAGGACTGCCGGCACACCGGCAACCTGGAAACCATGGTCCCCGAGGGCGCCGAGGTCCAGATCCTTCCCTCGGTGGCCGGCGGCTGACGCCGCCGGGGGAGCGTCGGGGTGGAATAGTTGCTTCGTCAAATATGTTGTGCGGAGCGATTCCGGGCCGGGGCGGTCCGGACCCCACGCGAGGAGCTGGTCATGCAGTTCGGGATCTTCACCGTCGGCGACGTCACGGTCGACCCGACCAACGGGCGGCTGCCGTCCGAGCATGAGCGGATCAAGGCCATGGTGGCCATCGCGCTCAAGGCCGAGGAGGTCGGGCTCGACGTGTTCGCCACCGGCGAGCACCACAACCCGCCGTTCGTGCCGTCGTCGCCCACCACCATGCTCGGCCACATCGCGGCCCGCACCGAGCGGCTGCTGCTGTCCACCTCGACCACGCTGATCACCACCAACGACCCGGTGAAGATCGCCGAGGACTACGCGATGCTCCAGCACCTGGCCGACGGCCGGGTGGACCTCATGATGGGCCGTGGCAACACGGGGCCCGTCTACCCGTGGTTCGGGCAGGACATCCGCAACGGCATCCCGCTCGCCATCGAGAACTACGACCTGCTGCACCGGCTGTGGCGGGAGGACGTGGTCGACTGGAAGGGCCGGTTCCGCACCCCGCTCCAGTCGTTCACCTCGACCCCGCGCCCGCTCGACGGCGTGCCGCCGTTCGTCTGGCACGGCTCGATCCGCAGCCCGGAGATCGCCGAGCAGGCCGCGTACTACGGCGACGGCTTTTTCGCCAACCACATCTTCTGGCCCAAGGAGCACACCCAGCGGATGGTCGGCCTCTACCGGCAGCGCTTCGCGCACTACGGCCACGGCTCCGCCGACCAGGCCATCGTCGGCCTCGGCGGCCAGGTCTTCGTGCGGAAGAACTCGCAGGACGCGGTCCGCGAGTTCCGGCCGTACTTCGACAACGCCCCGGTCTACGGGCACGGGCCGTCGCTGGAGGAGTTCACGCGGGAGACCCCGCTGACCGTGGGCAGCCCGCAGCAGGTCATCGACCGGACACTGGGCTTCCGTGAGTACGTCGGCGACTACCAGCGCCAGCTCTTCCTCATGGATCACGCCGGGCTGCCGCTGAAGACCGTCCTGGAGCAGCTCGACATCCTCGGCCAGGAGGTCGTCCCGGTGCTGCGCAAGGAGTTCGACTCGCGGCGTCCCGCGCACGTGCCCGAGGCGCCGACCCACGCCTCGCTGCTGGCCGCGGCAGGCGGCGCCAAGGACAGCACGGTCCACGCCGTCGACGACGTGACCGGCAAGGCGCCGGAGGAGGGCCGATGACGCGCCGCACCCTGGCCGTGGTCTCGGCCGGCCTCGGCCAGCCCTCGTCGACCCGGCTGCTCGCCGACCAGCTCGCCGCGGCCGCCCGCGACGAGCTGGTCCGGCGCGGCGCCGAGGTGGAGATCCGTACGGTGGAGCTGCGCGAGCATGCCCACGACGTCGTGAACCACCTGCTCACCGGCTTCCCGCCGGCCGCCCTGCGGGCGGCGCTGGACACCGTCGCGGGCGCGGACGGGCTGATCGCGGTCACCCCGATCTTCAACGCCTCGTACAGCGGCCTGTTCAAGTCGTTCTTCGACGTCGTCGAGAAGGAGGCGCTGGCCGACCGGCCGGTGGTGATCGGGGCCACCGGCGGCACGGCCCGGCACTCGCTCGCTCTGGAGCACGCGGTCCGGCCGATGTTCGCGTACCTGAGGGCGGTCGTGGTGCCGACGGCGGTCTTCGCCGCGCCGGAGGACTGGGCCGGCGACGGCGGCGACAGCGCCCTGCGGGCCCGGATCCGGCGCGCCGGCATCGAGCTGGCCGAGCAGGTGGACCGCCGTCCGGCGGCGACCGGCCCAGCCGACCCGTTCGCGCTCACCACCAGCTTCGCGGACCTGCTCGCCGGCCGCGACCCGGCCTGACCCCGGAGCCGGCCGGCGACCTCAGTCGTCGGCCGGCTCGTACAGGTGAGCCACCAGCACCGGGCAGTGGGCGTGCTGCACCAGCGCCTGGCTGACCGAGCCGAGCAGCAGCCCGGCGAAGCCACCCCGGCCCCGGGAGCCGACCACCACCAGCGCCGCCTCCCCGCTCGCCTCGATCAGCGCCTGCTCCGGGGAAGCGCCCCGCGCCGGCCGCTCGACCACGCTCAGCACCGGGTGGTCCGTGCGGATCCGGGCGGCCGCCCCGGCCAGCAGCTCCGCCGACTCGGCCTGCGCGGCGGCGGTGGCCTCCGCCGCGGCGTCCGGCGCCACCGCGCCCCGCTCCGACGTGCGGACATGCACCAGCACCAGGTCGGCGTCCCGGCGGACCGCCTCGTCGGCGGCGAGCCGGACGGCGTACGCGGCCGACTCCGACCCGTCCACCCCGACCAGCACCGGCCCCCGTACCGGGATGGGCTGCTCCGCCGGGCGAACCACCAGTACCGGGCAGTGCCCGTGCTGCGCCACCTGGTTGCTGACCGAGCCGAGCAGCAGCCCGGCGAAGCCGCCCACGCCCCGGCTGCCCACCACCACGAGCTCCGCCCGGCGGGACTCCTCGATCAGGGCGGCGCCCGGGCCACCGGCCACCTGGCGCACCTCCACCCGCAGGCCCGGATGCCGCTCGACCAGCTCGGCGGCCACCTGCTCCAACATCTTCTGCGCCTCCTCGGTGGGCGCCGGCACCCCGAGGTCGTACGGGTTGAGCGGCACGCCGTAGCCGAGCGGGTGCAGGTAGCCGTGCACCAGGTGCAGCGGCCGGGACCGAGCCACGGCGGCCCGGGCGGCGTGTTCGGCGGCGGTGAGACTGGTCGACGATCCGTCGACGCCCGCCACGACAGGTCGGTTCATCGGCATCCCTCCGGTCGGCTCCGCCCATTGTCGACGACGCCCCGCCCTGCGGCGCCTCAACCCGGCGGGCCGGCCGAGGGGAAGTGGCCGCCGAGGACCGTGGACGGACGTGGGGATCGAGCTCACCACCCGCTTCAGGAGCGTCGTGGTGGGCCGGCTGCACGCGTCCCGGGTGCGGCTGCCGCACCTCTACGGCTGCCGGGCGGCGCCCCCGCCGGCCGGCTGACCCACCGCATGCCGGTGGACGACCAGGTCGTCCACCTCCAGCCGGCCGATCCGCAGCTCACGGATCACCGCCCGACGGATGGCCAGACGGGCGATCATCAGCCGGCCGATCGCCACCGCGCCGATCGCCGCCGCGGCGAGCGCCAGCGGCGCGGCCGCCGTCGGGCCCAGGGCACGCGGGCCGGCCGCCGTCGGGCCGACGACAGAAGCCCGGACGGTACGCATCGGAAATGCCCGACTCCGCGGGCGCTGAAGCATCCTGTTCATCCGTGGATCCTCTGACCCCACCCGGTTCGTCCGGCACCGACTTCGGCGCCGATCCATCGGCCGAGTGACGTGACCACGCCCGTCAGCGGACTGTCTCGTATCGGCCCCACAGTCCCCCCGGCGGAGCCGGACCGGGCCGGACATCCCGGTCCTGTCGGTGGGCCCGCGTATCCTCCGGCGGTGACCAGTGAGGTGCGGCTCCGCCCGGTGCGCGACGACGACCTGCCCGCGTTCTTCGCCCACGAGCAGGATCCACAGGCCACCTGGATGGCCGCCTTCGGCCCGAAGGACCCGGCCGACCGGGCCGCCTTCGACGCCCACTGGGCGCGCATCCGGGCCGACCCCCGCATCGTCCTGCGCACCGTGACCGTCGGCGGCGCCGTGGTCGGGCGCGTGGCCGCCTTCCCCGTGGGGGAGCGCACCGAGGTCAGCTACTGGATCGACCCGACCCGCTGGGGCCGGGGCCACGCCACCGCCGCGCTCGCCGCGCTGCTGCGCGAGCTGCCGCAACGGCCGGTGCACGCCCGCGCCGCCAAGGACAACGCCGCCTCCCTCGCGGTGCTGCGCAAGTGCGGCTTCGTCGTGGTCGGCGAGGACTCGGGATACGCCGAGAGCCGCGGCGCCGAGGTCGAGGAGTACGTCCTGGAGCTGCCCGCCGCGCCGGCTGACCAGGGCGACCACTAGTCTCCCCGGGGTGAACTGGCTGGAACTCGTCGGCTGGGCCGGCTCCGCGCTGCTGGTCTGGTCGCTCCTGCAGACCCGCATCCTGCGGCTGCGCGCGCTCAACCTGGTCGGCTGCCTCATCCTGATCGGCTACAACGCCGCCGTGCACGTGTGGCCCATGGTCGGGCTCAACGTGGTGCTCGCCGTGATCAACGTCTGGTACCTGCGGACGATGCTCGCCACCCGGCACGACGCGCAGACCTACGAGGTGGTCGAGGTGGGCACCGGCGACGCCTTCCTGGCCCACACCCTGCGGGTGCACGCCGCCGACATCGCCCGGTTCAACCCCGACTTCCGCTGGGACCCGGGCGCCGCCGACCGCTCGGCGTTCCTGGTGGTCCGCGCCGACGAGGTGGTCGGCGTGGTGGTCTCGCACGCGGAGGCCGGCGGGGTGGCCCAGATCGACCTGGACTACGTGACCCCGCCGTTCCGCGACTTCACCCCCGGCGAGTTCGTCTACCGGCGCAGCCGGCTGTTCACCGACCGCGGCTTCCGCCGGGTGGTCAGCCCGCGCGGCATGGTCGCCCCCTACTACCACCGGCTCGGCTTCCGGCCGGAGGGCGACGCGTACGTGCTGGACCTGCCCGCCACCACCTGACCCGCGACCGGAGGATTGCGCGGCCCGCCCGCGGGGCACTGAGGGGCGACGCCGCCCGGGCCACGGTCGGCGACGGGTAGCCATCTGGGCCGGCCCGGGTCGGTTCGAGGGGGAGAGAAGCGGGCGTGCAGAGCTACTGGAGCCAGCTGGCCCTGGTCGGAGTTCTGGTGATCGTCAACGCGGCCTTCGCCGGCAGCGAGATGGCCCTGGTCTCGCTGCGCGACAGCCAGCTCCAGCGGCTGGAACGCGGCAGCCGGGCCGGCCGCACCCTGGCCCGCCTGGCCAAGGACCCCAACCGGTTCCTGGCCACCATCCAGATCGGGATCACCCTGGCCGGCTTCCTGGCCTCCGCCGCCGCAGCGGTGTCCCTCGCGAAGCCCCTCGTCCCGCTGCTCGGGGCGTTCGGCGACGCCGCCGAGACGGTCGCCATCGTCGCGGTCACCCTGGCGCTGACCTTCGTGACCCTGGTCTTCGGCGAGCTGGCCCCGAAGCGGATCGCCATGCAGTCCGCCGAGCGGTGGGCGCTCGTCGTGGCCCGCCCGCTCGACCTGCTGGCCAGCGTCACCCGACCGGCGGTCTGGGCCCTCGGCGCCACCAGCGACCTGGTGGTCCGCCTGTTCGGGCTGAACCCGAAGCACGAGCCGGACGAGATCGGCCCGGACGAGCTGCGCGACATCGTGGCCGGCAACCACGGCTTCACCAAGGAGCAGCGGACCATCATCGCCGGCGCCGTGGAGATCGCCGACCGGCAACTGCGCGCGGTGCTCGTACCCCGGTTGCAGGTCTTCACCCTCGACAGCGGGACGACCGCGGAGGCCGCCCGGCTGGTGCTCGCCGCGACCGGCCACTCCCGGGCGCCGGTGGTCCGGCACGGCGGCCTGGACGACGCGGTCGGGGTGATCCACCTGCGCGACCTGGTCGGCGTCCCCGACGACCGGCCGGTGGACGAGATCGCCCGGCCGCCCATGCTGCTGCCCGACTCGCTGCCGGTGGTCGACGCGCTGCGCCAGTTCAAGGCGGAACGCCAGCACATCGCGCTGGTGGTCGACGAGCGCGGCGCCGTCGACGGCATCGTCACCCTGGAGGACATCCTCGAGGAGATCGTCGGCGAGATCTACGACGAGACCGACCGGGACCTCGGCTCGATCCGCACCGAGGAGGACGGGACGCTGGTGCTGCCCGGCACCTTCCCGGTGCACGACCTCACCGACCTCGGCGTCGACCTGCCCAACCGACCGCCCGGCGACTACACGACCATCGCCGGGCTCGTGCTCATCTGCCTCGGGCACATCCCCACCGTGGCGGGGGAGCGGGTCCGGGTCGACGGCTGGGACCTGGCCGTGGGCGGCGTCGACCACCACGCCATCACCGAGGTCCGGGTCCGCCGGCACGCCCGCCGCGACCGCATCGAGGACGCCGACGCCGACGGCGCGCCGGTGCTCGACAAGGCCCGCGGCTGACCCTCAACGCCGCTCGGCCGGCGGGCCGAACGGGAAGCCCGGCACCGGCGGGAGCAACTGCACCGAGTCGGCGGGCACCTGGCGGGTGCTGCGCCCCAGCACCTGGGTGATCGCGCGCAGCAGCCACGGCCCGGACGGGTGCCGCTCCGGCCCGATCAGCCGGCTCGTGACGCGGGTCCACCAGTGGCCCGCGACGATCACGTCGGTGATCCGCAGCCGCTCCGGTGGCCAGCCGCCCCGCACCACCACGTCGACCACCCGGCCCAGCCGCTGCCCGTGCAGGTCGTACGCGGTGCGGCCGAGCAGCTCACTCGCTCGCACGGTGCGCTCCGGGAATCCGGTCGATCAGGTGCCGGCGCAGCCAGGACTCCACCGGCGAGGGCGGCAGGTCGGCCGCCGGGCAGCGCAGCCGTACCACGCTGTCGACCCGGTCGACCTGGGTGAGCGCGACGCGCAGCGGCGGCACCGGCGGGTCGTCGGTGAACCGGTCGGCGACGGCCACCAGCAGCCGCCCGATCCGGCCGCCGATCCGCTGCCCGAGCGCCGCCTGCCCGGTGAGCAGGCAGTCCACGTACGGGTAGCCGTCGTCGTCGACGGCGAACGCGATGTCGTCGACCCGGCCGACCAGCCGGCCGTCGACGTCGACGATCTGCCGGTCGAGCAACTGCTTGGCGAGCTGGATCCTCATCGCCCCATCCTCGTGATGATCGCCAGCGGGATCGCCGCCACCGAGGCGGCGACGATGAGCAGCAGGAACAGCGCCCCGAGCAGGTTCGTCCACCACCCGTTGACCCGGTCGCCGAGGTAGTTGCGGTCGTTCGCCACCACCAGGATCGGCAGGTAGGTCAGCGGCAGCACCACCGCGCTGAGCACCAGCATGTACTCGGTGAGCCGGATGGGGTCCACGCTGGTCATCAGCAGCAGCACCCCGAGCAGCAGGCCGACCAGCAGCACGCTGTGGAACCGGGCCGCCTCCCGCGGGCTGACCCGCTTGCCCCACTGCCAGCCGAAGTACTGCGACGCCGCGTACGCGGCCGACAGGCCGGTCTCCAGCGCCGCGCCGAAGGTGACCGCGAAGAACGCCAGCACGGCGGCGGCCAGCCCGGCCCCGCCCAGCGCGGTCACCACCGGCCGCGCCACCGCGTCGAGGGTGTCCGGCGGGGCCCCCGACGGCTGGTACGCCACCGTCGCCACGGCGATCAGCGACAGCGCCAGGAAACCGCCCACCGGGAAGCCGATCAGCACGTTCGAGCGGGCGTGCGCCAGGTCGGCGGCGCTCCACCGCTCCTCGACCCCGCCGGAGGAGAAGAAGAAGACCTCGTACGGGCTGACCGTCGACGCGAACAGGGCCACCGCCACGAACCAGTACACCGACCAGCCGGCCCCCGCGGAGCCGACCGCCAGCGCCCCGTGCCCCAGCTCCGCCCAGTCGGTGGGCAGCGCGAACAGCGCGACCGCGAAGACCAGCAGCGACAGCCCGGCCAGGCCGAAGACCCGTTCCATCAGCTCGAAGCGCATCCGCCACAGCACCAGCCAGACCGCCACCGCGGCCACCGGCACCCAGAGCAGGTGGCTCAACCCTGTGGCGAGCTGCAGCGCCAGCGCCACCCCGCCCAGCTCCGCGGCCAGGGTGATCACCGTGACCAGCCAGGAGGCGACCAGGTTGAGCAGCGCCACACGCGGCCCCAGCCGCTCCCGGACCAGGTCGAACACCGCCCGGCCGCTCACCGCCGCGATCCGGCCGGCCATCTCCGCGTACGCGCAGATGCCCACCACCCCGACGAGGAGCACCCAGGCGTGGGCCATCCCGAAGCGGGCACCGGCCTGGCTCGCCGCCACCAGGTCGCCGATGTCGACGAAGCCGCCGACGGCGGACAGCACGCCGAGCGTGGCGGCGAAGAGCTTCCTCACGTGGGGTCGGGAGTGGCCGGGCTCATCGACGCGACGATATCCGCGTCAGATCCCCGTTTTGGGGCGAATCGACCAGCCCGGGATCAGGCGGCGGTGAGGTTCTGCAGCCGTACCTGGCCGCGGGAGACCAGCCGACCACCCTCGTCGGTGATCTCCACCAGCCAGAGCTGCTGGCTGCGGCCGCGATGGATCGGGGTCCCGACCGCGGTCAGTTCGCCGTCGCGGACGGCGCGCAGGAAGTCGGTCTGGTTGGAGACCCCGACCACCTTGCCCTTGTCACCCAGCCACAGGGCGCCGCCGATGCTGGCCGCCGTCTCCACGACCGAGCAGTAGACCCCGCCGTGCTGGATCCCGTACGGCTGGTGCAGCTCGGGACGGACCTGCCAGCGGATGACCACCCGGTCCCCGGTCACCTCGTCGAACTTCAGGCCCAGCAGGGCGACGAAGCCCCCGGTCACGTCCGGCATCTCCACGGTGGCCCCCTCCTGTCGGTGGATGCGCCAGCCTAGTCGCCCGTCGTCGGCAAACCCGGTACGGGCCGGGGCCGGCGATGGGGGAGAATCGGTGACCGTGACGGACAGCAACCTCCCGCAGGGGCGGGACTCCCTGACCGAAGACCTGCGGTGGCGGGGCCTGATCCAGGACTCGACCGGCCTCGACGAGCTGCGCGAGCTGCTCGACGGCGGGAGCACCACCTTCTACGTGGGCTTCGACCCGACGGCGCCCAGCCTGCACGTCGGCAACCTCATGCAGGTCGTGATGGCCCGCCGGCTCCAGCTCGCCGGGCACCGGCCGCTGCTGCTGGTCGGCGGCGCTACCGGCCAGATCGGCGACCCGAAGGAGAGCGCCGAGCGCACCCTCAACCCGCCCGAGGTGGTGGCCGGCTGGGTCCAACGCATCCATGACCAGCTCGCGCCGTTCGTCTCGTACACCGGGGAGAACGCTGCCCAGCTGGTCAACAACCTGGACTGGACCGGCGAGATGTCGGTGGTGGAGTTCCTGCGCGACGTCGGCAAGCACTTCCCGGTGAACAAGATGCTGGCCCGCGAGGTGGTCCGGGCCCGGCTGGAGACCGGCATCAGCTACACCGAGTTCAGCTACCAGCTCCTCCAGGCCAACGACTTCTTCGAGCTGCACCGCCGGCACGGCTGCCAGCTTCAGTACGGCGGCTCGGACCAGTGGGGCAACATCACCGCCGGTGTCGACTACATCCGGCGTCGCGGCGCCGGGCCGGTGGAGGCCTTCACCACCCCGCTGGTCACCAAGTCCGACGGCACCAAGTTCGGCAAGAGCGAGACCGGCGCCGTGTGGCTCGACCCGGAGATGACCAGCCCGTACGCCTTCTACCAGTTCTGGGTCAACGCCGACGACCGGGACGTCACCCGCTACCTGCGGTACTTCAGCTTCCGCTCCCGGGAGGAGCTGGAGGAGCTGGAGAAGGCCACCGCGGAACGGCCGCAGGCGCGGCTCGCCCAGCGGGCCCTCGCCGAGGAGCTGACCACGCTGGTGCACGGCGAGCGGGAGATGGCCCAGGCGGTCGCCGCCAGTCAGGCGCTCTTCGGACGCGGCTCGCTCGACGAACTGGCCCCGGAGACCCTGCGCGCCGCGCTCACCGAGGCCGGGCTGGTGCACCTCGATGAGCTGCCCGACGTCGCGGGCCTGCTCAAGGAGTCGGGCCTCGTGCCGAGCATGAAGGAGGCCCGGCGGGTCATCGCCGAGGGCGGCGCGTACGTCAACAACGCGCGCATCGCCGAGGTGGACGCCACGGTGTCGCCGGCGGACCTGCTGCACGGCCGCTACCTGGTGCTGCGCCGGGGCAAGCGGAACTTCGCGGGCGTTGAGCTGGGCAGATAGCCCTACGTCGACGGTGTGACGCGGGACGCGCCCGGCGGATTTGACGATCAATCCGCTGGGCGCGTAGCTTTTCCTCTGCCAGCGCGGAACGGACGAAACAGGGCGAAAGACCTGGAGGCCGGAGCGCGGGAATGACGGCCGGGCGAGGATGGTTGACTCCATCGGATCCTGGACCGGGCGGTGCCCCAGATTCGCCGAAAGGCGGATTTGGCGAGGCGGAACCGACCGGGTAAGGTTGTCGACCGGCAGGGACACGGACGAGCGAGCGGGAAACCGCGGCGGCCGTCCTGCCGAAATCCACGAAGCGCCCGGCGCGAGCCGGTTGAATTGTGGTGCCCGGTAAAGGGGTGGAAGCGTGACAAACCGCGAAACAGCGGTTTGACACCGCAGAAACCACCGGGTAACGTAGTAAAAGTGCCCGGCGCGAGAGCGGCGGGTGTGGGACGAATGAAATGCCCCGGATGGGGGCCTCGCAGTGCGGGGTTTCCGATGGTGTGTGGTTGTTCTTTGAGAACTCAACAGGGTGCTTGATAAGCCAGTGCCAAATTGATTTATACCCCGGACTGGTCA
>NZ_JBIAKG010000007.1:0-359766 GCF_042872345.1 Micromonospora sp. NPDC005299
ATACAACGACTCCCACCCACCCGCCATTCCGCCACCCGGATGCCGCCGATCACACCCCCGACCCGGACACTCACCCCACACGACGCAGACGTCGCGAACCCGCCGCCGATCTTGGACAGTTGCCGTTCGTCACGAACGACAACTGTCCAATGATCTCGACAGAGGCGCGCGGGGCCGGGTGCGGGCCGAAAAGACATCAGGCCCGGTCCGCGAAGGACCGGGCCTGACCGAACCGTGCGCCGCCAGGGACTCGAACCCCGAACCCGCGGATTAAGAGTCCGCTGCTCTGCCAGTTGAGCTAGCGGCGCTCGCCGGCAACGGCAGGAACGGTAACACGTCGCCCATCCGCCTCCTCCGGGGGCGGCCACCGCTCCACCGTCGGTGCCGGCCGGTCGCGGCCGGCGCGCCAAGCCGCGCTGCTCGGCCCGGCGAGCGGGGGTGGCAGGCCGAAAAAGGTCAGGCCCGGTGCACTGCACCGGGCCTGACCTGAAGTGTGCGCCGCCAGGGACTCGAACCCCGAACCCGCGGATTAAGAGTCCGCTGCTCTGCCAGTTGAGCTAGCGGCGCTCGCTGACAACGGGAAGAACCTTAGCACGCACGCCGACCCGGGTTCCAATCCGATACCGGGCTCCCCCCTTCGGTCGAGCTTAACCGGCGAAAGCCCCCAAAGTTCGCGTCTGTCCGGTCGAGGGGCGCAGGCCGCGGGCTCTCATGGGGCACGATGTCCGCCAGGCACGCGAGAACAGAGGTGGGGATGGGCAGGTTCGCGCGGTCCGGGGCGGTGGTGGGCGTCCTGGTCCTCACGGCGTCGCTGGCACTGACCGGGTGCGGCGATGACCAGAAGAAGCCGGCGTTCGTGGCCGGCGCGCAGCAGGGCGACGCGGTGGCGACCACGTCGCCGGGCACGACGGGCGAGCCGAGCCCGCCCGCTCTGCCGGCGCTGACGGTGAGCCCGGCCGACGGGTCCGACAAGCGTCCGGTCAGCACCGAGATCGGCGCGAGGATTCCGGGTGGCGGCAAGGTGTCGAAGGTCGTCCTCACCGCCGCCAACGGCGCGACCGTCGCCGGACGGCTGCGCCGGGACGGCTCGTCCTGGGTCCCGTCGGCCGCGTTGAAGTACGCGACCCGGTACACCGCCACGGTCACGGGCACCGGCACGGACGGCCAGACCCGGCAGGGCACCAGCAGCTTCACCACGATGGCCAAGCCGAAGTCGATGATCGGCTCCGGGCTGTACATGTTCAGCGGCAAGACCTACGGGGTGGGCATGCCGGTGGTTGCCGAGTTCTCGCCGGGCATCCCGAAGAAGGACCGCGCCGCGGTGCAGAAGCGGATGTTCGTGCAGACCGACCCGCCGCAGCCGGGCGCCTGGCACTGGGTCTACAACGGCACGCAGGCGTACTACCGGGCGCCGGAGTACTGGAAGCCGGGCACCACGATCACCGTCCGGCTGGCGCTGGCCGGGATCCCGCTGAGCAACGGCCGCTACGGCAACGTCGACCGGAGCGCCACCGCCAAGATCGGCCGCGCGTTCGAGATGAAGGTCGACAACGCGACCAAGCAGATGACGGTGTACGAGAACGGGGCGGTGGTCCGCACCCTGCCGGTGAGCCTGGGCAAGAAGAGCACCCCCTCCTCTAGCGGCACCATGGTGGTGATGGAGAAGAAGGAGTCCACGGTCTTCGACACCCGTGACGAGCCGGACCCCAGCAACCAGTACGTCACGAAGATCGACTTCGCCCAGCGGCTCACCTGGGGTGGCGAGTACATCCACGCCGCACCCTGGTCGGAGGGCGTGCAGGGCAGGGCGAACGTCTCGCACGGCTGCGTCAACGTCTCCATGGCGAACGGCCGGTGGCTCTTCGGCAAGACGCTGGTCGGCGATCCGATCACGGTGAAGGGCACGGAGCGGCGGCTGGAGCCGGGCAACGGCTGGACGGCCTGGACCATGAGCTGGTCGCAGTTCGTCGCGGGCAGCGCCGTGCCGGTACCCGAGGGTGGCCAGGGATCGCCCTTCTGACCAGGCGTAACGTGGGCGGACGCGCTGCCGTCGGTGGCCGTTCGTCCGCGTACTGCCGGGCGGAGGGGAGACCACTCCACCCGACAAAGCGCCGCACGATATCAGAATCGTTACATCACGGGCGGGGTGTTTCGGTTCACTTCCTGCAACGGGTAACCGTTCCGGTGCGTCTGTAGGGGACGATGGGACCCGGGACCACGACTGTGAGGGAAACATGCGAGCTAGCCAGGACGAGTTGATCCGTGGCGGGGCGGCCCGACGCGGCGGGCGACGCCGCGTGTTCGCGGCCGCGGTGCTCGCCGCCGCCATGGCCCTGACCGCCTGCACCAGCGGCGGCGGCGACGGCGACGGGGACAAGTCGTCGAACTGGCAGGGGGGCGGCGAGAGCGGCCCGAAGGCGGCGGCCACCATCACCGAGCCCGCGGCCGACGCCAAGGACGTGCCGGCCTCCACCGCCGTCACCTTCACGACGAAGGAGGCGCAGGAGACCACCGTCGAGCTCAAGGACTCCGCCGGCAAGGTCGTCGAGGGCCAGCTCGCGAAGGACGGGAAGAGCTGGGTCCCCGACGGCGCGCTCGGCTACGGCGAGACGTACACGGCCACGGTGACCGCGACCGGCGACGACGGCAAGGCGGCCACCGCGACCAGCACCTTCACCACCATGGCGAAGCCCGGCAAGCAGATCCGGGTCACCAGCTTCCTCGGCGACAACCAGGTCGTCGGGGTGGCCATGCCGCTGATCGTCAAGTTCGGCCGGGCCATCCCGGAGGACTACCGCGACGACCTGCAGCGCCGGATGACGGTCACCGCGAAGCCCGCCCAGGAGGGCATCTGGCACTGGATCAGCCCGACCGAGGTGCACTACCGGCCGAAGTCGTACTGGAAGGCCAACAGCACGGTGAGCTACAAGGTGCAGGCGGGTGGGCTGCCGCTCGGCGACGGGTGGTACGGCCGTTCCGACCTGACCGTCGACGTCAAGATCGGCCCGTCGTTCGTGATGACCGTCGACAACCGCACCAAGAAGATGACGGTCACCAAGGACGGCAAGGTGATCAAGACGATCCTGGTGAGCCTCGGCAAGAAGAGCACCCCGTCGTCCAGCGGCACGATGGTGGTGATCGAGAAGCTTCGCCACACGGTCTTCGACACCATGGAGGAGCTGGGCCCCGAGGAGGGCTACCGCACTGAGATCGACTACGCGCAGCGGCTCACCTGGGGTGGCGAGTTCATCCACGCCGCGCCTTGGTCGGAGGGCGTGCAGGGCCGGACGAACGTGTCGCACGGCTGCGTGAACGTCTCGATGAAGGACGGCAACTGGCTGTTCAGCAACACCCGCATGGGCGACCCGATCACGGTGAAGGGCACCGAGCGCAAGCTCCAGAACGGCAACGGCTGGACCGACTGGAACATGAGCTGGGACGAGTACGTCAAGGGCAGCGCCCTGCCGTACGAGCCGCCGGCCGAGCCGGGCGACGACACCAGCCCGGACGCGGACGAGCCGAGCGTCGAGCCGACTCCCTGACCGACGGGCAGTGAGCGGCCTCCTCCACCCGGAGGGGGCCGCTCGCCGCTTCGAGAACCGGAAAAGACCGAAGCCCCCTCCCGGAGGAGGGGGCTTCGGTCTTCTGGGGTGACTGATGGGAATTGAACCCACGACAACCGGGACCACAACCCGGTGCTCTGCCAACTGAGCTACAGCCACCATGCTCTCCGCGCCGGGTCGACCCGGGCGGGGCGCGGACTAATAATAGCCACACCCCTGCCGGCCCCGTCCACCGGGTTGCGGCCAGCCCGCCCGGCGGGGCTCAGAGCTGGGCGGCGATCGCCTTGGCGCTCTCCACGTCCGGGCCGGGCAGCGGCACGAAGACGGTCCGCCGGTAGTACTCCAGCTCCCGGATGCTCTCCCGGATGTCGGCCAGCGCCCGGTGGGCCAGCCCCTTCTGCGGCTGACCGAAGTACACCCGCGGGTACCAGCGCCGGCAGAGCTCCTTGATCGAGGAGACGTCGATCATCCGGTAGTGCAGGTGGGCGTCGAGCCGGAGCATGTCCCGGGCGATGAAGCCCCGGTCGGTGGCGATCGAGTTGCCGCACAGCGGGGCGGTGCGCGGATCCTTCACGTGGCTGGTGACGTAGTCGAGCACCATGTCCTCGGCCTCGGCCAGGGTGACCGTGGAGCGGCGCACCTCCTCGGTGAGGCCGGACTTCGCGTGCATGGTGCGCACGATCTCCGGCATCGCCTCCAGCGCCGCCTCGTCGGCGTGGATGACCACGTCGACGCCCTCCCCGAGCACGTTGAGGTCGGGATCGGTGACGAGAGCGGCGACCTCGATCAGCCTGTCCCGGCCGAGGTCCAACCCGGTCATCTCACAGTCGATCCAGACGAGAAGATCAGCCACCGCCACAGACTACGCGCCGCCGACCCGCCCGCGCCTGAAGCACCCTCGCCGAGGTGGACCGCTAGGGTTTCCCCGTGCCAGCCGAACCCGTCGCACCACCAGCCGTCACCGAGGACGACCCGGGCGGGCGTACGGCCCGTCGGCTGGTCACGGTGGTGGCACTCGCGGCGCTGCTGCCGGCGCTCTACCGTCCGGGCCTCAACCACAAGTTTCTCGATCTCAAGATCTACATGAGCGCGATGGACTGGTGGCGGGCCGGTCATCCGCTCTACGACTACGTGCAGCCGGACCGGGTGCAGGGCCTGCTGTACTTCACCTATCCCCCGCTCGCCGGACTGGTGCTGTGGCCGTTCGCGCTTCCGCGGCTCGGCGTCACCATCGCGATCTTCACGGTGCTCACCGTGGTAGGCGTGGTGGTGACCACCCGCTGGCTGGTGCTGCCCCTGGTGCGGCGGCATGACCTGCCGAAGCTGTTCAGCGTCACGGTGGCCGTGCTGCTGGTCCTCGCGGTGGAGAGCACCCGGGAGACGATCACCTTCGGGCAGATCAACATGCTGCTGGTGGTGCTGATCCTGGGCGACCTGCTGTTCGCCGTACCCCAGGGGCGACGTTGGGCCGGCGTGGGCGTGGGGCTGGCGGCGGCGCTCAAGCTCTTCCCCGGCATCTTCGTGCTCTACCTGCTGGCCACCCGGCGCTGGCGGGCGGCCGTGGTGGCGTCGGTGACCGCGACGCTGGCCACGCTGCTCGCGGCGGCGGTCGCGCCCGGCGACTCGTGGCGGTTCTGGACCCACGAGCTGTGGGCGACCGACCGGGTTGGCCGGACCGACTACACCGGCAACCAGTCGCTGTTCGGCCTGCTCAGCCGGATCACCGCGCCGGACAAGCCGAGCCAGCTTCCCTGGCTGCTGCTGGCGCTGCTGGTCGCCGGGTACGGGCTGTGGCGGGCCGCCCGGGCGGCGCGGGTCGGGGACGCGCTGGCCGGCCTCACCCTGACCGGCCTGGTCGGTGGGCTGGTCAGCCCGATCACCTGGAGCCACCACCTGTACTGGTTCATCCCGGCGGTGGTGGTGCTGATCGACGCGGCGCTGGACGCCGACCCGGCCACCGTGGAGGGTGCCCGCCGGCGACGGTGGCTGCTCGTCCTGGCCGTCGGCACCGGCCTTGTGATCGTCTACGGGGTGGTCACGTTTCAGGACTGGGGCGTCGCCCCGGCGCGCACCGACGATCCCGTGGACTTCGTCGTCCGCAACGCGTACGTGCTGCTCAGCCTGCTGCTGCTGGCCGTGCTCCCGAGCCGCCGGCCAGCGCCGCCGGCGGGTGCCGACGCCCCGGCCGGAAACGGGCACTAACCGGACAGAACTCGCGAGAAGCGTTGTTCGGCGCTAATCTGGTCCCAACTACCTCAGGTTTCTCCCAGGTAGCACCGATCCCCCGGTGACGGTGGCCCTCCGCGTCGGCAGCGCGGAGGGCCACCGCCGTAGGGGCCGGTTCACTCGTCGACCGGCGGGGCCGGCCGGACCGGGCGCGGCGTCTCGGCGGTGGTCACCGGGGGCCACGACCAGTCCGGGTCCACCGGCAGGTCGGCGAGGCTCTCCGGCCGCCGGCTCGGCACCGGGCCGATGGCCACCCGGGACCGCTCGGCGGGCCCCGACCCGACCGAGACCAGTTGCCGGTCGGGCAGGGCGGACGACTCCGCCCGCTGGCCCAGCCCGCTGAGCGAGCTGACGCCCAGCCGGCCGGCCAGCACCGGAACCTGGTCGGGCTCGACCACGAAGACCACCTCGCGCGGGCGGACCGGGCGCAGCAGCAGCACCACGGCGAGCACCACCAGCAGCGTCCCGCCGGCCAGCAGCGCCCAGGCCACCCCGGGGAACCAGCCGGCGCGCAGTTCGGCGCGCAGATCCAGGGCCAGGTCGGCCCGCCCGTCCGGCCGCATCACCACCAGGCTCAGCGACCGGTCGGCCAGCTCGGCCGGGCTCCACTCCAGAGCGCCGACGCCCTGGCGTACCCACAGGTCCTGGCCGAGCGGGACGGCGGCCGCGGTGCCGGCGGTGGTCGGGTCGAGGCGGACCGGCAGCGGCCCCCGGGCCAGCGCGACCCGGCGCACGGTGGTGTGCGGGACGTCGGCCAGCCACCGTCGCACCTGGTCGGTCGGCGCGAGGCCGAGGAAGGCGGGGCCGTCGGCGGTCCGCGCGGTGAGCCGCAGCCGGGCTTGCCCGGCCCGGGCGACCGGCGCCTCGGCCCGGAGCAGCGCGTCCACGTCGGTCACCACGACCGCCCGGGCGGGGGTGCGGATCGTCTCGAAGCGGGCGGCGAAGCCGCCGTCCGGGTCGGCGTGCCGGGCGGCGAGCCAGAGCCCCGCGCCCGCCAGCAGGGCCGGAATCCCCACGGTCAACAGCAGCATGCCGGCGATCGTGCGCACGAAACGCATTCGCGTCGTCCCCCTCGGTAGCGAAGTACCCGGCCGACCTTACCGACGCCGACCTGCGATTCGCCGGATATCCACGCAAGCACCCGAAGGACCGCGGAAAGGCCGCCGGCCCGCCGGAAGATCCGACGGGCCGGCGTGGCGACGCAGGTCAGGACTTCGCGGCGGGCCCCCGGCGGGTACGCAGGAAGGCCAGCCCGCCGAGGATCAGGCCGGCCAGGCCGGCCACGAGACCGGCCACACCGAACGCGGTGGCGGCGCCGGTGTCGGCGTCGTCGTCGGCGGCGGCGGCGGCGGCCGGGGCGCTCGCGACGGGCGAGGCGGACGCCGAGGCGGCGGCCAGGGTCAGCACCGGCGCGGGGTTCTCCGGCTCCTCCCCGCCCGGCGTGGGCTCCTCGATCCAGCGCGAGACGTTGCCGTCCGAGTAGGTCTGGAGCACCTTGAACACCATCCGGTCGACCTGCGGCAGCGGGCCCATCGACACCGGGAACTCCTGGAACTCGCCCGGCTTCACCCCGCCGTTCGGGGCCGCCGTCCAGGTGAGCTTGGAGACCGCCTCGGTGAGTTGGCTGCCGTGCACCTCGATCGGCGGGTCGACCTTGCGCTTCTCCACCGCGACCGTCCACCCGGGGACCGGCATGGTGGAGACCGAGCCGACCGGGGCGTTCTCCGGCAGGTTCACCTCGACCTTCGTGGTCGACGCCGTGTCGCTCTCGTTCGGCACCCGGAACGCGAAGCGGCCGTAGCTGCCCTGCGTGGCCTCCTTCGGGTTGACGGTGACGTGCGCCGAGGCCGACCCGGCCAGACCGAGCACGGCCGTGGCCACGGCGGCGAGGGTGAGTGCTGCGGCGGTTGCGGGACGCCGGAGACGGATCATGTGGGCGAGCCTTCCGTTACGTGACGGGCACGGTGGCGGTCACCGTGGCCTGGTCGATGTCGGACGTGCGGACGGTGAAGCGGAGCTGCCACTGCCCCGCCGCCGGGAGGTTGATCTCGCCGAAGGCGTGGTTGTCGGTCAGCGGCAGCAGCGGGATCGTGATCGGCTCGATGCCGGCCGACGGCAGCGCGGCGGTGGCCTTCCACTCCTGCACCGGCTGAGGCCGGTTGTCCTTGGTGTACGCGTAGAGGTGCAGCGAGTTGCTGCCGGTCTCGGCCGGGTCCAGCTCGACCTGCAGCGAGTAGAGCGGGCTGCTCAGCGTGGCGGAGAAGAAGTTGTCGGGGGCCCCGGCCACGGTGGCGGAGGCGGTCCGGGCCGGCGTGGTCTGCACCAGCGTCGCCGAGAGGCCGAGCACCACCGCGGTGATCGCCAGCTCGGCCACCACCGCCCGCCGCATCGACCCCGGACGGCCCGCGGCGGCGCGCCGCCGGACCAGCGCCCGGGAGTACGCGGCCACCCCGATCACCAGTGCGAACAGCACGATCTTGGCGAGCAGCAGCCGCCCGTACGTGGTGTCGACCAGCGCCTTCGGGGTGGCTACCTCGATCAGCCCCTGCACCGTGCCGGCGAGCAGCAGCGCGGCCACCGCCAGCGCCGCCCAGCGGGACCAGATCGGCAGGATCGCGTCCAGCTCCCGCTCGTCGGCCCGGCGCAGCAGGAAGACCGCGAGCATCACCAGGCCGCCCAGCCAGACGGCCATGCCGCCCAGGTGCACGGCGTCCACCACCACCGACACGGCGGGCGCGGGCGACGCGGCCGGGTGTCCCGCGAGGGGCCAGGTGAACAGCGCCGACCCGCCGAGGATGGCCAGGATGAGCCCGTCGGTGCGGCCGACCGGCCCGGCGAAGAGCGGGCGGAGCAGGAACGCCGCCGCGGCCAGCAGACCGAGCCGGACCAGGTGCGTGGCGCCGTAGGTGCTGCCCAGCACGTCGCCGAAGCCGGAGCCGGTGACGTCGAACAGGCCGCCGCCGTTGGTGTAGGGGACCTGGAGCCACAGCTCGGCGACCGTGGCCACGGCCAGCAGGCCCAGCCCCCACCAGGCCAGCCGGGCGGGACCGCGCCGGGACAGTCGGCGGGGCCACAGCGCGGCCAGCACCAGGGCCGGGCCGACGAGCAGCAGCAGCCCGACGTAGCCGAGGTACTTGGCCACCTTCACCGCGTTGCCCACCACCGGGTTGGCCCGGATGTCCGCGCCGCTGTCCGTCGGCGGGGTGGACGGCGCGCCGACCGAGTAGGTGAACGCGCCGGAGACCGGGTGGCTGTCGGCCGAGATCACCCGGTAGCTGACCAGGTAGGTGCCGCGCGCGCCGGACGGGTCCACCGGGATGGTGACCACCGCGCCCTTGAAGGTGGGCTCGCCCCGGTCGGCCCGGGAGCCGTCGGGCGCGATCACCCGGACCTTGTCGGGGACCTTGCGGACCCCCTCGCTGAAGGTGATCACCACTTCGGCGGGCGCGCTGGGCACCACGGCCGAGGCGGCGGGGCTGCTGCTCACCAGCACCGCGTGGGCGCTGGCCGGGGTGGCCGGGGCCAACAGCAGGGCGACGAGGGTGACCAGCAGCCCGGCGGCGGTCGCCAGCCGGGCGGCCCAGGGACGGTCGGCGACGGCCACGGGGCGGCGGCGTACGGCAGCAGTCATGACCGTCATGCTTCCCGAACCGTTCGGTACCCGGCGACCCGACCTCATCCGCGCCCCGGCGCGAGCGCCGTGGGCAGCCGGCGCTCCGTCCCGCCGCTCACCCGCCCCAGCGCCCGGAGCGGGACCTGCGGGTCCTCCCCGTCCAGCCCCGCGGCGAGCGCCACGCGTACGTCGTCGCACGTCATGATCGGGTAGTCGGCGGGCGGACGGAAAAAGTTCCCGGCGTGGGCGGGACCACGTAATGGGCCGAAGGACCCTGTCCGACACAGGTACTCCGCGTAACCTCGTCTGTCGTGATCCCCGCGCCGCGCGACACCTCCACCGACCGCCCCGCGGCGGCGCGCGAGGCTGCGCGGGACGCCGCCACCGACTGGGCGCTGGCCGCCCGGGCGGGTGACCCGGTCGCCCAGGCCGCCTTCGTCCGGGCCACCCAGGCCGAGGTGTGGCGCTTCGCCGCCGCCCTGGTCGAGCCGGACAGCGCGGACGACCTGACCCAGGAGACGTACCTGCGCGCGTTCCGGGCGCTGCCCGCCTTCGAGGGTCGGTCCACCGCGCGGACCTGGCTGCTCGGCATCGCCCGGCGGGCCTGCGCCGACCACCTCCGTACCGTGGTCCGCCGCCGGCGGCTCGACGCGAGGCTCGCCGCGCACGCGGCCACCGACCGGCCCCACCCGGACCCGTCCGGGCAGCTCGGCGCCACCGACCTGGTCCGCCGGCTCCCCGCCGAACGGCGCTCCGCGTTCGTGCTCACCCAACTGCTCGGCCTGTCGTACGCCGAGGCCGCCGCGGTGGAGGGGGTGCCGGTGGGCACCATCCGCTCCCGCGTCGCCCGAGCCCGCGACGAGCTGGTCGAGGCCGTCGGCGACGCGTTGACCGGCTGATCGTGGAACTTTCCTCGGATCCGAAGCGACCAACGACCGTGACCGCACCCCGCATCCCGGCCGCCCGCTGGCCCGCCGCCCGGCCGTGGCTCGGCATCGCGGCACGCCTCGGCCTGGCCGCCGTCTGGCTGGTCGCCGGCGCCACCAAGGTCGACGACCTGGCCGCCTCCGGCCGGGCGGTCAACGCCTACCAGGTGCTGCCGTACGACCTGGCCACCGTGATCGGCGCCGCGCTGCCCTTCGTCGAGCTGGCGCTCGGCGTGCTCCTGCTCGTCGGACTGGCCACCCGGCTGGCGGCCGGCATCTCCGCGGCGCTGCTGGTCGTCTTCGTCACCGGCATCGCCTCGGCCTGGTCCCGCGGCCTGGCCATCGACTGCGGGTGCTTCGGCAGCGGCGGGCAGCTCGCCGCCGGCCAGGCCCCGAGCTACCTCCCGGAGATCCTCCGGGACCTGGGATTCCTGGTACTGGCCGGGTTCCTGCTGACCTGGCCCCGCACCCCGTTCTCGGTGGACGGCTGGCTGGCGGGCGACACCGTGGAGGTCGACGATGAGTAGTCGCAAGGGGCGGAAGAACGCGGCCCAGATGGTCCGCAACCAGATCGCCCGGGAGAAGCGGCGCACCCGCACGATCTGGACCTCCGTCGCCGCGGTGGCGGTGCTGGTGATCGCCGGGTTGATCGGCTGGGCGGTCTTCTCCAGCCAGAAGTCGGAGACCTTCACCACCCCGCCCGGCGCCAACCCGCCCGGCACGGCCATCGTCCTCGGCCAGGGCGCGGTCACCGTCGACCTCTACGAGGACTACCTCTGCCCGGTGTGCAAGCAGTTCCAGGAAACCAGCGGCGCGACGATCAACCAGTTGATCAACGAGGACAAGATCCGGGTGAACTTCCATCCGGTGGCCTTCCTCAACCGCTTCTCCACCACGGAATACTCCACCCGCTCCTCGGCCGCCGCCGGCTGCGCCGCGCAGGGCGGAAAGTTCAAGGAGTTCACCGACCAGCTCTTCGCCCGGCAGCCCGCCGAGGGCAGCGCCGGGCTCAGCGACGACGAGCTGATCGACATCGGCGCGGGCGTCGGGCTCAACCGCGACGACTTCGGCTCCTGCGTGCAGGACGGAAAGTACAAGACGTGGAGCGAGCACGTCACCGACGACGCCAGCAAGTCCGGCGTGACCGGCACCCCGACCATCCGGGTGAACGGCAAGGACATCGGGGACCGCAGCCCCGAGGGGATCAGGGCGGCCGTGGAGGCGGCCCGCAAGTGATCCCCGCACCGCTGCGGCGGGCCGCCCTGGTGGTCACCACCGCGCTCGCCGCCCTCCTCGCCCTCGCCACCCCGGCCGCCGCGCACGGCGCGGACGCCCCCGACGGCACCGACTACCGGGCCGAGGTCACCGGGATCGGCCCGGCCCGCCCCGGGCTCACCGCCCGGATGGTCGAGGCCGGCGCCCGGCTGGAGCTGACCAACCGCACCGGGGCCGACGTCGAGGTGCTCGGCTACTCCGGCGAGCCGTACCTGCGGATCGGTCCCGGCGGGGTGTACGAGAACACCCGCTCCCCCGCCACCTACCTCAACCGCACCCTCGCCGGGGACACCCAGCTCCCGCCCGAGGCCGACCCGGCCGCCGCGCCGGTCTGGCGGCGGATCGCCGACGGGCCGACGGCCCGCTGGCACGACCAGCGGACGCTCTGGCTGGAGTCGGACCCGCCGGCCCAGGTGGCCGCCGCCCCCGACCGGGAGCAGCGGGTCCGCGACTGGGTGGTGCCGCTGCGCGCCCGCACCGGCACGATCGAGGTGCGCGGCACCCTGGACTGGGTGCCGCCGCCGGACGCGTACCCCTGGTGGGCGGCGGCCACCCTCGGTTTCCTGGTGATCGGCGCGGCCGGCCTGGTCCCGGCCGGCACCGCCACCGGCGTCCGCGCCCTGCGCGGGGTCGGCGCGCTGCTCGCCCTGGGCGGGGCGGCGACCGTGGCGCTCACCGTCGCCAAGGCCGTGGACACCGGCGCCGCCGGGGCCGGCGGGATGCTCCTCGAACTGCTCACCGGGCAGATGTGGACGCTGCTCACCGGGCTCGGCGCGCTCGCCGCCGGCGGCTACGCGCTGGCCCGCCGTCCCGCCGCCGACTTCGCGCTGGCACTGGCCGGCGCCTGCCTGACCCTGTTCGCCGGCGTCTCGAACCTGGCCGTCCTGTCCCGCTCGGTGGCCCCGGTCGCCGGCCCGCCCACCCTCGCCCGTGTCCTCGTCACCGTCGCCCTGGCCACCGGCGTCGGCGCGGTCGCCGCCGGCCTCCTGCGCCTGCGCACCGCCTCCCGGGCCGCCCGCGTCACTCCCGCGACGCCCCGTCGCACGCTGACTCAGGACGCGCGGGGCACGAAGCCGTAGGGCAGCTCCAGGCGGTGCTCGGCGAGCAGGCGCTCGTCGGAGAGCAACTCCAGGGTGAGTGCGTCGGCGACCACGCGGCCGGCGTCCAGGATCACCGAGCGGTCGCAGAGCTCCGCCGCGTACGGCAGGTCGTGGGTGACCATGAGCAGGGTCACCGGGAGGCCGCGCAGGATCTCCGCCAGCTCCCGGCGGGCGGCCGGGTCGAGGTTCGACGACGGCTCGTCCAGCACCAGGATTTCCGGGCGCATGGCCAGCACGGTGGCCACCGCCACCCGGCGGCGCTGCCCGAACGAGAGATGGTGCGGCGCCCGGTCCCGGTGCTCGGCCATCCCCACCGCGGCGAGCGCCTCGTCCACCCGGGCGGCCAGCTCCGCCCCGCGCAGCCCCAGGTTGGCCGGCCCGAACGCCACGTCCTCGGCGACGGTGGGCAGGAAGAGCTGGTCGTCCGGGTCCTGGAAGACGATGCCCACCCGGCGGCGGATCTCGGCCAGCGTGTCCCGGTCCCGGCTCACCGTCAGGCCGCCCACGCTGACCGTGCCCCCGGTCGGGGTGAGGATGCCGTTGAGGTGCAGCACCAGGGTCGTCTTGCCGGCGCCGTTCGGCCCGAGCAGCGCCACCCGGTCGCCACGCGGCACGGTCAGGTCCACCCCGTGCAGGGCGACGTGACCGTCCGGGTACGCGTACCGGACGCCACGGACGTCCAGGGAGGGCGGCTGCTGCACGTACCCGATCATGTCAGGACGAGCGCGACGGCGGCGATGGTGGCCGCGATCGCCGGCACGGTCGCGGCGGCCGCCCACTGGCCGGCGGTGGCCGCGCCCGCCCCCTGCCACACCGCCGGCATCCGGCCCGTGTAGCCACGGGAGACCATGGCCAGGTAGACCCGCTCGCCCCGCTCGAAGGCGCGCAGGAAGAGCGCGCCGACCCCGGCGGCGAAACCACGGAGCTGCCAGAGGAAGCGCGGGTCGTCACCCCGGGACATCCGGGCCACCCGCATCCGCCGGGCCTCGCCCACCAGCACGTCCAGGTAGCGCAGCATGAACGTGGCGATCTGGGTGAGGATCTGCGGGCAGCGCAGCCGGTCCAGGCCGACGATCAGGTCCCGCGTCGTCGTGGTCGCCGCCAGCAGGAGCGATGCGAGTACGCCGAGCGTGCCCTTGGCCAGGATGTTCCACGCGCCGTGCAGCCCGTCGACGGAGAGGCTCAGCCCGGCCACCTCGACCCGCTCCCCGGTGCCGAAGAACGGCAGCGCGAACGCGAACAGCACGAACGGAAGCTCGATCAGCGCCCGGCCGAGCAGCCAGCGCGGCCCCACCCGGGCCAGCGCCGCCACGGCGACGACCAGCAGGGCGTAACCGCCGAAGGCCCAGTACGCCTCCCGGGGCGTGGCAACCACCGCGAGGGTGAACAGCACCATCGCGGCGATCTTCACCTCCGGCGGGAGGCGGTGCACCGCGGAGGACGACTCGCGGTAGAGCACGTGCGCGTGGCCGGCACCCATCCGGGACTCAGCGGGTGCCGGCGGCGCGCGCCGGACGCTCGTCGGCGGCCGGCTCACTGCGGGAACCGGCCGGGCCGGTCGCCGGGCCGGTGGCCGAGCCGGTCGCCGAGCCGGTCGTCGGACCGCGGCGACGGGTCAGCCAGAACAGGCCGCCGCCGACGGCGAAGGTGAGCAGCACGCCGAGCACGCCGGACAGGCCGGTGGAGAGGAAGCCGTTGCCCACCCCGCGCACGCCGTAGTCGGCGAGCGGGCTGTCCGCCAGTTCATGCTCCTTCGCCTGCTGCGCCGGGCAGGTGCCGCCGGTGATCTCGTCGTCGGCGTTCACCGTGCAGCCCTTGAGCAGCGACGAGTCGAGCCCGTCCGGGTGCGCCGAGGCGTAGTTGCTGACCACGCCGGCCAGCAGCAGGGCGACCAGCAGGCCGCCCAGGACGAACGGCCAGGAACGCTTGCTCATCGGGCACCTCCGGCGACCGGGACGGCGGGAGCCGGCACGGCCGGCTTGAGGGCGCGCAGGGCGTACACCAGGTCGGGGCGGACCTTGGCGACGGTGACCACGGTGGTCGCGGTGATCAGGCCCTCGCCGATGCCGATCAGCAGGTGGACGCCGGCCATCGTGCCGGACAGCCCGGCCAGGTTGCCGCCCAGGTCGGTGGTGCCCCCCAGCCAGTACTCGAGCACGAACCCCTGGGACGCCACCACGACGCTGACCAGCGCGGAGACGAAGGCGGTGACGCCGAGCCCGGCCGGGGTGCGCGGCAGCACCCGCAGCAGCAGCGCGATCAGCAGGTAGGCGGCGGCGGTGCCGAGGAGCGCCATGTTGGTGATGTTGAGGCCGAGCATGGCCACCCCACCGTCGCCGAACACCAGCGCCTGCACGACCAGCACCACGGCGACGCAGAGCGCGCCCACCCACGGGCCGACCAGCAGCGCGGCGAGGGCGCCACCGAGCAGGTGGCCGCTGACCCCCGCCGTGAAGATCGGGAAGTTGAGCATCTGCACGGCGAAGATGAACGCGGCCACCAGGCCGGCCATCGGGGCCAGCCGGTCGTCGAGGTCACGGCGCCCGCGCAGCACGCAGAAGGTGAGCACGGCCAGCGCGAGGGCCGCGAACACCGCGGCGACGGGACCGTCGATGATCCCGTTCGAGATGTGCATCGCCAGGGTCTCCACCCGCTGAGCTTATTTGTGCGCGGCCGTTGTTGCCAATCCCTTGCAACAAGCCATGGTGATCATCACGCGGGCGGCGCGTCGACACCCGCCCCGGACCCGACGACGGCGGTATCGTCTCCGCCATGACCGACCGCCTGAACCCCGGCGACCCCGCCCCCGAGTTCACCCTCCCCACCGACAACGGCGGGACCCTGTCCCTGGCCGACCTCCGCGGCCGCAAGGTCATCCTGTACGCGTACCCGGCCGCCATGACGCCCGGCTGCACCAAGCAGGCCTGCGACTTCCGCGACTCGCTCGCCTCCCTCCAGGCCGCCGGCTACGAGGTGATCGGCATCTCCCCTGACAAGCCGGAGAAGCTGGCCAAGTTCCGCGACCGCGACGCCATCACGTTCCCGCTGGTCGCGGACACCGACAAGTCGGTGCTGACCGCGTACGGGGCGTTCGGCGAGAAGCAGATGTACGGCCGCACCGTCACCGGCGTGATCCGCTCGACCTTCGTCGTCGACGAGGACGGGAAGATCGAACGGGCGCTCTACAACGTCAAGGCCACCGGGCACGTCGCCAAGCTGCGCCGCGACCTCGGCCTCGACTGACCCGTCGTAGGCCGCCGTTACCGTCGGCGCATGCCTCGCTACAAGTACCCACCCGAGCGGCTGGCGGCAGCGGCGGCGCGGGCGCGCAGCGTCACCGAGGTCATGCGGCTGCTCGGCGTCCGGGTGAGCGGCGGGTCGCACGCGCACGTCAGTCGGCAGCTCAAGCGCTTCGGCATCGACACCTCGCACTTCACGGGCCAAGGCCACAACCGCGGCGTGCAGGGTCATCGGCAGGCACCGTCAGAGGCTCTGGTCCGGCTGCCGCCGGACGCGGCGAGAACGCCCGGCTTCCGGCTCCGGCGCGCCCTGGCTGCCATCGGCGTGCCCGAACGATGTGAGATCTGTGGCCTCGGCCCACGGTGGCAGGACGCTCCTCTCATCCTCCACGTCGACCACATCAACGGCGACCGACTCGACAACCGGCCACCCAACCTCCGGCTGCTGTGTCCCAACTGCCACAGCCAGACCGCGACCTACGCCGGCCGGCTCCGAACGCAGGCCGACCTGGCCGACTCCGCGGACGTCTCGGCCCGCTTCCAATCGGGCGGCGGGCCGCCACCGGATGCCGAGACTTTGGTCAGGGAGGTCAGTGCCGGCCGCATGACGACCGTGGAGGCCGCCCACCTCCTCGCGTGCACAAGAGATCACGTGAGCAGGTTGCGGCGGCGTCTTGAAGCAACTGGAACCATCGCACCGCCATCGCGGGTCCGTGACCGGCCGATCCAGCACCGGTTCCGGGATCCCGTCATTCGCTTCGCACTCGCGCACCCCCAGGCCGGCTCCCGGAAAATCGCCGAGGCGCTGAGCGAGGCCTCCGGCAGCGGCACGGCGATCAGTCATCGCACTGTCCAGGCGATCCTGCGGGAGGCTGGGCTCACCACGCTGGAGGCCCGACGCACTAGACTCAGCGGGTCTGCGGGAGTGGCGTAACAGGCAGCCGCGATAGGTTTAGGTCCTATTGTCCGAAAGGACGTGGGGGTTCGACTCCCCTCTCCCGCACTAGCGCCGATGTCGTGAAGCTCACGAACCCGGGTCGGCGCCGCGTCGCCTCGCGCAGGATGGCGGGCGTGAACCTGCGCTTCGTTCTGGACCCCGACCTCACCCCTGGGCTGCGCGAGCAGATCATCGCGCTCTGGGTGGACGTGACCAACGCCGGCGGGGCGGTCGGCTTCGTCGCTCCGGTGACCGAGGCCGACGTGCGGCCCATGGCCGCGGCGACCTTCGCCGCGATCGCCGACGGGCCGGATCGGCTGCTGGCCGGCTACGAGGGGGATCACCTCGTCGGCGTGCTGATCATCGCGGACAACCGGTTCCACCTGAAGACGCACTGGCGGGTGTTGAAGCGCGTCATGGTGCACCCGGACACGCAGGGGCGCGGCCACGGCGCGGCGCTGATGCGCGAGGCCGAGCGGATCGGCCGGGAGTTGGGCCTGGCGGCGCTGCAGGTGACCGTCCGGGACGGGCTGGGCCTGGGCGGGTTCTACGAGCGGCTCGGGTACCGCGAGGTCGGGCGGCTGCCCGGCGCGCTGCGGCTCGCCCCGGGCGACGACCG
The DNA here is from genome assembly GCF_042872345.1 of Micromonospora sp. NPDC005299. Lineage (NCBI taxonomy): Bacteria > Bacillati > Actinomycetota > Actinomycetes > Micromonosporales > Micromonosporaceae > Micromonospora > Micromonospora sp. NPDC005299. The sequence continues at coordinate 17,499 of NZ_JBIAKG010000007.1, forward strand.
GGACGAGGTCTTCATGTGGCTCGACCTGGACGCCGGCGCAGCCTGATCTCCGCCTTGCCGCGCCGGAGTGGTCGTGCGCTCGGCGCACGAGCCGCCCGTCGGGTCGCCACCTTGACCTGACGCCGCCTGCGGGGCGGCCCTGGTCGTCTGTGGCGCACGATCGCGTCCGTTCCCGGCGGCGGCTGTCGAGCTGACGTCGGCAACGACTCGGCCGTCGTGAGTCGTTCACGACATCAGCTCGACAGGCGGCCACGGAATCAACCTCCGCCGAGCCGGGCCGGTCCGACGGTGCAGGGAACGATCAGCCGCAGGCCGTGGCGACCGGGCCAGGCGTGGCCGGCGGGGCGGCGGCCGCGTCCAGCACGGCGGGAGTGCCAGGCGGCGCGGTGACCGTCGGGGCGGCGGAGGCGCTGGGCCGGGGGCTGGGCCGAGCCGAGGGCGAGCGGCTGGATGTGGCCGATCGGGCCGGGGCCGCGGCCCCGTACATCCGGACCGTGCTGCGCTGGACCTGACCCGGGAGCATCCGGATCCCCGTGGCGGTGGTGCGGTGGCCGTACACGTCGGTGACCCGGATGCGGTACGGCCCGGGGCCGGCGCCGGAGGCGATGAGCCAGTAGTTGTAGTCCTGGCGGGCGGCGGCGCGCCAGGACTCGCCCTGCCGCACCTCGACGGCGCGCAGCGGGTTGCCGTGGTCGCCGACCAGGACGGCGAACCACCATTGCGAGGCGCCCTCCTTGACGCGGAAGGTGAGCGGGCCGGGCAGCGGCGGGTCGACCACGGCGCGGTAGCTGACCTTGACGACGCCCTGCACCGGGTCGGCGATCCGGGCGAACGCCTCGGCGGAGAGGTCGAGGTGGCCGGGTTCGCACTCGGGGCACTGGTCCATGACGAGGACGCGGACGGTGCCCTTGGGGCCGGTGACGTCGAGGTGGCCGCCGCAGGACGCGCCGGACGCGTACTCGGTGGGGCCGAGGGCGACGTAGAGCCGGTTGGCGGGTGCGGCGGGCCGGGAGCAGTTGCCGCCGGCACCCTTCGAGTCGTAGAAGGTGGCCTTTCCGGTGTGGACGGTGCCGCCGAGCGGTGGTGCGGCGAGCGCGCCGGCGGGGAGGGCGCGGGGCGGTGGGGCGGCGCAGGCGGGGGCGGCGCCGCCGCGTACCGCGAGGGTCACGCCGACCACGGCGGCGAGCGCGGCGAGGCCGCCGGCGGCGAGCCAGCGGCGCGGGCCGGCCGGGGCACGGCGGCGGCCGGCCCGGGTGGGCGGGTGCGCGTCGGCGGTGGGCATGGGGCGGCGGGGAGCGCTGCCGTCGGTCACGCCGGTCGATGCTGCCGGACCGGTGCGGCGCCGGACAAGCGGGCTAAGCGAAAGCTAAGGCGGGGCGAACGGCAGGCCGGCGAGCGGATCGTCACCAGGCGACGCCGATGCCGTCGCCCGGATACCAGTGGCCGGCGGGGGTCTCCCGGTAGGCGAGGAAACGCCGTCCGGTGCGTTCGGCGTGCTCGGCGAGGACGTTGGTGGCGGTGACGTTGTCGGTGAGCAGCAGGGCGCCGGGGGCCAGCTTCGGCTCGACCGCCTCGAACTCGCTGCGCTCGTGCACCCGGCTGTGGTCGCTGTCGTGCAGGAAGAGGTCGACCGGCCGCTCCAGCGCGCGGATCGAGGCGACGGAGTCGCCGATGACGAGGTCGACCACGTCGGCCCACGGGGTGGCCCGGGCCAGGTAGCCGGCCTCGGGGTTGATGTCGAGCGAGGTGAGCCGGCCGGGGTGGCCCTCCGCGGCGTTGCGGAGCAGGGCGGCGGCCAGGACGCAGCTGCCGAGGCCCTTGTCCACCCCGGTTTCCACGATGTGGGTGGGCTTGCGGGCGCGGACGACGGCGTACCAGCCGATGCGGCGGGCGTAGCGGACCTGGCGGTCGGCCAGGCCCCGGCGGGAGGCGGCGGCGGTGGCGGCCTCGATGTGGGCGCGCAGCCTGTCGTCGCCCTCGATCTCGGCGAACCAGCCGCGCACCTGCTTGACGGGGACGTCGCAGACCACGCTGACGAACCAGGCCAGGTGGTGCCGGCTGAGCTTGGTCAGCTCGTACGTGTAGTTGTGGTGCTCCCGGGAGGTGAGCAGCCATCGGGCGGAGGTGCGCAGCACCCGGGCGTCGTGCCGGGCCACCCGGGCCAGGCGCTTCGGGAAGGCGGCGACCGGCGCGAGCCGGGTCCGGGCGATGGCCCGGCGGAGCTTCATTGCATCCACCCGTGCCGTTGTACCAGGTTCGCGGCAACGGCCGAGGAGGAAAGCGCCGAACGGGTGGCGGAGGCTGGCCGGTCGGACGAGGGTCGGCGTGACGGAGCGTCAGTCAGTAGCATCGCGCGCATGCCAGATCCTCAGCAGACCGTCGACTCGGAGCCGGACGCGCCGACCGCACCGTCCGAGGTGGAACCGACCGCCGAGGAGCCGACCAACCCGGCCCCGGGTCGGCGGCGCGGGCGGCGCATCGCCCTGATCGTGCTGCTGGTGGTGGCATTGCTCGGCGCCGGCGGTGTCGGCGGGGGGTACTTCTACCTGCGCTCGGTCGACTCCCGCATCGAGCGGGTCGACGCCTTCCAGGGCGTGCCGCAGGAGGCCCGTCCGCCCGTCGCCGCCAAGGGCGCCATGAACATCATGATCCTCGGCAGTGACTCGCGGGACCCGGACAACACCACCGGTTCGCGGTCGGACACGATCATCGTGGCCCACCTGCCGAAGGACCGGAAAAGCGCCGAGCTGATCTCCATCCCGCGGGACACCTGGGTGCACGTCCCGCGCTCGAAGGACGGCCAGCACGGTGACCGCGACGCGAAGATCAATGCGGCGTACGCCTGGGGTGGGGTGCCGCTGATGGTGCAGACCGTCGAGCAGTTCACCGGGGTCCGGATCGACCACGTGGCCATCATCGACTTCGCCGGGTTCAAGGACATCATCGACGCGATCGGCGGCATCGACATCGACGCGGAGCGGGAGTTCACCTCCATCCACCCGCCGTTCCGGAAGTTCGCCAAGGGTGTGCAGCACATGGACGGCGAGACGGCCCTGGACTACTCCCGGCAACGCAAGCAGTTCGCCGACGGCGACTTCGCCCGGATCCGCCACCAGCAGCAGGTGATCCGGGCCATCCTCGACCGGGCCGCCTCTGGCGGCATCCTCACCACTCCCGGCAAGCTGAACGACTTCGTCAAGGCGTCGTCGGCCGCGGTGTCGGTGGACAAGGGGATGTCACTGCTAGACATGGCGGCCGACCTGCGCAACCTGCGGGGCGGCAACCTGTTCTTCTTTACCAGCCCGACGAAGGGCACCGGCCGGGTCGGCACGGAGAGCGTTGTGTTCCCGGACCCGGCGAGGGTGCGCACCTTCTTCGATGCGGTGCGCCGCGACGCGGTCAAGGAGATCGTGGGCAGCGGCCAGCGATGACCCGGCCGGCGGTCAGGCGCCCGGCCCCCGCGGCCGCCTGGTGTCGAGCAGCTCGATCATGGCGGCGTGTGCCGGCTTCGGCCGGTACTGGGCGTCCAGCAGGCACGCGGCCCCGTAGCCGCGGTGGTAGCCGGGGATCCAGCTCCGGGCGTCGGTGAAGCCCCAGACGGTCAGCGACACGCAGGCCGGCACGGACAGGCAGGCGGCCAGCACGTCCCGGTAGACGGCGGCCTGCTGGTGTAGCTTCTCCGGGCCGGCCGGCAGCTTCACCCGGACGTCGAGTTCGGTGATGGCGACGGAGACGCCCAGGGCGGCGAAGCGGCGCAGGTTGGCGGCGAGACCCGCGGGCCGCCGGTCCGACTCGAGGTGGGCCTGGAAGCCCACCCCGTCCACCGGCACCCCCTGGGCGCGCAGGTCCCGCACCAGCCTCAGCAGGGCATCGGACTTGCGGGTCCGCTCTTCCGTCCCGTAGTCGTTGATGAACAGCCGGGCACTCGGATCGGCGGCGTGGGCCCAGCGGAACGCATCGGCGATGTAGCCGGGGCCGAGCTTGCGCAGCCACAGCGTGTCCCGCAGCGTGCCGTCCTCGTCGAGCGCCTCGTTGACCACGTCCCAGGCCCATACCCGGTCGCGGTAGCGGGAGACGACGGTGGTGACGTGCGCGCGCAGCACGGCGCGGAGCCGCTCCGGGGACCAGTCCGGTGACACCCACTGTGGCACGTCGTTGTGCCAGACCAGGGTGTGGCCGTAGACGGACTGCCGGCTCCGCTGCGCGAAGTCGACGAGCTGGTCGGCGCCGACCCAGGCGTAGACCCCTTGCGAGGGCTCCAGGTTGCGCCACTTCATCGCGTTCTCGGCGGTCACCGTGTCGAACTCGGCGGCCAGCACGTCGCGGTAGGTGGAGTCAAGGCTCAGCGCTCGCCCGTCGATGGCAGTGCCGATCCGCACCCCGGACGGCATCAGCTCGCGCAGCCTGTCGCGCTCGGGGGTGGGGGCCGGCGCGGAAGGCGTCGGCGAGCCGGCGACGGACGGATCGGGGGACCGCCCATGGCCGCTCGCGGTGACCACCACCAGCGTGGCGAGCAGGACGGCGCCGACCGCCAGGGTCACCGCGAGCAGCAGTGTGGACCTGGACGGGCGGCGGGAGTCCCCGGTCACCGCGGGGACGGCTCGTTGGTGGCGCCGAGCGCCCACGGCGCCTGGGTGAAGTTCAGCCGGGCACGGTCGGCGAAGTCCGCCCGGGACAGGTCGGGCACCGCGTCGTCGGTGAGCATGGCGGCCAGTATCCGGGTGACCTCCGCCGGGTCGCGCGGGACCCGGCCGAGGCGCAGCGACGCCGGCTGGGCGATCTCGTCCAGGAAGTCGTCGCACTTCTTCTGGTAGGGCACCAGGGTGAACGGGACCCCGGCCAGGTAGGCGAAGACGGCGCCGTGCAGTCGCATGTGCAGGCCGAGGTCGCACCGTTTCATCTCGTCCCAGCAGGCGCGTACGCCGTCCCGCGCGGTGACGACGCGGACGTCGCAGACCCCCTCGACCGCCGCGCGCAACCGCCGGCTGACCCCCTCGTCCCCGTGCACGGGATTGGTGTTGAAGACGAAGACCGTGACGTCCACCGGCTCCTTGAGGACCAGGGCGCGGACCCCCTCGATGAGCGCGTCCTCACGCCGCCGGGATTCCTCGTCCCCGGCCTCGTAGTCCACACCGAGCAGGGTCACGCCCAGCCTGGCCCGCGCAGCGGTGAGCCGGCGCGCCCGAGGCGGGACGGGCTCGCCGAGCGCCTCGGGCAGCAGGCCGGCCAGGTCGCCGGCGGGCACCAGCAGGCCCGGATGCCCGGCGTTCCGCAGGATCTCCGCGGAGGGGAGGTCGCGCACCCCGATGAAGTCGATCCGGCGCAGCACGTCGAGCAGCCGCCGCTCGGCGAGCGGCGACAGGAACGGCCCGACCGAGACGCCGAGCGCGGCCATCGGATGCCCGGACACCCGGGAGAAGTAGGAGAAGAGCTTCTTCTCGCTGAGCGGGCCCATCTCGCGGAACACCGACCCGCCACCGAAGACCAGCATCGAGGAGCGCCGGAGCAGGGCGGCCTTGTTGAGCAGCGTGCCAGCGCGGCCGGTCACACCGCCGCGGACATACCAGCGGGGATCCATTCCGGTGCGGTCGCCGGGCAGGTCCACCAGCGGAGGCGCCGCGAAGACCGGCGCCTGCGAGCCCCAGTACGCCCGGAGCGCCCAGTCCACGACCACGCAGAAGGCGTTGTCCCCGACGTTGTCCATGCCGTAGTAGCCGACGACGAGCGGACGGCGGGCGGCGGGCGCTGGCTCAGGTCGCACGGGGACCCTCCGTTGTCAGCCGGCGCCGGGCGTCCCGCCAGGACGGCAGTGTGGCGTCGCCGACCACCCGCCGGCGCACCGCGACCCAGAAGAGACAGCAGAGCGCAATCTCGGCGACGACGGTGGCCGTCGCCGCCCCCATGATGCCCCACACCGGTGTGGCAACGGCCAGCGCGGCCAGGTAGACCGCCGCGCCGACGCCCTGGTAGGCGACCTTGCGCCGGAGGAGGCCACCGCTGGTGAGCAGGGACGCCACGGCGGCGCCACTGAAGCGGAACGGAATGGCCAGTGCCAGCACGGCGAGCACGGCTGCCGAGTCCGCGTACTCCGCGCCGAGCAGCACCGGCAGCAGCGGGCCGGCGGCCAGCGCCACCAGCGCCGCGACCACCGCTCCGAGCAGCAACATTCCGGCACCGCCATAGCGGTAGGCCAGCAGGATCGCATCGCGGTCCGAGCCGGCCCAGCGGTGCAGCCTGGCGAGGAAGTACTGCTGGTAGACGACCCGGGGCACCAGATAGACGGCGGCCAGCACGGACATCGGCACGGACAGCAGGGCGGCCGCCTCCGGGCTGAGGAACTCGCCGGCCACCACGGTGCCGAGGTACATGCCCAGCAGGTAGAAGACGTTGCCCAGCACGAAGGGCAGCGCAGCGCCCAGCACGACGCGCACCGCCACAGAGCGATCCGGTGACGGCGGGGCGTCGGCCCGGGGATGGCCCTCCAGCGGCATGACGCCCCGGACGAACGGGCGCATCACCACCAGGCAGGCCACCACGGTGAGCAGGGCGACGACGGCGTATCCGGCGGCCGCGGCGACCACGCCCAGGCCCGCCGCCCATACCGCGAGCACCACCAGCACCCGACCCAGGTGCGGCGCGAACTGGAGCGCGGACAGCCCCCGGTAGTCGCCCCGCAACTGCTGCACCGAGGCGACCAGCCCGAGCGCGGCCTGGGCGACCACCACGGCGGCGAGCAACGCCCGGACGGTGGCCGCCCGCGGGTCGGGCAGCGCCGCGACACCCCACAGCAGCACCGCCGCGGCGATCAGCGCGCAGCAGGCGGCGACCACCCGGACCGAGGGCCCCACCCAGCGGTACGCCCCGGCGCCCTGCTGGCCGAACTGCTGCAACCACAGCTCGGAGACGCCGAACACGGCCAGCGGAGCGGTGAGCGAGACCATCGCCAGGGCGGTGGTGAACGTGCCGAAGTGGGCCTGCGACAGGCTGCGGGCCAGCAGGATCTGGGTGGCGAACGCGGCGACGGTCACCCCGACCTGGCTGAGCCCCAGCATCCCGAGGTGCACCAGCATCGCGACGAGCCGGTTGCCGCGCGGGGACCGGGCGGGAGGGCTGGCTGGCAGCTCAACGGCCGAGGGTGACAAGCCACTTCCCCGCTTCGCTCAGGGCACGCAGGGCCTTGATGCCCAGTCCGGCCCCCGGCACCCGGCAGGGCCGGTACATGTCCACCAGTCGGAACCAGAACACCAGGCCGCCCATCCGGCCTCGCGTCACGTTGCCGTCGTGCCGCCGGAACAGTACGACGGGGTGGGCCAACCGGCGCGGGTGAACGCCGGACCGCAGCGCGCGCAGCACCAACTCGATGTCCTCGAAGAGCCGGAAGCTCTCGTCGTAGCCGCCGATGCGGTCGAGCACGCGGCGGTCGATGGTGGTGCCGGAGTGCTTGAACGGCAGCCGGGGCCGGGTCAGCACGCCGAGCAGCATCCGGCCGGGGCTCCGGTAGTCGGGCAGCTTAATGGTCCGCGCCCGTTCCCCGCTCACCTCGCGGTAGTCGGTGTAGATCCAGTGCGCCCCGGTGGTGCTCAGCAGGTGGTGCAGCCGGGCGAGCGCGTCCGCGGAGAGTTCGTCGTCGGAGTCGAGCACGGTGACGTAGCGGCCGGTCGACATCCGCAGCGCCACGTTGCGCGCCTGCGCGATGCCGTTGGCCGGCTGGGCGAACACCCGGACCCGACCGTCCGCGGAGAGCATCGCCTCGTCCAGCACCCGGGTGACCGGCACCTGCGAGCCATCGTCGACGACGACCACCTCGAAGTCGGGGAAGTCGTTCGCGAGCACGCTGCGTACGGCGTTGACGAGCAGCACGGCCCGGTCCCGTACGACGATGCAGACCGAGAAGGTGGGCACCACCCGCGGTTTCTCGGCCGGCTGGGGTAGGTGAGCGGGGCGGGGGACGCCCCGGGTCCCGGCGGTTGGTTGCGCATTGGGGTCCCGCAGGGGCGCCGGGGACCAGGAGCTCATGGCGTGTCCCCGCCTTCCTCCGCCGCCGTTGTCTCCGCCGCCGGGCCGCGCTCCTCCTCCGGCGCCGAGGCCGTCTCCCGGTCGATGCTGAGCAGCAGCACCAGGCCGACGACGAAGAGCCACAGGAAGTACGGGTAGGCCAGCGGCTTCTGGGTCAGTCCGAAGAGGACGAGCGTAGCGAAGAGCACGGCCAGCGGCAGACGCCCGGCCGGGCTTAGCCGGGCCCGGACCAGGCGGTAGAGCCCCACCAGGACGGCGAGGGTCAGCCCCACCCCGATCACGCCCCAGATGACCAGCACCCGCAGCCAGTCGTTGTGCATGTCCCACGGCTCGTAGCCGAAACCGAACAGCCACACGTCCAGCGGGGACCGTTGCAGGATCTCCGCCACGTCGTTCCAGATCGCGCCCCGGCCGTGCATGAACGTGTCGGAGCGGACGTCGAGCGACCCGACCTCGGTGAGGGTGACGTGAGCCTTGTTGCGGACCGTGGCGCTGGACAGTGCGCCGGTCACCGCGGCGACCACGACCACCGCCGCGGCGACGGCCAGCGGGAGCCTCCGGCGCGTCACGCCGGTCCGCCAGCCGCGCAGCCGCCGCGCCTCGAACGCGGCGACGATGACGGCCAGGCAGACGATGGTGAAGCGATGCAGGGAGACGACTCCGGTGGCGACGAACAGCGCGATCAGGGCGTACCGCACGGCCGCGCGGAGTCGGAGGCGGTCGCCGAGCACGTAGATCAGGAACACCGCGAACATGAGCAGCCGGCCGAGCGACATTGGGTGGTAGTAGCCGCCGGAGGCCCGGCCGATCTTCTGCCCGGGCAGCTCGAAGTAGAACGAGTACGGAAGCACCCCGGCCACCTGGAGCCAGGCCAGTACGCAGTGCACGACCGCCCCGGCCACCACGATCCCGCCGACCAGCGCGAGCCGTCGCGAGGAGAGCCAGCCCGGCCGCAGCAGCGCGAGGCCCAGCAGGGCCAGCGGGGCGAAGCCGACGACCAGCCGGAGCGCCTCGGCGGGGATGGCCGAGGTCGGCTCCAGATGCGGGCCGTAGATCGAGTAGCGGCGAATGTCGAAGAGGTCCAGGAGATCCGCACGGGCCGGCACGGCCAGGTAGTCGATGCCGGACATGACGAGCATCGCGACGAGCGCCACCAGCATGAACAGCAGGGTGCGGGCGGGCAGCCGCCGCCCGGTGTACACCACCGCGGCGAGCGCGCCCAGCATCAGCAGCGCGCCCAGCACCGTGACGATGACGCCGACGTCGACCCTGTCGCCCGCCTGCGACTCACCGACGTCGAGCAGCGGCTTGACCGCGACCAGCGCCAGCGCCCCGGTGACCGCGTGGCGGGCGAGGCGCTCGATCCGGGTCGCCGGGGTGTCCGACGACGCGGCGCCCGGTGCGGGATCCCGGGCCGGGTGGGTCAGGGTCTGCATCAGGGCGTGCGTCTCCCAAGGTCTGTCGCCGCCACAACGACCGCCGGTGCGGTCGGTCCCGATTCGCGGCGGCAATGGACACCTGACCACCGTCCTATGGGGCCGGTCGGAATCAGGCTCGAAACAGGAGGACGATATCAGCGGGGCGGGAGCCCGCGGTGTCCCGAACGACGTGGTCCACACCGCATCTGCGCCCTCCGCGTTGGCTCCTGAGCAGCACTTCGGACCGGCCCGGTTCATCGGACACATCCCCTTGACGGTGCCGCTGCCCGTTACGCGACCCGCCTTGCGGCCGACGTCACCGGTCCGGCAAGCTGGCAGCCGATCACGGCCGGCCCGCGCGTCGCACGAGCCCGGCCACCGCCCCCTCGCGGAAGTGTGGACAGGTGCCCGAAGCGGCCGAGCCGAGAACGATCAGCGTGGTCATCGCCGCGCACAACGAGGCGACGGTGCTCGGTGGTTGCCTGGACGCGCTGCTCTCCGACGCCGAGCCGGGCGAGTTGGACGTCGTCGTGGTCGCCAACGGGTGCACCGACGCCACCGCCGAGGTGGCCGCCGCGCGTCCCGGCGTACGCGTCGTGGAGCTGGCGGAGGCCGGGAAGGCCCGGGCATTGAACGCGGGCGACGCGGTGGCGCGCGCCTTTCCCCGCTTCTACCTGGACGCGGACGTGGTGCTCAGTCCCGGGGCGCTGCGGCGGATGGCCGACGCGCTGACCGCCGACGGGGCATCGCCGCTCGCGGTGACCCCGCGGCGGGCCATGGTGACCGACGGCCGGTCCCTGCCGGTCCGCGCCTACTACGCCGTCAACACCCGGCTGCCCATCTTCGGCGACGCGCTCTTCGGCCGCGGCACGGTGGGGCTTTCCGCGGCCGGCCGGGCCCGGTTCGACAATTTCCCCGGTGAGATCGCCGACGATCTTTTCCTCGACTCGCTCTTCTCCTCCGCGGAGAAGAGCGAGGTGGCCGGCGCGACGTCCTACGTCCAGGCGCCGCGCCGGACGTCCGACCTGGTCCGCACCCTGGCGCGGGTGCGGGCCGGCAACACCATGCTGCGCGCCACCCACGACGGGGTGCGGTCCTCCGTGCGCTCGTCCTGGCTCCGCGACGTGGTCCTGCCCCGACCGTGGCTGGTCCCGGCCGCCGCGATCTACGTCACGCTGACCCTGGTCGCGGCGTCCCGGGCCCGTCGCCACCCGCGGGACGGCTGGGGCCGGGACAACTCGACCCGCTGAGCGGCGTCAGCGCTGACGCCGGCGCATCAACAGGGCGAGCAGCCCGACCACCAGCGCGCCGCCGAGCGCGGCGAAGATGACCGCCGGCAGCGCGGACGGGTTCGGCTCGTCGGCCGCCAGCTTCGCCCGGTCGGCGGCGCTCTGCCGATACGCCTGCGCGAGCAGGTTCGTCGGCGCGGCCTCCGCCACCGCGTCGAGGTGGGACTCCGCGGTGCCGCTCCGCCCGGTGAACCAGGCGTCGAGCCCGGAGCGGTAGAGCTTGTCGGTCTCGGCGAGGGTGTTGCTCACGCCCGCCTCGCCAAGCAGGGTCGTGGCGGCGGAAACCGGCAGCAGGGCACGGTTCGCCCCGCCGTCGGCCGCCCGGTCGCTGTCCACCACGCCGACGACACGGCCGGCGGTGTCCACCGCGACGCCGCCGTGGGAGTAGATCCCGATGTCGTCGTTGACCCGCTGGACGGCGACACTGCCCTGGTCGCCGGTCCCCGTGACCTGCACCACTTTGGACTCGACCGTGAAGCGGGCGCCCCGGAAGGAGCTGTCGGTGGTCCCGTAGCCCAGCAGGAGCAGCACGCTGCCCGGGCCGGGGGCGTCCGCTGACGCCAACTCGACGGCGGGCAGCTTGGCCTGGGACAGCTTGACGACCGCGAGGTTGCCGGCGTCCGGTTCGAGCACCCGGACCACCTCGCCCGGGATCGCCGGGCTGGTCGCCAGGTCGCCCCGCGCCACGTTCAACTGCCCGGACACCTGGCTGGTGAACGGCGAGGCCGGGTCGGTGCCGGTGAACCGCGTGGTCGTCAGCTTCGACCGGACGTACCCCTCGAGGCCGGCGGCGGTGAGCCGCTTCTGGTCGACGAGGATGCGCCCCAGAGTGTTGAGGGCGCGCTCGCGCGCGGCCTCGTCGGTCGGCCGCACGCACTGGCCGTTGGTGAGCACGACGCCGTCGGAGTTCACCACGAAGCCGGAGCAGCGCCGCTTGAAGGTGACCGGGGTGGGGCTGATCGGGACGTTGGTCTTCGCGTCCCGCAGCATTCCGGTGAAGCTGGCCTCGACGAAGACCAGCGACGGCGCGGCGATCGCCAGGGCACGCTCCTCGGCGCTGTACGGCGCGGCCTGCGTCCAGGGCCTGAGCCCCGGAGCGGCGGCCGACGACGCCGGCGCCGCGGTGGCGAAACTGGTCGCTCCACCGGGCACGGTCGAGGGCTCCTCGTCACCCGAGTTGGCCCAGAGCAGCGCGCCGGTGCCGACGGCGGCGACCAGGACCACCAGCCCGGCGACGACGGCGGCGGGCAGTCCGCGACGGCGCGGGGCCGGCGGCGAGGGCTGGATGCGGCGGACCGGGTTGGCGAAGGCGTCGGCCGGGGGCGCGTCGGCGGGCGACACCGGCTGGGCCGGGGAGACCGGGACGGCCTCCACCGGCGCCTGCTGATGCGGGGTCACGGCGGCGTGCATGGCCCACGGCAGCGGGGCGCCGGAGGTCGGGGTGGGCGTGCCGGAAACGGGCGCCCCGGAGACCGGCTGCGGCGGGTTGGTGACCGTGCCGGTGGCGGGAATGAGCACCTCCGCCTCCGCCTCGGCCGGGTGCAGCTCCATGCCGAGGCTCTGGAACAGACGCTGGGCGCCGACGCCCTCCTCCGACGGGTACGCGACCCAGGGCTTGGCGGCGGCGAAGTCGGCGTTGACGTAGCGCTGCCCGCCGAGGGCCATCGCGTTCGCGGCGTTCGAGAACGCCTCCCGCCATGGCTGGTCCGTCGCCGCCGCGCCGTCGAGGAGGGCCACGGTCACCAGCCGGTCCTGCCCGTCGATGGCCCACCACGCCGTGCCGACCTGGCAGACGCCGAGCGCCTCGGTGAACCTGTACGGGCCGACCGGCTGCATGTGATAACTCCTCTGCTTATCTGCCGTGCGGATAGTACAGAGCGAGCGCCTCCTTCCTCGTCCTCCGGTCGCCGGACCGCCACCGGTCGAAGGTTGCGCTCTGAAAGTTTTCATGCATAGAGTCAGCCCGTGAATGAAAGCGGTGCGGCACCCACCGACCGCCTGCTCGACCTCTTCCACGGCGTGCGGCTCACCCCGACCCAGCGCCGCATCGCGCACTGCCTGGTCCAGCAGGCGGGCGCGGCGGCGTACCTGTCCGCGGCGGAGGTGGCCGAGCTGGCCGGGGTCAGCCAGCCGTCGGTGACCCGGTTCGCCATGGCGCTCGGGCACGACGGCTACCCCGCGCTGCGCCGCCGGCTGCGCGAGCTGACCGCCACCGGCGCCGCCGACCCGGCCGAGGCGGGTAACGCCCTCCAGCGGGCGGTCCACGCCGAGATGGGCAACCTCGACCGGCTCGCCGGGCAGCTCGCCGACGCGCAGCGCATCGCCGAGGTCGGCCGGCTGCTCGCGGCCAGCCGCCCGCTGCCGGTGCTCGGCCTGCGCGCCGCCGCACCGCTCGCGGCGTACTTCGCGTACTTCGCCGCGAAGGTGCACCCGGATGTGCGGGTCGTCGACGACGGGGGCAGCCTCCTGGCCGACCGGCTCGAACAGGCCGCCGCTGCCGGGGCGCGCGCGCTGCTCGCCTTCGTGCTGCCCCGCTACCCCCGGGAGACCCTGGACGCGCTGCGCGAGGCCCGGGACGCCGGGCTGACCGTCGTGGCCATCACCGACTCCCCGGTGAGCCCGGCCACCGACCACGCCGACGTGGTGCTCCCCGCCGCCGTCGGCACCGACCTGGTCTTCGACCTGCACACCGCCCCGATGACCCTGGCCATGGTGGTGCTCCAGGCGATCTGCGACGCCACCCCCGCCGAAACCCAGGCCCGGCTCGAGGCGTTCGAGTCGTCCGCCACCCGTCGTCAGTTGTTCCTCGGCTGAGAGGAGAACGAGATGCACCAGCCCGTCCGCGCCGCCCGCGGCACCGCACGCACCGCGAAGGGGTGGCCGCAGGAGGCCGCGCTGCGGATGCTGATGAACAACCTCGACCCGGAGGTGGCCGAGCGCCCCGAGGACCTGGTGGTCTACGGCGGCACCGGCAAGGCGGCCCGGGACTGGCCGTCGTACCACGCGCTGGTCCGGACGCTGACCGACCTGCGTGACGACGAGACCATGCTGGTGCAGTCGGGCCGCCCGGTCGGCGTGATGCGCACCCACGAGTGGGCGCCTCGGGTGCTGCTGGCCAATTCCAACCTGGTCGGCGACTGGGCCACCTGGCCGGAGTTCCGCCGGCTCGAAGCGCTCGGCCTGACCATGTACGGGCAGATGACCGCCGGCTCGTGGATCTACATCGGCACCCAGGGCATCCTCCAGGGCACCTACGAGACGTTCGCGGCGGTGGCCGAGAAGCGGTTCGGGGGCACCCTGGTCGGGACGCTGACGCTGACCGCCGGCTGCGGCGGGATGGGCGGGGCGCAGCCCCTGGCGGTCACCATGAACGGCGGCGCCTGCCTGATCGTCGATGTGGACCGCAGCCGGCTGGAGCGCCGGGCGCGCGACCGCTACCTGGACGAGATCGCCGACAACCTGGACGACGCCGTCGAGCGGGTGCTCGCCGCGAAGCGCGAGCGCCGGGCGCTGAGCGTCGGCGTGGTCGGCAACGCCGCGGTCGTCTTCCCCGAGCTGCTGGTCCGGGGCGTCGAGATCGACGTGGTGACCGATCAGACCAGCGCGCACGACCCGCTGTCGTACCTGCCGGTGGGGGTGGAGCTGGCCGACGCCCGGGACTTCGCGGCGACGAAGCCGGCGGAGTTCACCGACCGGGCCCGGGCGTCGATGGCCCGGCATGTGGCGGCGATGGTCGGCTTCCTGGACGCCGGCGCCGAGGTCTTCGACTACGGCAACTCCATCCGCGGCGAGGCGAAGCTCGCCGGCTACGAGCGGGCCTTCGACTTCCCCGGCTTCGTGCCGGCCTACATCCGGCCGCTGTTCTGTGAGGGCAAGGGCCCGTTCCGCTGGGCCGCGCTCTCCGGTGACCCGAAGGACATCGCGGCCACCGACCGGGCCATCCTCGACCTGTTCCCCGAGAACGAGTCTCTGGCCCGGTGGATCCGGATGGCCGGCGAGCGGGTCGCCTTCCAGGGCCTGCCGGCCCGGATCTGCTGGCTCGGCTACGGCGAGCGGGACAAGGCCGGGGTGCGGTTCAACGAGATGGTCGCGTCCGGCGAGCTGAGCGCGCCCGTGGTGATTGGCCGGGACCACCTGGACTGCGGCAGCGTGGCCAGCCCCTACCGGGAGACCGAGGCGATGGCCGACGGCTCCGACGCGATCGCCGACTGGCCGCTGCTCAACGCGCTGGTCAACACCGCCAGCGGGGCGTCCTGGGTGTCGATCCACCACGGCGGCGGCGTGGGCATCGGTCGGTCCATCCACGCCGGGCAGGTCTGCGTGGCCGACGGCACCGCCCTGGCCGGGCAGAAGATCGAGCGGGTGCTCACCAACGACCCGGCCATGGGCGTCATCCGGCACGTCGACGCCGGCTACGACGACGCCCGCGAGGTCGCGGCGCGCACGGGCGTCCGGGTGCCCATGGCGGAGGGCACGGCGTGAGCGCAAGGAGTGCAGCGCAGCGGAGCCCCGCAGCCGCGAACAACCGAGGTGCCGCGTGAGCGATCTCGCCGTCCGGTTCCGCAAGCTCTGGGACGAGATCGCGCCCGTCGGGCGGGACGCGGGCAGCGGCGGCTACCTGCGCTACGCGCTCACCGAGCCGGAGCGCACGCTGCGCGCGTGGTTCCGGGAGCAGGCCGGGCAGCGGGGCATGCCGGTCACCGAGGACGGCAACGGCAACCTCTTCGCCTGGTGGGGTGACCCGGCGGCCGGGGACGCGGTGCTCACCGGCAGCCACTTCGACTCGGTGCCGCACGGCGGGGCCTACGACGGGCCGCTCGGCATCGTGAGCGCGTTCCTGGCCGTGGACGAGCTGCGGGCCGCCGGGGTCGCCCCGGTCCGGCCGGTGGCGGTGGCCGCGTTCGTGGAGGAGGAGGGCGGCCGGTTCGGCGTACCCTGCCTGGGGTCGCGGCTGCTCACCGGCGAGATCTCGGTGGAGCGCGCGGCCGGGCTGCGCGACGCGGCGGGGGTGAGCTTCGCCGAGGCGCTGGGCGACCGGCCGGCGGGTGCCGACCCCGGCCTGCTCGGCCGCTTCGCGGCCTTCGTGGAGCTGCACGTCGAGCAGGGCCGCGCGCTGGTCGACCTCGGCGCGCCGGTCGCGGTGGCCAGCGCCATCTGGCCGCACGGCCGCTGGCGCTTCGACTTCGCCGGCGAGGGCAACCACGCGGGTACGACCCGGATGGCCGACCGCCGCGACCCGATGCTCACCTACGCGTTCACGGTGTTGGCGGCGAACAAGGAGGCCCGGCTGCGCGACGCGCACGCCACGGTGGGCCGGGTGGCCGTCGAGCCGAACGCCACCAACGCCATCCCGTCGAAGGTGACCGGCTGGCTGGACGCCCGGGCGGCCGAGCCGGAGACGCTGCACGGCCTGGTCGAGGCGGTCCGGGCCAAGGCCGCCGAGCGGGCGCGGCGGGACGGCACGGAGCTGACCTGCACCGAGGAGTCGGCCACCCCGCTGGTGGCCTTCGACGACGGGCTGGCCGGCCGGCTGGCCGCGCTGCTCGACGCGCCGGTGCTGCCCACCGGGGCCGGGCACGACGCCGGGGTGCTGGCCGCGCACCTGCCGACCGCGATGCTCTTCGTGCGCAACCCGACCGGGGTGTCGCACTCCCCCGCCGAGTCCGCCACCGACGCCGACTGCGCGGCCGGGGTGACGGCCCTGGCCCGGGTGCTGGAGGAGCTGGCATGCCGCTGACCCGCTGGCTGGCCGAGTACGCCTGGCTGCCCGAGCACGCCGAGCCCACCCCCGACGTGCTGATCGAGGCCGAGGCCGGGCGGATCACCGCGGTCACCCCGCTGGTCGGCGGCGGCGCGGCCCCCGCCGGGGTCGAGGTGCTCGGCGACGCGGTACGCCTGCCCGGGCTCACCCTGCCCGGCCTGGCCAACGCCCACTCGCACGCCTTCCACCGGGCGCTGCGCGGGCGCACCCACGGCGGGCGCGGCGACTTCTGGAGCTGGCGGGACGTCATGTACGACGTGGCGGCCCGGCTCAACCCTGACTCCTACCTGGCCCTGGCCCGGGCCGCGTACGCGGAGATGGCCCTCGCGGGGATCACCTGCGTGGGCGAGTTCCACTACCTGCACCACGGCCCGGAGGGCACGCCGTACGCCGACCCGAACGCCATGTCGGCCGCGCTGGTCGAGGCGGCCGCGCACGCCGGGATCCGGATCACCCTGCTGGACACCGCGTACCTGACCGCGAGCGTGGACGGCGCGCCCCTGGTCGGTACGCAGCGCCGGTTCGGCGACGGCGACGCGCTGCGCTGGGCGGAGCGGGTCGACGCGTTCCGCCCCGAGAACGACCACGCCCGGCGGGGCGCGGCCATCCACTCGGTTCGCGCGGTGCCCGCCGAGCAGCTCGCCACCGTGGCCGGCTGGGCCGACCGCAACGGCGTGCCGCTGCACGTGCACCTGTCCGAGCAGCCGGCCGAGAACGACGCCTGCCGGGCCGTGCACGGCTGCACCCCGACCCGGCTGCTGGCCGACCACGGGGTGCTCGGCCCGCACACCACGGCGGTGCACGCCACCCACCCGACGAGCGCCGACGTCGCGTTGCTCGGGGACAGCCGGACCGCCGTGTGCCTCTGCCCCACCACCGAGCGGGACCTGGCCGACGGGATCGGGCCGGCCCGGCGGATGGCCGACACGGGCAGCCCGCTCAGCCTGGGCAGCGACAGCCACGCCGTGGTGGACCTCTTCGAGGAGGCTCGCGCCGTGGAGCTGGACGAGCGCCTGCGCACGCGCAAACGGGGGCACTTCAGCGCCGCCGAGCTGGTTACCGCGGCCACCGCCGCCGGGCACGCCGCGCTGGGCTGGGGCGACGCGGGTCGGCTGTCGGTCGGCGACCGGGCCGACCTCGTGACGGTGCGGCTGGACAGTGCCCGGACGGCCGGGGTGCCGCCGGTCGGCGCGTTCTTCGCGGCCACCGCGGCCGACGTGTCGCACGTGGTGGTCAACGGCCGGACGGTCGTGGCGGACGGCCGGCACCAGAGCGTGGACGTCCCGACCGAGCTGCGGCACGCCATCCAGGAGGTGACCTCGTGAGGGGCAGCCTGCTGGTGGACAACATCGGGGAGCTGGTCACCAACTCCCCGGGCGGCGACGGGCCGCTCGGCATCCGCCGCGACGCCGCCCTGCTGATCGAGGACGGGCAGGTGGCCTGGATCGGCCCGGCCCGGTACGCGCCGGCCGCCGACCGGCGGATCGACGCCGAGGGGTCGGCCGTGCTGCCCGGCTTCGTGGACAGCCACGCCCACCTGGTCTTCGCGGGCGACCGAGCCGCCGAGTTCGCCGCCCGGATGTCCGGCGAGCCCTACACCGGCGGCGGCATCCGGACCACCGTCGGCGCCACCCGGGCCGCCTCCGACGACCAACTGCGGGACACCGTCCGGCGGCTGCGCGACGAGGCGATGCGGCAGGGCACCACCACCGTCGAGATCAAGAGCGGGTACGGGCTCACCGTCGCCGACGAGGCCCGCTCGCTGCGGATCGCCGCCGAGTTCACCGAGGACACCACGTTCCTCGGCGCGCACGTGGTCCCCGCCGAGTACGCCGACCGCCCCGACGACTACGTGGGCATGGTGTGCGGGCCGATGCTGGCCGCCGCCGCCCCGCACGCCCGGTGGATCGACGTGTTCTGCGAGCGGGGCGCCTTCGACGTGGACCACGCCCGGGCGATCCTCGCCTGCGGGCAGGCCGTCGGGCTCGGCGTGCGGGTGCACGCCAACCAGCTCGGCCCCGGGCCGGGCGTGCAGCTCGGCGTGGAGCTGGGCGCGGCCAGCGTGGACCACTGCACCCACCTGTCCGACGCCGACATCGACGCGCTCGCCGCCTCGGAGACGGTCGCCACGCTGCTGCCCGGGGCGGAGTTCTCCACCCGGTCGCCGTACCCGGACGCGCGCCGGCTGCTCGACGCCGGGGTGACCGTGGCCCTCGCGACCGACTGCAACCCCGGGTCGTCGTACACGTCGTCGATGCCGTTCTGCATCGCGCTCGCCGTACGCGAGATGCGGATGACCCCGGCGGAGGCGGTGTGGGCCGCGACGGCCGGCGGGGCGGCGGCGCTGCGCCGCGACGACGTGGGGCGGCTCGCGCGGGGCGCGCGGGCCGACCTGATGATCCTCGACGCCCCGTCCCACCTGCACCTGGCCTACCGGCCGGGGGTTCCCTTGATCCGCCAGGTTCTGCGCAACGGAGTGCCGCAATGTCGACCGTAGTCATCCAGCCCACCGGGATCTCCCCCGCCGACGTGCTCGCCGTGGCCCGCGGCACCGCCAAGGTCGTCCTCGACCCCGCCACGGTGGAGGCGATGGCGACCAGCCGGTCCATCGTGGACGGCATCGAGGCCGCCGGCCGGCCCGTGTACGGCGTCTCCACCGGGTTCGGGGCGCTCGCCAACACCTTCGTCGCGCCCGAACGGCGGGCCGAGCTCCAGCACGCGCTGATCCGCTCGCACGCCGCCGGCATCGGCGCGCCGATGCCCCGCGAGGTGGTGCGGGCCATGATGCTGCTGCGGGTGCGCTCGCTCGCCCTCGGCCGCTCCGGGGTCCGCCCGCTGGTCGCCGAGGGCCTGGTGGACCTACTCAACCACGAGGTGACCCCGTGGGTGCCGGAGCACGGCTCGCTCGGCGCCTCCGGCGACCTGGCTCCCCTCGCCCACTGCGCGCTGGTGCTGCTCGGTGAGGGCTGGGTGCTCGGCCCGGCCGGCGACCGGATCCCGGCCGGCGACGCGCTGCGCCGGGTCGGGCTGGAGCCGGTGGAGCTGGCCGCCAAGGAGGGGCTGGCACTCATCAACGGCACCGACGGCATGCTCGGCATGCTGCTGCTGGCCGTCCACGACGCCCGGCACCTGTTCGCCATGGCCGACGTGACCGCCGCGCTGGCCATCGAGGCGATGCTCGGCTCGGAGCGGCCGTTCCTGCCGGAGCTGCACGCCATCCGGCCGCACCCGGGCCAGGCCGCCTCGGCCGCGAACATCCACAAGCTGCTGCAGAACTCGGCGGTGATGGACTCCCACCGCGACGACCTGGCGCACGCCGTGCAGGACGCCTACTCGATGCGCTGCGCCCCGCAGGTGGCCGGGGCGGCCCGGGACACCCTCGACTTCGTCGAGGTGGTGGCCGGGCGGGAACTGCTGTCGGTGGTGGACAACCCGGTGGTGCTGCCGGACGGGCGGGTCGAGTCGACCGGCAACTTCCACGGCGCGCCGCTCGGCTTCGCCGCCGACTACCTGGCCATCGCCGCGTCCGAGGTGGGCGCGATCGCCGAGCGCCGGGTGGACCGGCTGCTCGACGTCACCCGCTCCCGGGAGCTGCCGGCGTTCCTCTCCCCCGACGCCGGGGTCAACTCCGGCCTGATGATCGCCCAGTACACGGCGGCCGGGATCGTCGCGGAGAACCGCCGGCTCGCCGCCCCCGCCTCGGTCGACTCGCTGCCCACCAGCGGCATGCAGGAGGACCACGTCTCGATGGGCTGGGCGGCGACCAAGAAGCTGCGCACCGTGCTGGACAACCTGACCAGCCTGCTCGCGGTGGAGCTGCTGGCCGCCGTGCGCGGGCTCCAGCTCCGCGCCCCGCTGACCCCGTCGCCGGCCGGCCGGGCAGCGCTGGCCGCGCTCGGCGAGGCGGTCGGCGAGCCGGGACCGGACGTGTTCCTCGCCCCGCTCATGGAGGCGGCGCGGGAGGTGGTGGGCGGCCCCGGGCTGCGCGCCGCGATCGAGCGCGAGGTCGGCCCGCTGGGCTGACCCGGATGTGGCGGTGTCCGGCCGGACCGGGCACCGCCACGACGTGCCGTCAGGCGGCCGGCGGGAGCACCTTGGCGACCAGCTTGGCCAGCTCGCGCAGCGCCTTGCCCCGGTGGCTGACCGCGTCCTTCTCCTCCGGGGTCAGCTCCGCGTTGGTCCGCTTCTGCCCGTCACCCAGGAAGATCGGGTCGTAGCCGAAGCCGCCGTCACCGCGCGGGGCGCGCAGCAGGCGGCCCGGCTGCCGGCCGTCGACCAGGTGCTCCTTGCCGCTGGGCAGCACCAGCGCCACCGTGCAGACGAAGGCGGCGCCCCGGTGCTCGTCCGGCAGGTCGGCGATCTGGTCCAGCACGAGCTGGAAGTTGGCCTGGTCGTCGCCGTGCCGGCCGGCCCAGCGGGCGCTGAACACGCCCGGCATGCCGTTGAGCGCGTCCACCGCCAGCCCGGAGTCGTCGGCGATGGTCGGCAGCCCGGTCCGCCGACAGCCCTCCCGGGCCTTGATGAGCGCGTTCTCGCCGAAGGTCAGGCCCGACTCGGGCAGCTCCGGGTATTCCTCGACGTCGTCCAGGCCGAGCAGGGCGATCCGGTGGGCGCCGAGCGCGCCGTCGAGGATCCGCTGGAGCTCGACGAGCTTCTTCCGGTTGCGGGTGGCCAGGAGCACGGTGTTCATGTTCAACGCCTTCCGGTGCGCGTCAGCCAGGTCATCAGTTCAGCGCCTTCCGCTGCGCGTCGGCCAGTTCCAGGCAGCCCGCCACGCCCAGGTCGAGCAGGGCGTCCAGCTGCTCCCGGGCGAAGATGCCGGCCTCGCCGGTCCCCTGCACCTCGACGAAGTCACCCGTCCCGGTGCAGACCACGTTCATGTCGACCTCGGCCGCCACGTCCTCCTCGTAGCAGAGGTCGAGTCGCGGCTCGCCGGCGATGATGCCGACGCTGACCGCCGCCACCGACCGGTGCATCACCTTGTCCACCTTGCCCGCCAGGGCCTTGCGCTCGGCGAGCCAGGTCACCGCGTCGTGCAGCGCCACGTACGCGCCCGTGATGGCCGCCGTCCGGGTGCCGCCGTCGGCCTGGAGCACGTCGCAGTCGAGCACCACCGAGTTCTCGCCGAGCGCCTTGAGGTCGACGCAGGCCCGCAGGCTGCGGCCGATGAGCCGGGAGATCTCATGGGTCCGGCCGCCGACCCTGCCCTTGACGCTCTCCCGGTCCGAGCGGGTGTTGGTGGCCCGGGGCAGCATCGCGTACTCGGCGGTCACCCAGCCGAGCCCGGAGCCCTTGCGCCAGCGGGGCACGCCCTCGGTCACGCTGGCCGTGCAGAGCACCCGGGTCGCGCCGAACTCGACGAGCACCGAGCCCTCCGGGTTGGTGCTCCAGCCCCGGGTCAGGGTCACCGGTCGGAGTTGGTCGGGCCGCCGCCCGTCAGGTCGCGCCATGCCTGCACCCTATGCGGTCCCGTGATCGAACCGCCCCCGGGTGCCCACCGTTCAGTCGTGCCAGCCGACGCTCAGCGTCACGGTGACGGAACCGTCGACGGTGCTCCTGCCGCTGCGGGGCAGGACGCTGACCACGCCGGCGGTCATCGAGAAGCCGTCGCGCTTCCAGGTGAAGACGCCGCAGGTCGGGATGCCGGGATCGGCCAGGCAGGTCCGTATCCGGTCCACGGTGATGGGCAGGCCGGCGTTGACCAGCCACGCCTGGAGGCTCTGTGCCACGTCGACCGGGCAGGCGCCCCGCTGGCAGGTGAGCTTGTAGGTGGCGCCGGCCGAGTTCTCGTCCGCCTCGACCCCGGAGCTGGTGAAGCCGGCGGGCACGCCGGCGTCGGCGATCATCTCCTTGCGCTGTTCCTGCAGCTGGCGGGGCTGGTACCAGCCGTTGTAGGTGAACGCGCCGCAGCAGCAGAGCCCGAGCAGCAGTGCGCCGACGGCGAGCAGGACCGCCACCACCCGGCCGGCGCCGGACCGCCTGCGCGGCACCGGGTGCGGGCCGGGCGGAACGGGCGCGGCGTACGGCGGGTGCGGCGGATAACCGCCGAAGGGCCCCGGGTACGGGACGCCGGGCGGCTGCGGCCCGGGCGGCGGCGACCAGCCCGGCGCGGGCGGCGGGGCGGGCGGCCAGCCGGACGGCTGGTGCGGGCCGGGTGCGCCGGAGGAGGGGTCGGTCACCCGCGTGATCTTAAAGCGCGCTCACCTTCCGCGGCTGCCCCGTCGATCGTCGCGCGCAGCACGCGGTACGCACGCCCACCGGCGCGGTCAGACCTCGTAGGAGGCGCCGGCGCGGACCACCTCGAGCGGTCCGGTGTACGCCCCGGCCGCCGACTCCACGGTGTGCGACTCGCTGCCCCAGGCGGGGACGAGGTGGGTGAGCAGCAGCCGGCCCACGCCCGCCTTGGTGGCCGCCTCGCCGGCCTCCCGGCCGGTCAGGTGCAGGTCCGGTGGGTTGTCCACCCCGTCCATGTAGCTGGCCTCGCAGAGGAACACGTCGGCGCCCTGGGCGAGGCGCAGCAGCGCGTCGCAGGGCGCGGTGTCCGCCGAGTAGCAGAACACCCGGCCGCCGTGCTCCAGCCGCACCCCGTACGTCTCGACCGGGTGGTTCATCCGGTCGACCGTGACGGTGAACGGACCGATCGGGAACGTGCCCGGCTGGAGGCCGTAGAACTGGTAGACGTCCTCCACCGTGCCTTCCTCCTGCCCGTACGCGCTGGCCAGCCGGTCCGGCGCGCCGGAGGGGGCGTACATCGGCAGGGGCGGGTACGGGCCGTCCGGGGCGTACCGGCGCACCACCACGTAGGACACCGCGTCGAACATGTGGTCGCAGTGCAGGTGGGTGAGGAGGATGGCGTTGGGGGCGTGCAGCCCGACGTAGCGCTGGAGCGTGGAGAGCGAACCCACCCCGAAGTCGATCAGAAGCCGGAACCCGTCGGCCTCCATCAGGTAGGCGGAGCAGGGAGACTCGGGTCCGGGAAAGCTGCCCGCGCACCCGAGGACAGTCAGTCGCATCCGGTCGCCTCGATCTCACGCACGGTAGTCGACCCGCCGGCGGTCGCCCCGCCGATGATCTCTACCGACGCGTTCGCCACGCTGCGCAGCCTACGCGTCGGCCCGGTCGGGCAAGAATCATCTGCCGGAAGTTGTCATCAACGTGACACCCGCACACGTCCGGTCCTGGGAGGTGACGGTCGGTTCGGTCGGCGGCGTGCGCGGACCGAACCGACCGTCGAGCCGTCAGGCCCAGAGCTGCCCCTCCAGGGCGTCCTCGGCGTCCGCGAGGGTGCCCCCGTACGCCCCGGTCGACAGGTACTTCCAGCCGCCGTCACAGACCACGAAGGCCACGTCGGCGCGGCGGCCGTCGCGGACCGCCTCGTGCGCCACCGCGAGGGCGGCGTGCAGGATCGCCCCGGTGGAGAAGCCCGCGAAGATCCCCTCCACCTCGACGAGCTGCCGGGTCCGCAGCACCGCGTCGCGGGTGCCCACCGAAAAGCGCCGGGAGAGCACCGTGGCGTCGTACAGCTCGGGCACGTAGCCCTCGTCGATGTTGCGCAGCCCGTAGACCAGCTCGCCGTAACGGGGCTCGGCGGCGACGACCTGGATGCCGTCGACCTTCTCCCGCAGGTAGCGCCCGGTGCCCATCAGGGTGCCGGTGGTGCCCAGGCCGGCCACGAAGTGGGTGATGGTCGGCAGGTCGTGCAGCAGCTCCGGCCCGGTCGTCTCGTAGTGCGCCCGGGCGTTCGCCTCGTTGCCGTACTGAAAGAGCATCACCCAGTCCGGGTGCTCGGCGGCGATCTGCTTGGCGGTGGCGACGGCCTGGTTCGAGCCGCCCGCCGCCGGCGAGAAGATGATCTCCGCGCCGTACATCCGGAGCAGCTGCACCCGCTCGGTGGAGACGTTCTCCGGCATCACGCAGACCAGCCGGTAGCCGCGCAGCTTGGCCACCATGGCCAGCGAGATGCCGGTGTTGCCGCTGGTCGGCTCCAGGATCGTGTCACCGGGGCGGAGCCGGCCGGCCTCCTCGGCCGCGCGGACCATGAACAGGGCCGCCCGGTCCTTGATGCTGCCGGTCGGGTTCCGGTCCTCCAGCTTCGCCCACAGCCGCACCGGCGGCGCCCCGTCGGAGACCGTCGGCGAGAGCCGCGGAAGCCCCACCAGGGGCGTGCCGCCGCTGGCGTCCAGCAGGCTGTCGTACCGTGCCATGCCGTCCGCCCTCAGCGACGCGCGGCGCGCGCCACGGCGGCGCCGTGCTGCGCGATCGCGGCTGCCGCCGCGAAGCCGAACGCGCCACCGGCCACGGCCGGCAGGATGGTGACGCTGTCGCCGTCGTTGAGCTTGGCGTCGAGCGCGCCGAGGAAGCGGACGTCCTCGTCGTTGACGTAGACGTTGACGAACCGGTGCAGCGCGCCGGCGTCGGTGACCAGCCGGGCCCGCAGGCCGGCGTGCCGGGAGTCCAGGTCGGCGAGCAGGTCGCCCAGGGTGTCAGCGCTGCCCTCGACGACCTTCGCGCCGCCGGTGTAGCTGCGCAGGATGGTGGGGATGCGAACCTCGATGGCCATGGTGTCTCGTGCTCCTTGTTCGGGTCGTGCCAGGTGACGGGAAGAAGAAAGGGTGTGCCGGCGCTGGAAGTTCAGCGGTCGGAACACTCGTAGTCGACCGTCGCCGGGCTCTGCCCGAACATGTAGGACTGGACGGCGTGCGGGTCCACGGCAGCCACGATCTCGACCGGCTCCTCGGTGACCACGCCGTCGACGATCCGGAAGGAGCGGATCTCCTCGGTGTCGGGCTCGCGGGTCGAGACGAGCAGGTAGTGCGCACCCGGCTCCCCGGCGAAGGAGACGTCCGTGCGGGACGGGTAGGCCTCCGTCGCGGTGTGCGAGTGGTAGATGACGACCGGCTCCTCGTCGCGGTCGTCCATCTCCCGCCACACCCGCAACTGCTCCATCGAGTCGAACTCGTAGAAGGTCATGGAGCGGGCGGCGTTGTCCATGGGGATGTGCCGGGTCGGGGTGTCGCTGCCGGCGGGACCGGCGACCACGCCGCACGCCTCGTCCGGGTGGTCCCGGCGCGCGTGGGCCACGATCGCGTCGATGATCGACCGGTCGATGCTCAGCACGACGCCCAGCCTAGCCCCTGGCCGTCTCGGGCCGCGAGGTGGCGACCGTCACCACTCAGTCGATCAGGGCGTTGAGCAGGGATTCCTGGAGATAGCCCAGGTACGCGTAGACCGACAGTTGGAACACCCGGGAGGAGGTGGGGTCCTCGGCGACCGCGTCGTCCAGCTCCTCGCCCAGGTCGGTGCCGTCCTTGATCTCCAGCCGGACGCCCATGGCGAGCCGGGCGTCGTTGAGCGCGCGCAGCCAGGCCTCGGCCGCCTCCGCGTCGAGCCGCACCTCGCCGCCGGCCTCGCCGTCGGGCAGCGCGGCCAGGATCGCCCCGGCCTGGTCGATCTTGGCGGTCTTCAGGTCGCCCTCGGTGTAGCGGCGGAACTCCGCGCTGCCCGCCACGTCGTCCGGGTAGACCTCGGGGAAGAGCCGGCCGACCACCGGGTCGCCGTGGTCGAAGCCGTCGGTGAGCAGGCCGACCACCTCGGAGGCGACCTTGCGCAGCACCCGCACCTCATCCACCGCGAACGTGGCCACGTAGCGGTCGCCCTGCCGACGAAACATGCTCATGACCGGTCCACCGTCGCCCAGAGGCCGTACGCGTGCAGTTGCGACGCGTCGTGCTCCATCCGCTCGCGGGCGCCGCTGGAGACGACCGCCTTGCCCTTGTGGTGCACGTCCAGCATGAGCTGCTCGGCCTTCTCCCGGCTGTATCCGAAGAGCTTCTGGAACACCCAGGTCACGTACGTCATGAGGTTGACCGGATCGTCCCAGACGATGGTCACCCATGGCCGGTCGGAGACCGGCACCTCTTCGGTGTCCGGCGTCTCGACCGGCGCAACCTGTGGAGCCGCCATGCCCCCCATCGTGCCACCGGATCCGGGGAACCGATGAACCGGAACGGCGCGGCGGTCGGGATCACCCGCCCGGGCCGCGTACGCCGACCGCGGCGACCGTGCGGCGACCCCGACCTCAGGCGAGCAGGATGCCGTGGTCGACAGCATCGGTGAGGACCGCGCCGAGCGAGAGGCGGATCACCTCGAAGCGACGGGACACCTGGCGGGCCAGCTCCAGCTCGACCTCGCGCAGCGCCCGCTGCGCCCAGGAGCGGGCGGCGTTCGGGTCGGCGTTGCCGGGCACCCGCCAGTGCTGCCAGCACCCGCCGTTGAGGGCCACCCCGACGGGCGGGAGCGCCTCGTCGCGCTCGGCGCCCGGATAGCCGGCCAGCGCGTCGAGCGCGCCGGCGCCGGCCAGCCCGGCCACCCCGGCGGTGCTGGTGACGAGGAGCACGCGATCCAGCTCACGGCCATCCGAATGATCGGCCAGGCCCCAGCGGACGGCGTGCACGATCCGCCGGCGCACCCCCTCGGCGAGCGGCGCGCCGAAGACCCGGGCGGCCGCGTCGTCGACGATGCCGCGGACCGCCTCGTCGCACTGCGCCGTGGCGAGCAGGGACAGCGCCTCCATCTCACGGTCGAGCACCTGCGGCAGGCCGGCACAGCCGACCCCGAAGACGATCTCCTGCACCACTCGGAGGTGGATGTTGGCCAGCTCCAGGGCGAGGTGCTGGCGGATCCGCTGGGCGCAGGAGCGGGCCTGGCGGTCGATCCGCTCGGTGAGGTCGGCCGGCTCGGACCCGGCCACCACGGGCACCCGGCCGTGCGCGCCGGGCGGCTCCGGCGGGCGGGAACTTGCCCGACGCAGTCCCTCGTCGGCGGCCCAGCCGACCAACGCGCGGCGCAGCACCGAGTGCTCGCCCTGGCGGACCGGGAACCAGCGGGCCGGGGCGAGCGCGGGCACCGCGGCCAGCAGCGCGGCCCGGTGCGCGGCGACGGAGACGTCCACCGGGTCGTACCGGCGGGCGGCGGGGCCGGGCGGGCCGGACCGGCCGGCCGACGACCCGGACGCCCCCGTGTCCTCCGTCGTCGTGCCGTCCGCCGGCGCCGCCCAGCCGGCCACGCCGGGGGTGACGGCGAAGAGCACCTCGACCCGGGTGCGCGCCACCTCGGCCAGCAGGTGCAGCTCGGCCGCGCTGAACGCCTGGTCGGCGGAGATCACGAAGAGCAGGGCGCCGGCCCGGCCCGCCGCGTTGAGCAGCACCCGGCCGCCGGCCACCCCGAGGGCGCCGGTGTCCGGCGTGTCGAGCACGGCGAAGTGGCGCAGCAGCGGGTCCGGCAGGCTCAGCTCCACCCGGCGCGGCGGGCGAGCGAGGGCCGGGCCGGCGGCGAGCGGGTCGGCGCGGTAGGAGTGCGGCTGGCGGTAACCCGGCACGTAGGCGGCCCGGGTGGGCACCTTGGCGTGGTGGACGAGGAGATGGCTGCCGGCGGGCACGGTGAGCATCCCGGGGTCGAGCCCGAGCAGGCCGGCGAGCAGCTCGCGACGGCCGGCGCCGGCCGGGCCGGTGACGACGACGCCCAGCGGCTCGTCCGGCCCCGGCTCGGTCACGCCGAGCCGGGTGGGCAGCGGGGCGCAGCGGGGTGTCTCGGCCAGCCCGCCCGGTTCGGGCACGTCGACCGATGGGAGTGGACCTGGGTTCAACAGGCGGCCTCCGGTGAGGCGACCGGGTTGCGGTCCGGTCGCGTGGAAATCCCTGGTCGCAGGGGGATGTCGGAAGAGTACGGCTGTCACGGATCCGACACCGAACACATCCGATACTCACGAGTAATCAACAGATTACTCAACTTCGCTGCGTGACGGTGTACACGCGGACGGAACACCATCGATATGCTGCACCGATGAGTCGGTGGGACTTCGTCGGCCGAACGGATGAGCTCAACCGTCTGTTGTCGGCGGTCGGCGGTCCGGAGGGACGCGGGCTGCTCTTCAGCGGCAACGCCGGGGTGGGCAAGAGCCGGCTGCTGCGGGAGGGGGTGGCCGCGCTCTCACCCGACCGCTACGCGATCTGGTCCGTCGCGGCCAGCGCCACGACCGCCGCGCTGCCGTTCGGCGGGCTGGTCCAGGTGCTGCCGGCCGCGCAGCCGCAGGGCCTCTCCCCCGCCGGCATCCTGCGCTGGGCGGTCGACGTGCTGCAGGAGCAGGCCGCCGGCCGGCCGATCGTGCTGGCGATCGACGACGCGCACCTGCTCGACCCGCCGTCGGCGGCGCTGGTGCACCTCATCGCCCGCTCCGAGAACGCCACGGTGCTCGGCACGCTGCGCAACGGCGAGCAGATCCCGCTGCCGATCCGCGCCCTGTGGACCGACGACCTGGTTGACCTGGTCGAGCTGGGGCCGCTCGGCCCGAGCGAGACCACCGGGCTGCTCGCCGCGATCCTCGGCGGGCCGGTCGACGCGGGTTCCTCCGAGCGGCTGCACCGGCTCTCCGCCGGCAACCCGCTGCTGCTGCGCGAACTGGTGCTGGCCGCCTCCGGCGGCGACGAGCTGAGCAAGACGTACGGGATCTGGAAGTGGACCGGCCGGCTGGAGCTGGCGCCCAGCCTCACCGACCTGATCGACACCCGGATCGGCCAGCTCACGCCCGGCGTGCGGGCGGTGGTCGAGCTGGTCGCGTTCGGCGAGCCGCTCGGCCTGCAACTGCTGGATCAGGCGGTCGAGCCCGCCGACGTGGAGATCGCCGAGGAGCGCGGCCTGATCTCCATGGTGCGCGACGACCGGCGGCTGAACGTGCGCCTCGCCCACCCGCTCTACGGCGAGGTGATGCGCCGGCGCTGCCCGGTCAGCCGCACCCGCCGGCTCCAGGCCACCCTGGCCGGGCTGCTCGAACGGGTCGGCAAGCGGCGCCGCGACGACCTGTTGCGGGTCGCCGTGTGGCGACTCGACTCGGGTACGGCGCAGGACCCCGCCCTGCTGCTCGACGCGGCCGCCCAGGCCTTCGGCCGGTACGACGTGCCGCTGGCCACCCGGCTGGCCCGGGCGGCGCTCGACGGCGAGGGCGGCTCGGACGCGGCGGAACTGCTCGCCACGATCCTCATGTTCGCCGACCGGCCGGACGAGGCGATCGCGGTGCTCGACCAGGTGGCCGGGGCGATCCAGGACGACCGGCGGCGCGGCCGCTGGCTGACCGCCCGGGGCATGGTCAGCTACTGGGGGCTGAGCCGGGAATCCACCGTGGAGGAGATCGCCGCGCGCGGCGCCGAGCTGACCGATCCCGCCGACCAGGCCCGCGTCCGCGCCTTCGAGGCGATCATGCGGCTGCACCGGCTGGACACCGACACCGCGGTCCGGCTGGCCCAGACGGTGCTGGACCGGCCGGCGGCCCCGATGGCCGCGCGCGAACTGGCCCGGTGCACCCTCGCGCACCTCCAGGCCGCGCAGGGGCAGTACCGGCGCAGCGCCACCGCGATCGCCCGGGTGCAGGCCGAGGCGGCGTGCTGGCGGGGCGACATGCCCTACCTCCAACTCGCCATGGAGCTGGCCCGGGGCACCCGGCTCGCGCTCTCCGGCGACCTGGCCGGCATCGACGCGATCGTCGCCGACGAGTTCGCCGACCTGGCCGGCGCCGGGGACTTCCGGCTCGGCACCGGCTACCTGGCGATCCTCCAGGCGTACGCGGCGCGGCTGCGCGGGCGCGGCGACGAGGCGCTGAAGACCAGCCTCGGCGCCTGCGCCGTGCTCGCCACCAGCCGGGTCTACGCCGGACTGGCGCACGCCGAGCGCGCCCAGTCGGCGGCGCTGCGCGGCGACGCCACGCACGCGGCGGAGGCGATGGCCGAGGCGGACCGGACCCACGCGCCCGGAATGGCGGTGCTCTACCCCTGGCTGGAGCAGGCCCGGGGCGCGGTGCACGCGGCGGTCGGCGACCTGCCGGCGGCCACCAAGCACCTCACCGCGCTCGCCGATCGGCTGCGCGAGGACGGCCTGGCCGGCCACGAGCTGCTGGTCCTGCTCGACCTGGTCCGGTTCGACCAGGCCACCGCGTCGATCGGGCCGACCTGCACCGACGGCGGCCGGCGGACCGTGGCGCAGCGCCTGACCGAGCTCTCCGAGCAGGTCGACGGGGTGCTGCCGCCGCTCGTCGCCCGGTACGCCCGCGCCGCCGTCGACGGCTGTCCCGACGACCTGCTCGCTGTGGCCGACGGCTTCGCCGCCCGGGAGCTGACCGTCTACGCCGCCGAGGCGACCGCCATGGCGCTGCACCGGATGCGCGGCGGCCGGCCCGGGGCGACCGGCCCGGCCCGCGAGCGCCTCGCCGAGCTGCTCCGCCGCTGCGACGAGGTGTCCACACCGGCGCTGCGGCTGCTCCGCCCGACGCTGAGCGAGCGGGAGTGGGAGATCGCCCGGCTCGCCGCCGACGGCGTGACCAGCCGCACCATCGCCGAGCGGCTCTTCCTCTCCACCCGCACCGTGGAGAACCACCTCCAGCGGGTCTACAGCAAGCTCGGGGTGGCCGGCCGGACGGAGCTGCGGGCCGCGTTGCGGTCGATGCCGGGCCACGACGGCACGGATCCGGCCTGAACTCTAGGCTGAGTCGGTGAGCACCCTTCGCCCCGCGCTGCTGACCGACCATTACGAGCTGACCATGGTCAGCGCCGCCCTGCGGGACGGCACGGCCGACCGTCGCTGCGTCTTCGAGGTGTTCAGCCGGCGGCTGCCGGCCGGGCGCCGCTACGGCGTGGTCGCCGGGACGGGCCGGCTGATCGACCTGATCCGCGACTTCCGGTTCGACCCCGACGAGATCGACTTCCTGCGCCGCACCGGCGTGGTGGACGACCGGGCCGCCCAGTGGCTGGCCGACTACCGCTTCACCGGCGACGTCGACGGATACGCCGAGGGCGAGCTGTTCTTCCCCGGCTCCCCGATCCTCACCGTCTCCGGCACCTTCGCCGAGTGCGTGGTGCTGGAGACGCTGGCGCTGTCGGTGCTCAACCACGACTGCGCGGTGGCGGCCGCGGCGGCCCGGATGGTCACCGCCGCCCGCGGCCGGGCGCTGATCGAGATGGGGTCCCGCCGCGCGCACGAGGAGGCCGCGGTGGCCGCCGCCCGGGCCGCGTACCTGGCCGGGTTCCGGTTCACCTCCAACCTGGCCGCCGGCCAGCGTTACGGCATCCCCACCGCCGGCACCGCCGCGCACGCGTTCACCCTGCTGCACGACGACGAGCAGGCGGCGTTCGCCTCGCAGGTCGCCACGCTGGGCAAGGACACCACGCTGCTGGTCGACACCTACGACATCAGCCAGGGCATCCGCAACGCCATCGCGGTGGCCGGGCCGGAGCTGCGCGCGGTCCGGATCGACTCGGGCGACCTGGCGGTGATCGCCCAGCAGTCCCGCGAACTGCTCGACTCGCTCGGCGCCACCGAGACGAAGATCATCGTCTCGGGCGACCTCGACGAGTACGCCATCGCCTCGCTGGCCGCCGAGCCCGTCGACATGTACGGCGCGGGCACCGCCGTGGTGACCGGCTCGGGCGCCCCCACCGCCGGCCTGGTCTACAAGCTGGTCGAGGTGGAGGGGCGCCCGGTGGTCAAGCGCTCCGAGCACAAGGCCACCATCGGTGGGCGGAAGGTGGCCGTCCGCCGGCACAAGCCGACCGGCACCGCCACCGAGGAGATCATCGTGCCGCAGGGGGTGCCGGACCGGCAGCCCAACGACCGGCTGCTGCAGCGCTCGTTCGTCGTCGAGGGCGAGCCGGTGGCGCTGCCCACCCTCGACGAGTCCCGGGAGCACCTGCGGGAGTGCCTGATCTCCATCCCGTGGGAGGGGCTCAAGCTCTCCGGCGGCGACCCGGCCGTCCCGGTGACCGTCGTACCCGCGAGCTGAGAGGACCGACATGGCCAACGCCTTGATCATCGTGGACGTGCAGAACGACTTCTGCGAGGGCGGCTCCCTGGCCGTGACCGGCGGGGCCGGGGTGGCCGCCGGCATCTCCCGGCTGCTCGACGCCGAGCCCGAGCGCTGGGACCACGTGGTGGCGACGAAGGACTACCACGTCGACCCCGGCGCGCACTTCGGCGACCCGCCGGACTACGTCGACTCCTGGCCCCGGCACTGCGTGGTGGGCACCGCCGGCTCCGAGTTCCACCCCGACCTGGCGACCGGCCGGGTGGAGGCGATCTTCCACAAGGGCGAGCACGCGGCCGCGTACTCCGGTTTCGAGGGGCACGCCGACGACGGCGAGTGCCTGGCCGACTGGCTGCGCCGGCACGACGTCGACCGGGTCGACGTGGTCGGCATCGCCACCGACCACTGCGTCCGGGCCACCGCGCTCGACGCCGCCCGGGAGGGCTTCGGGACCACCGTGCTGCTGGACCTGACCGCCGCCGTCGCGCCCGACACGCTGGACGTGGCGCTGCGGGCCTTCGACGGCGCCGGGATCACCATGGTCGGCGAACCTGTGATCAGGGCCGCTTGAGCAGGTAATTGGTTGCGGCTGTCGCACCCCCGGTCAAGGATGTCGGCCGGAGGTACGGACCGTCGTGAACTTGAAGCCTTACCGGGAGGCGCTCGCCCTGCCCGGTCTCCGGTCGTTGCTGCTGATCTCGGTGCTGGCGCGCATCCCGCTCACCGCGACCGGCGTGACGCTCACCTTCCACGTCGTGCTCGACCTCGGTCGCGGCTACGGCGCGGCCGGACTGGTCGGCGCCGCCTCCACCGTCGGCGCCGCGTTCGGCTCCCCGCTGCTCGGCCGGCTGGTCGACCGGCGCGGGCTGCGCCCGGTGCTGCTGCTCACCACGATCGCCGAGGGCGTCTTCTGGGCCAGCGCGCCGACCCTGTCGTACCCCGTGCTGCTGCCCACCGCGTTCCTGGCCGGGCTGTTCGCGCTGCCGGTCTTCTCGGTGGTCCGCCAGTCGGTCGCCGCGCTGGTGCCGGCCGAGCGGCGCCGCCCCGCGTACGCCCTCGACTCGATGTCGGTGGAGCTCTCGTTCATGGTCGGCCCCGCGCTGGCCGTGGCCATGGCCGCCGCCGTGTCGCCCCGGCTCACCATGTGGGCGGTCGGCGCCGGGATCGTCGCCTCCGGCGTCTGCTTCTGGCTGCTCGACCCGCCCACCCGCGCCGCCGACGAGCCGGCCGGCCCGGCCCGCAAGGTGCCCCGCCGGGAGTGGGTCACCCCCCGGCTGCTCGCCGTGCTGGCGGTCAGCCTGGCCGCCACCCTGGTGCTCGGCGGCACCGACGTCGCGGTGGTCGCCGTGCTGCGCGAGGGCGGCGAGGTCGCCTGGACCGGCGCCGTCCTGGCCATGTGGGCGGTCGCCTCGCTGGTGGGCGGCTTCGCGTACGGGGTGGTCACCCGCTCGCTCTCCCCGCTGGCCCTGGTGGCGGCGCTGAGCCTGACCACCATCCCGGTCGGGCTGGGCGGGGCGCACTGGTGGCTGCTCTGCCTGGCGCTCGTCCCGGCCGGCGCGCTCTGCGCGCCCTCCATCGCCTCGACCTCGGACGCGGTGAGCCGGCTCGCCCCGGCCGGTGTCCGCGGCGAGGCCATGGGCCTGCACGGCTCGGCCGTCACCGTCGGCATCGCGCTCGGCGCGCCGCTGGCCGGCGCGGTGATCGACGCCTCGGCGCCGGCCTGGGGGTTCGCGGTCACCGGCGCGATCGGCCTGCTGGTCGCCCTGGCCGTTCTCCCGATCGAACTCCGCCACCGGCGCGAACCGACCCCCACCCCACCCGAACTGGCCACCGCCACCCCCTGACCCCAGCAGACCTCCCCAGCTCCCGCCCACCCCGGCCCCCGCCCCTCGGCAGGGTTGATCAAGAGGTTTGCGTCAGGATCCGGGCCGTTCCTGACGCAAACCTCTTGATCAACGGAGCCGGGACCTCGACGCGCCCGGAGCCGAGTGTGCGCCTGCTCGGCGAGGTGGGGGTGTCAGGCGGTGCGGGATGCGCCTGCCTCGCCGCACTGGCGCCGCACGCCGCACGCCGACGCGGTGCGCCGTGAACGCACCGGCCTGGCGGCGGGGAAGGGGTTGAAAAGGCAACGGGCGCCGCACCCACAGGGGTGCGGCGCCCGTACTGGGTCGCCTGGGTCAGCTCTTTTCGAGCCGGCCCTCGGTGTCCTCCTGGTAGCTGGCGCCACCGTCGGACTCGCTGCTGAGCGGCTTCGCGCCGCCCTCGGGCGGGCCGGCCAGGGAGTGCCCGGCGGCCAGCTCGGGGAACTTGTGGTCGAACGCCGGCCGCTCGGAGCGGATCCGCGGCATCCGGTCGAAGTTCCGCAGCGGCGGCGGCGAGCTGGTGGCCCACTCGAGCGAGTTGCCGTAGCCCCACGGGTCGTCGACCTCGACCACCGGACCGGTCTTGTACGACTTCCAGCAGTTCCAGATGAACGGCAGGGTCGAGATGCCGGTGATGAAGGCGCCGATCGTGGAGAGCGTGTTGAGGAACGTGAAGCCGTCACCGGGCAGGTAGTCGGCGTAGCGGCGGGGCATGCCCTCGGCGCCGAGCCAGTGCTGCACCAGGAAGGTGGTGTGGAAGCCGATCATGGTCAGCCAGAAGTGGATCTTGCCGAGCCGCTCGTCGAGCATCCGGCCGAACATCTTCGGGAACCAGAAGTAGATGCCGCCGAACACGGCGAACACGATGGTGCCGAAGAGCACGTAGTGGAAGTGCGCCACCACGAAGTAGGAGTCGTGCAGGTGGAAGTCGAGCGGCGGGCTGGCCAGCAGCACACCGGTCAGGCCACCGAAGAGGAAGGTCACCAGGAAGCCGATGGCGAAGAGCATCGGCGTCTCGAAGGTGATCTGGCCCCGCCACATGGTGCCGATCCAGTTGAAGAACTTCATGCCGGTCGGCACGGCGATCAGGTAGCTGAGGAAGCTGAAGAACGGCAGCAGCACCTGGCCGGTGGCGAACATGTGGTGCGCCCACACGCTCATCGACAGGGCGGCGATGGCGATGGTCGCGGCGACCAGGCCCTTGTAACCGAAGATCGGCTTCCGGGAGAAGACCGGGATGATCTCGGTGATGATGCCGAAGAACGGCAGCGCGATGATGTAGACCTCGGGGTGCCCGAAGAACCAGAACAGGTGCTGCCAGAGCATCGGGCCGCCGGTGGCGGGGTCGTACACGTGGGCGCCGATCAGGCGGTCCGCGGCGAGCGCGAACAGCGCGGCGGCCAGCAGCGGGAAGACCAGGATCGCCAGCAGGCTGGTGACCAGCATGTTCCAGGTGAAGATCGGCATCCGGAACATGGTCATGCCGGGGGCGCGCAGGGTCAGGATCGTGGTGATCAGGTTGACCGCGCCGAGGATGGTGCCCAGACCGGAGATGGCCAGGCCGACCACCCACATGTTCGCGCCGACGCCCGGCGAGTGCTCGGCGGTGCTCAGCGGCGTGTAGGCCGTCCAGCCGAAGTCGGCCGCGCCGCCCGGGGCGATGAAGCCGGCGGTCGCCATGGTGCCGCCGAACAGGTACAGCCAGTATGCGAAGGCGTTCAGGCGGGGGAACGACACGTCGGGCGCGCCGATCTGCAGCGGCACCACGTAGTTCGCGAAGGCGAACACGATCGGCGTCGCGAAGAACAGCAGCATGATCGTGCCGTGCATGGTGAAGAGCTGGTTGTACTGCTCGGGCGACAGGAACTGCAGGCCCGGCCGCGCCAGCTCGGCGCGCATGATCAGGGCCATCAGGCCACCGATCATGAAGAACGCGAACGCGGTGACCATGTACATGATCCCGATCTGCTTCGCGTCCGTGGTGCGCAGCAGCCGCGCGATTGCCGACCCCTTGACCGGCTCGCGGACCGGCCAGGGCCGGGTCACGACCGGCTTGGGTGCGACGGTGGTCACGAGTGGCCTCCGGTTCTGGGTTGTCCCGCTCGGCGCGCTCTTGATCTGCGCAGCCGTCATCCGCAAGGAGGATAGTCCCCGGTAGGTGGCCCCGCCGCGTGGGGTGGCGGCTACGATCACCGGCCCGCTAGAGCGGACCGGTCAGCAGCCGGTAGTGCTCCTGGAAGATCCGTCCGCCGCGTCCGCGCAGCAACGGGTCGCGCAGCGCCGGCGGCACGTCGCGGGTGCGGTTGCGGTCCCGGGTCCGATCCCGCACCCAGCGGGTACGCGGGCGGCGGCGACCCTCGTACGCGAACAAAGCAGCGTCGACGCTGCCGGCCGCCTTCAGCGACTCGGCGAGCACCACGGCGTCCTCCAGCGCCATGGCGGCACCCTGGGAGAGGGTCGGCGCGGTGGCGTGAGCCGCGTCACCGACGAGCAGCACCCGGCCGTGGAACCAGCGCCCGAGCTCGACCTCCTCGGTGAGTTCCACGTCCACCGTCTCCAGGGCGGCGAGCACCTCGGGCACCGGGCCGCCGTAGGCGTCGAACAGCTCGTGCAGCCGGGCGAGCGGGTCGGCCGGCAGGCTGGTGCCGGCCTCGTCGGCGTAGCAGTGCAGCCGGCCGGCGCCGAGCGGCACCACCAGGAAGCCGGCGCGCTGGCCGAGCAGGGCGGTCCAGTCGGGCACCCGGGGGCCGCCGCGCACCACGCTGCGGTAGACCACCTGGCCGGCGGGGCGGGGCGGGCCGCCGAGCGCGGCCAGGGTGCGCACCGCCGATCGGGGGCCGTCGGCGCCGATGACCAGGTCGTACTCGCCGCTGGTGCCGTCAGTGAAGCCGACCGCGACGCCACCGGGCAGCGGCTCGACGGTGCTGACCTCGGCCCCGTGTCGGACGGCGCCGCCGGCACCGGTGAGCAGCACCCGGTGCAGCTCGGCGCGGGGCAGTGCGCGGCACTCCCCCACCCCGGTCCAGAGCGCGTCGAGGTCGACCTCGCAGAGCGGCGCGCCGGTGGCGTCCAGGAAGCGCTGCCGGTGGATGACCTCGCCGAGGGGACGTACCGGGCCGTCCAGGTCGAGCCGGCGCAGCGCCCGGGCCGCGTTGCCCGGGAGGTAGAGGCCGATGTCGCCGCGCTCGGTCGGGGGCAACTTCTCGGTCACGTCGGGGCGGAACCCCGCGAGGCGCAGCGCCCGGGCCACGGCGAGACCGGCGATGCCCGCGCCGACGACGAGGATGCGCAGGGGGGAACCACCCATTGTTGGGTACGCCTCCGGAGGGGTTCGGAACGCGTTGGAGGCAGAACATTACTCGCCGCAACCAACCGGCGGAAGTGCCCATCGGCCCTGGCGTGGACGCCCGGTCAGTGACCGGGAGCCCTCCCACCGGCGGGAATCCCGCCCCGACCGGGGGACCTGGCCGCCGACCGCCAAAGCAGGCAGCTATTGCCCGATCACACACCGTGGCCGATGCGATCGACTCGGTCGGAACGGTTGCGCACGAGTTTCAGACATGTAAATGTATGGGTATCAGCGTGGGAGCGCTCCCGGCCCGCGCACCG
The DNA here is from genome assembly GCF_042872345.1 of Micromonospora sp. NPDC005299. Lineage (NCBI taxonomy): Bacteria > Bacillati > Actinomycetota > Actinomycetes > Micromonosporales > Micromonosporaceae > Micromonospora > Micromonospora sp. NPDC005299. Next base: position 55,298 of record NZ_JBIAKG010000007.1, read on the forward strand.
ACATGAATCGGAGCATCATGAAGCGTCCACTGAGGGCCCTCGCCGCGGCCGGCCTGCTGGCCGCCGGCTCGATCGTCGCCGTCGCGCTCGGCGGCTCCGCCTCCGCCGACACCCAGATCTGCGAGCAGTACGGGTCGACCACCATCGGCGGGAAGTACGTCGTGCAGAACAACCGCTGGGGCACCAGCGCGCAGCAGTGCATCAACGTGACCTCCACCGGCTTCTCGATCAGCCGCCAGGACGGCGTGGGATCGACCAGTGGGGCGCCGGTCTCGTACCCGTCGATCTTCGTGGGTTGCCACTACACGAACTGCTCGCCCGGCACCAACCTGCCGATCCAGGTGAAGAGCATCAGCAGCGCGCCGAGCAGCATCAACTACACCTACGTCAGCGGCGCGGTCTACGACGCCGCATATGACATCTGGCTCGACCCGACGCCGAAGAAGGACGGGGTCAGCCAGATGGAGATCATGATCTGGTTCAACCGGCAGGGCCCGATCCAGCCGATCGGCTCCGTGGTCGGCACCGCCAGCGTCGCCGGCCGGACCTGGGAGGTCTGGCGGGGCAGCAACGGCTCGAACAACGTCATCTCGTACGTGGCGCCGTCCCCCATCACGAGCATGAGCTTCGACGCCATGGCATTCATCAACGACACCCGGAGTCGGGGCGCGATCACCAACGACTGGTATCTGACCAGCATCCAGGCCGGCTTCGAGCCGTGGCAGGGCGGCGTCGGCCTGGCGGTCAACTCCTTCTCCCAGAGCGTCAACACCGGCGGCAGCACCCCGCCGCCCACCACAACCCCGCCCCCGACCAGCACCCCGCCCCCGGGCAACGCGGCCTGCGCGGTGAAGTACACCGCGACCAACGTCTGGAACAACGGCTTCACGGCCGAGGTGACGATCACCAACACCGGCTCCAGCACGGTCAACGGCTGGACCCTGGCCTACAACCTGCCCTCCGGGCAGACCATCACCGGCTCGTGGAACGCCACCGTGACCCAGAGCGGGTCGGCGGTGAGCGCGCGAAGCCTGAGCTACAACGGCACTTTGGCACCGGGGGCCTCGACCAGCTTCGGCTACCAGGCGACGCTCAACGGCGCGTTCTCCGCACCCACCAGCTTCGCCCTCAACGGCAGCACCTGCACCAGGGCGTGACACCCACCTGATCCCGGGGCGCGGTCCGCACGGGCCGCGCCCCGCCTCACGCCGAACCGCCGAGGGCGTCGATGTCGCGCATCTCCTCGGCGGTGAGCGAGAAGCCGAACACGTCGGCGTTGGCCCGGATCCGCTCCGGAGTCACCGACTTCGGGATGACCACGATCTCGTGGTCGATGTGCCAGCGCAGCACCACCTGGGCCGGCGAGACGTCGTGCGCCTGGGCGATCCGGACCAGCACCGGGTTGGAGAGGTCGCTGGTCTTGAACGGGCTGTAGCCCTCCAGCACCACCCCGCGGTCCCGGTGGGCGGCGTGCACCTGCCGGTCGTACAGGGACGGGCTCCAGCGGATCTGGTTGACCGCCGGGGTCTCCTCGGTGGCCTGGATGAGCTCGTCGATCTGGCTGATGCTGTAGTTGCTCACCCCGACGGCCCGGGTCAGGTTCTCGTCCCGGGCCGCGAGCATCTCCCGCCAGACGGGGATGCTGTCGGCGGGCGAGGACGGCGGCCAGTGGATCAACCACAGGTCGACGTGGTCGGTGTCCAGGGCGGCCAGGCTCGCCTCGATGGTCTCCCGTTCCCGACCCACCCGGTCGGGCGGCAGCTTCGTGGTGATGAAGAGGTCCTCGCGGCGCAGCCCGCTCTCCGTGATCGCCCGGCCGACCTCCTTCTCGTTGCCGTACATCGTGGCGGTGTCGATGTGCCGGTAACCGGCGTCGAGGGCGGCGAGCACGGCCTCGTACCCGGCGTTGCCGGTGGCCTGCCAGGTGCCGAAGCCGAGCAGCGGCATCCGGACGTCGCCGGTGAGCGGAACGGTGGGCTGGTCGAGGTCCATACCGACGCTTCTACCCGTGATCGCCGCCGCCATGCCGGTGACCCGCCGAGCGGCGGCCGAATGGGACAGGAGAGGCAGGAACCGGGCGACCGGGCCGGACCTGCCGGAGAATGCGGGGGTGGCTGACCGGCTGGAGGAGTACCGGCGGAAACGGGACGCGGCGCGTACCCCGGAGCCGGTGCCGGAGGAGACCCCGGAGCGGAAGCGGGCCGCGCGGCGCAAGCCCCGGTTCGTGATCCAGCAGCACCACGCCCGGAGCCTGCACTGGGACCTGCGGCTGGAGCACGACGGCGTGCTGGCCTCCTGGGCGGTGCCGCGCGGGCTGCCCCGCGACCCGGGCCGCAACCACCTCGCCGTGCACACCGAGGACCACCCGATGGAGTACCTCACCTTCCACGGCGAGATCCCGGCCGGCGAGTACGGCGGCGGGCGGATGACCGTCCACGACACCGGCACCTACCGCGTGGAGAAGTGGCGCGACGACGAGGTGATCGTGGTCCTGGACGGCCGGCGGACGAAGGGGCGGTACGTGCTCTTCGCCACCGGTGGTCGGGGTCGGGACTGGATGGTCCGCCGCACCGACCCGGCCCCGGAGGGCTGGACGCCGATGCCCGGGCTGGTCCGGCCGATGCACACCACCCCCGGCAAGGGGCTGCCGAAGGACGAGGCCGCCTGGGGGTACGAGCTGCGCTGGGACGGGGTGCGGGCCATGGCGTACGTCTCCGGCGGCCGCCTGCGGCTGCTCGACTCCTCGGACGAGGACATCAGCGGGGCGTACCCGTGGCTGCGGGCGATGGCCGAGGAGCTGGCCCCGGTCGAGGCGGTGCTGGACGGCGTGCTGGTCCGGATCGACCCGGGCGGGCGGGTGAAGCCGCCGACGAAGCGCGACGGCCAGTTCCTCGCCGTCGACCTGCTCTGGCTGGAGGGCGTGACCAGCCTCGACGTCCCGTACGCGCAGCGCCGGGAACTGCTCGACGGTCTGGCGCTGACCGGTCCGCACTGGCAGACTCCGCCGTGGTTCCCGGGGGTCGGCGCGGACGCCCTGCGGACCGCCCGCGAACAGGGGCTCCCGGGGGTGGTGGCCAAGCGCCTCGACTCCCCCTACGAGCCGGGTCGGCGCAGCCGGCACTGGTTGAGCCTCGACCCGAGCTGAGGAGCGTTGTGCACCTGACGCACCTGGAGTGCCCGCGCTGCGGCGCGCGGCATCCGGCCGACAAGTTGCAGAACCTGTGCGAGTGCGGTTCCCCGCTGCTGGCCCGCTACGACCTGGCCGCCGTGGCCGCGGCGGTCACCCCCGAGCAGTTCGGGCTCCGCCCGGCCGACCTGTGGCGCTACCGGGAGCTGCTGCCGGTGGCCGATCCCCGCTTCGTCACCACGCTGGGCGAGGGCTGGACGCCGCTGCTGCGCGCGCCGGCGTACGGGCACGAGATCGGGATACCGGACCTGATCGTGAAGGACGAGGGACTGACCCCGACCGGGTCGTTCAAGGCGCGGGGCGCGGCGGTCGGGGTGAGCCGGGCCCGGGAGCTGGGCGTCGAGCGGATCGCCATGCCGACCAACGGCAACGCCGGGGCGGCCTGGGCGACGTACGCGGCCCGGGCCGGGATGGGCGCGACCATCGCCATGCCGCTCGACGCGCCGACCATCTGCCGGCGGGAGTGCGTCGCCGCCGGGGCGGACCTGCGGCTGGTGGACGGCCTGATCAGCGACGCCGGCCGGTGGGTGGCCCGGCTGATCGCCGAGTCGGGCGGACGGGTCTTCGACGCCGGCACGCTGCGCGAGCCGTACCGCCTCGAGGGCAAGAAGACCATGGGGTACGAGATCGTCGAGCAGCTCGGCTGGCAGGTGCCCGACGTGATCATCTATCCGACCGGAGGCGGGGTCGGGCTGATCGGCATCCACAAGGCGCTGCACGAGCTGCGCGAGCTGGGTTGGGTGGAGGACCGCCTGCCCCGCCTGGTCGCCGTGCAGTCCACCGGCTGCGCGCCGATCGTCCGGGCGTTCGCGGCCGGCGAGCCGCGGGCCACGCCGTGGGCGGACGCGCACACCCTGGCGTTCGGCATCACCGTGCCGGCCCCGCTCGGCGACGAGCTGATCCTGGCCGCGCTGCGGGAGAGCGGCGGCACCGCGATCGCCGTGGAGGACGCGGAGATCCTCGCCGACCTGCGTGACTTCGCCGCACGGGAGGGGCTGCTGCTCTGCCCCGAGGGCGCGGCCTGCCTGACCGCCGCCCGGCAGCTGCGGGCCGGGGGCTGGATCCGCTCCGGCGAGCGGGTGGTGGTGTTGAACACCGGCGCCGGCATCAAGTACCCGGAGACGGTGGACGTCTCGGGCGTGCCGATGGTGTGACGCGGGCGCCCCGGGAGCGGGGCGCCCGCGTCGGACCGCCCTACCGGTAGGTGATGTCGGAGGCGGAGTAGAGGCAGTTCACCCCGTCGGCGCCCTCGCCGATCTCCTTCGGTTCGCTGCCCTTCGGCACACCCTGGTACTTGACGCAGATCCGGGTGGACCGGTTCGGGTCGTTGAGGATGGTGATCCGGCTGAACCGGGCCGTGTCACCCCAGTTGGTGTTGATGCCGGCCAGCACCTTGGTGCCGGTGGCGGTGACGTTGTCCATCACCACGTGGCGCTGGTAGGAGGTGGAGCAGTTGCCGCAGGCCCGGTAGAGCTTGCCGGAGCTCTCCACCCGGAAGTTGCGGATGTGGACGGTGCCGGGGCCGTTGTGCTGGAACACCTTGTCGCTGGCCGACCGGGCGCCCCCGCCGTCGACGGTGTAGGTGGTGCCGCCGCGGAAGGTGGCGGCGTCCTCGCCGACGTCCTCCCACCAGACGTTGAGCAGCGTGCAGTCGCCCTCGCAGTGCACGCCGTCGCCGGCCGGCGCACCGATGATCACGTTGCGCAGGGTGGCGCCCGCGGCCAGTTCGAACATCGGGTCCTGGCTCTCCGACTGCCCGCCGTCGCCGATGCCGTAGTAGCGCTTCATCCCGCCGTCGAAGAGGCCGGAGACCGGGATGGTGGCGTCCACCTTGACGCTGGCGGTGGGCGTCGGCCACGAGGCCGGCGGCGGCGCGGTGCCGGTGGGGGTCGGGGTGGGCGAGCCCGGTGGGGTGCTGGTCGGCGGCGTGGTGGGGGTGCTGACCGAGGAGTCCACCGCGACGTCGTCGAAGCTGCCGGCGGCGTACGCGGTGACCAGCCCGATCCGGCCGGCCCCCACGAGACTGTTGCTGCCGCCGCCGACCTGGGTGCCGTTGACGTAGCCGCGGATGGTGCTGCCGCTGGCCTCGATCGTCAGGGTGTACCAGGTGCCGGTGGCCGCGCCGACCGCTGCCGAGCCGAGCGAGGTGATCTGGCTGCCGTTGACCGCCTGGAGTTCGGCCCGGCCGGAGCCGAGCAGGGCCAGCCGGTACATCTTGGTGCTGCTGCTGGCCCGGGCCGCGATCCCGACCAGGGCAGCGGACGAACCGAAGCCGGTCGGCCGCACCCGGGCCCGCACCTGGTAGTCGGTCCAGGCGGTCTGGCCGGCGAACTGGCGGGCCAGCTCGCTGGAGGTGCTGGACTGGCTGAAGGCCCCGTCGGCGACCGCCCAGGTCCCGCCGGACTTGGACCAGCCGGCGGCGTCGCCGTCGGAGAAGGTGTCGGAGAAGACGGTGGCGGCGAACGCCGACGTCACCGTCCCGGCGGCGAGCGCCGCCACGGTGACTCCGGCGCCCGCCGCGAGCAGCAGCGGGCGTCGGAGCCTGGCACGTGAGGTCTGCACGGTTGTCCTCCTTGAGGCACGTGGTGGTGGACCGCCGCGGCGGAGGTCGACGCCTGGCCACGGTCGCGACGGTCGCTGCGCCCCGCCGGAGGCCCGGTCTCCGGTAACGGGGTGGCGCGGAAGCGGGGCCCAGGAAAGGGCTTTCCCGTACCAGCAGGTTAGGCCCGTGCAGAGATAAGGGTCAATGGCTGCGATGTGCAGGAATGTTGCAGCTCAACCCGGCTCGCGCTCCACCACGGCGGTGGTGGAGCGCGGGAGCGGGTCGGGCGGCGCTCAGGAGGTGGGCGGCTCGTCCTCGCCGGCCTCCTCGGCCGCGTCGGCCTCCTCCTTGGTCCGGTGCACCGCCCCGTCGGCGTGCTCCGGCGGGCCGTACACCGTGTACAGCACGAGCGGGTTGGGGCCCGTGTTGACGAAGTTGTGCTTCGTGCCGGCCGGTACGACCACCAGGTCGCCCGCCACGACCTCCTTCTTCTCCCCGGCCACCCGCGCCTCGCCGGTGCCGCTCACGAAGGTCAGGATCTGGTCGATGTCCTCGTGGACCTCCTCGCCGATCTCCCCGCCCGCCGGGATCGTCATGATCACCAGTTGGGTGTGCTGCCCGGTCCACAGCACGCGGCGGAAGTCGGGACTCTTCTCGGCGACGGTCGCGATCGTGAAATGCTCCATGGCCCGCTCATACCCGGTCCCCGAGCTGCTCACGCCGGGACTCGCAAATGGTGGAATTCCCCACCCGCGCCGGGTTTGGATCCCCTCTGGACGGGCATCTGCTGCACACAAGACCGGTGCGTGCTGGGCCGGTCGAGCCAGGTCCCCGCTTTCGTACCGCCGTACGGCTGCGGTGGTGGGAGACGGCCAGAGCGCGGCGACGTTACGACCCAGGTCGGGCGGCGCCGTGCGCTCGTGTGCGCGCCCGTTCCGCCCACCGGCACCCGGCCAGCACCAGCGCCGCCGCGAGGAACCCCAGCAGGTCGGCCCAGATCCCGCCGGCGGTCGTCCGGACCTGGTATTCCTCCACGCTGTAGAAGACCAGACCCGGGCCCGTTGCGCCGCCCGCCGGCCAGGCCGGCGGGGCCACGCCGAGCGCGGCCACCGCCGCGAGACCCAGGCCCAGGGTGACGGACACCGACCCCGACCGGACCAGGGCCATCAGGGCCAGCCCCACCAGCACGAGGTACGACGGCAGCACGTCGGCCGCGTCGGGCGGCAGCGCGTACGGGGGCCGGAGGACCGCGGAGTCCCGGGCCAGGACGAGCAGCCCGGCCAGCACGGCCAGCACCACGGCAGCCGCCGTACGCCACCGATCCGGCGCCCACCTCGGCAGGGCGGCAACGGCCACCGCGAGCCCGACCCCGGCCACGCCCCGCAGGGCCTGGACCGCGGTCCACCCCGGTTCGGCCGGCGGCGCCATGACCCAGCCGAACTGCGGCTCCCCGTGCAGGGGCAGGGTCGCCACGGCCACGGCGGCTGCGGCGACGGCCAGCCCGTACCGTGCGCGCGGGGGCAGGTCGGGTGCGGCCAGGGCGGCTCCGGCCAGGGCGCACCAGGCGAGGGCCTGCGCGGCCGGGAGCAGCGGCTGGGCGAACCAGCGCCCGACCAGATGGGCGAGGGCCAACAGGATCGCGGCCGCGACGAACAGGCGGTGGGGACGCACCGCGCGATGCTGCCACAGGGACGCGACCCGCGGGGTGTCAGGCGAGAACGGCCAGGTGGAACGGGCGGTCGGTGTGGCCGCTCGCGGCGTACGTCTCGACGAAGACCGCGTTGGGGATGCCGGTTCGCGGCGCCACCGTGACCGCTCCCTGTGGGGCCAGGCCGCCGGCGGCGGGGCCCACGGTGCCGACGTACGCGGCGCCGGCGACGTCCTGGTCGAAGCCGACCTGGTACATCCCGGTGGCCAGCCGGGTGGCCGAGGTGGCGCCGAGCCCGCGGATCAGGGTGCCGTTCGCGTCGACCACGGCGAACAGCACGCGGGCGGTGGCCGGCAGGCCGGCCGACGTGCAGGAGTTGATCTCGCTGTCGGCGCGGGCGACCTCCGCCACGTCGGGGGCCGGCTGGCCGGCCGAGCCCCGCCTCGATCTGGAGCTGGACATGCGGGTCCTCTCTGCCGCCGATGCGGCGGCGGCATGCTCCCGAAGCTATGCCGGCCCACCGTCCACCAACCACCGACAGCACTGTCCGATCAAGGACAGTTGACCCCTCTGAGCTGGGAAAACATCAGTCGTGCGGGGTGGCGACCGGCTCGGAGCCACGGCAGCGCAGGCGCAGTTCGTGCTCCCCGTCGGGGCCGACGAAGCGGACCTCGACGTGCTCGTCCGGCCCCCGTTCGGCCTCCTTCACCCGGTAGCCCTGCGCCGGGGACCAGGACACCAGGCGTACCCCGGCCGGCCCGCACGCGGCGAGCGCCGTCCCTCCGGCGGTGCGGAAGGTGCGCTCGGTTCCGCTCGCCGCCGGTGGGCGGCTCGCCGCGGTGGCCGTCGGCGTCGCGCCCGCCGTGGGGCCCGCGCTCGGGGTCGTGGCCAGCGGCGCGGGCGAGGCGAGCGCGCGGGCCACCTCCCGCTGGTCGCGTACGCCTCCGGGGGTGCCGGTGATGCCCGCGCCGACCAGGTGGATCGCGGCCAGCCCGACGAGGGTGGCGGCGGCGGTGGTGGCCAGCCACCCGGCGGCGGCGAGGATCGGACGACGGCCCATGCCCCCGAGTCTCCCCGATCCAGGGTTGCGCCGGGCTCCGGGGAACGCTAAGGCGGGGTTAACGAGGGCGGGACCGGGCGGTGGGAGGGGCTAGCCTGCCAACCGTGGCCCGGCTGCTGCTCATCGAGGACGACCTGACCATCCGCGCCCCGCTGCTTCGGGCCCTGCGGGAGCGTGGGCACGCGGTCGCCGCGGCCTCGACCGCGCTGGACGGGCTGCGCGACGCGCTGGACGACCGGCCCGACCTCGTCGTGCTCGACCTGGGACTGCCCGACCTGGACGGCGGTGAGCTGCTGCGGATGCTGCGCGCGGTCAGCGCGGTGCCGGTCATCGTGGCGACCGCCCGCGACGACGAGGCCGAGATCGTCCGGATGCTCGACGCCGGTGCCGACGACTACCTGGTGAAGCCCTTCACCGCGGCCCAGCTCGACGCCCGGGCGCGGGCGGTGCTGCGCCGCTCGACCGCCGATCCCGCGACGGAGCCGGTGCTCGTGGTCGGTGGGCTGCGGATCGACCCGCGGGCCCGGCAGGTCACCCTGGACGGCGCACCGGTCGAGCTGACCCCCCGCGAGTTCGACCTGCTGCACCACCTCGCCGGCCGGCCCGGACAGGTGGTCACCAAACGCGAGCTGCTCACCGAGGTCTGGCGGATCCCGTACGGCGGGGCCGACAAGACCGTCGACGTGCACCTGTCCTGGCTGCGCCGCAAGCTCGGCGAGAGCGCCCAGGAACCGCGCTACCTGCACACCGTCCGGGGCGTCGGGGTGCGGCTGGACGTGCCGGGGAGCAGCCGGTGAGGCGCCGGCTGACGCTGCTGGTCGCCGCCGTCGGGGTGCTCGTCATGGTCGCGTTCCTGGTGCCGCTGGCCGTGCTGGTGCGCACCGTCGCCGCGGACCGGGCGACGGTCCGGGCCGCCGCCGACGCCCAGAGCCTGGTGGCGGTGGTCGGCACGGCCGACCCGGCCACCGTCCGGCTGACCGTCGATCACCTCGCCGCCGACTCGGGCCGCGAGGTGAGCGTGTTCCTGCCGGACGGCACCGTGCTCGGCGTGCGGGTGCCGCGTACCCCGGCGGTGACCCTCGCCGCGCGGGGGCAGAGCCTGACCGTCGAGTCCGCCGCCGGCCGGGAGGTGGTCATCGCCGTGCAGGGCCGGCCGGACGGGACCGCGGTGATCCGCACCGTCGTCCCCCGCGCGGAGCTGACCGCCGGGGTGACCCGGGCCTGGCTCGTGCTGGCGCTGCTCGGCCTGCTCCTGGTGCTGGTCGGACTGGCCGTCGCCGACCGGCTGGCCCGCACCCTGGTCCGGCCGATCGCCGACCTCGGCGCGGTCTCCCACCGGCTCGCCAATGCCGAGCTGGACGCCCGGGTCGACCCGGCCGGACCGGCCGAGCTGCGGGAGGTCGCGGGCGCGCTGAACCACCTGGCCGAGCGGATCCAGGTGCTGCTGCGCGAGGAGCGCGAGCAGGTGGCGGACCTGTCGCACCGGCTGCGCACCCCGCTGACCGTGCTCCGGCTGGAGGCCGAGTCGCTGCGCGACCCGCACGACGCGGCCCGGTTGACCACGGCCGTGGACGGCCTGGAACGCGCGGTGACCGGCGTGATCCGGCAGGCCCGCTGGCGCAGTACGGCGGCCGAGGGCGGCGGTTGCGACGCGGCCGCGGTGGTCGCCGAGCGGGTGGCGTTCTGGTCGGTGCTCGCCGAGGACACCGGGCGGAGCGTGACGCTCGACCTCGCGCCCGGACCGTTGCCGGTACGGGTGACCGGTGACGAGCTGGCCGCCGCCGTGGACGCGCTGCTGGGCAACGTGTTCGCGCACACGCCGGACGGCACTGCGTTCACAGTCCGGCTCGCTCCGGACGCCGGGCAGGTGGCGCTCACCGTGGCGGACGCCGGCCCGGGCCTGCCGGCCGGGTCGGTCCGGCGGGGCGCCAGCCGGGCCGGGTCGACCGGGCTGGGCCTGGACATCGCCGACCGGGCCGCCCGGACCAGCGGCGGCCGTCTGGAGCTGGGCGGTGGTCCGGGCGGTGGGGCGGTGGTGACGCTCCGGCTCGGCCTTAACCCGGGATTAGACCTCGGGTAGCGCGCCGCTATCCGTCCCGGGCCGATCCTCGACGTACAACCGAGGAGAGGTGGAGACGATGCGACGAACGTCCCTGGTACTGGCGGCGATGGGCGGGGCGGCGGTGCTGGCGGTCACCGGCGCGGCGATCGGCGTGACCACTGCCGACGGGTCGGGTCCGGCCACCGCGCCGGCCGCCGTGACCGCCGACGTCACCGACCCGGTCGGCGACAGCGCCCACGACAACCCCGGAACCGCCGACGACAACCCCGGGACGGCCGACGACAACCCCGGGACGGCCGACGACAACCCCGGCGCGGACGACTCCGCGACCGCGGGCACGGCCCCGACGCGCCGCGCCCCGAACGCGGCGCCGCGTGGCGCGGTCGACCGGCAGCAGGCCGGCAGGGTCGCGCTGGCCCTGCTTGGCAGGGGCCGGATCGTGGAGATCGAGGCGGAGACGGAGCACGCGCGTCCGGTGTGGAGTGTCAAGGTAACGCGCGCCGCGACCACGTATGAGATCAAGGTCGACCGCGCCGACGGCACCGTGGTCGAGGTCGAGCGGCGGGCGGCCGACGGAAGCCGCACGCACCACCGGGACGACGACCACGGCGGGGACCGGTCCGGCAGCGACGACTGAGTGCCGGTCCGGGGGTCCGGGCGGACGGGTTCCGCCCGGACCCGGCGTGTCCGGCCGTCACCAGGACGGATGGATTGTCAACGAGGTCCGGAAAGTCTGTGGCGGAACGCGAGCGGGTCGCTACATTGAAGTATGGTGCCCGCCCACGGGGGTCGGGCGACGGAACCGGTCTACCGCCCTGTGCTGGCCGGTCGCCGGGGTGAGCTGGAAGCGCTGGCCCATCTCGACGACGCCACCGCTCCGCTGCTCGCCCCGGTCATCGACGTCCACGCGGTGGATCCGTGCACTGTGGACCTGTTCGGCCGGCTGCCGGCCGGGCTCCTTCCCGCCGTCGACGTGTCGGTGCTGCCCGAGTCGGCGGAGAGCGAGCTGGTCCGCTGGGGCGTACCACTGGTGCCGGTGATCGGGCTCGCGGAGGGCGACCGGCGGTTGGTGGCGCACGGTGCGGCCGCCCGGGAGTACGCGCGGCGGGCGGTGGTCCGGCTGCGAACCGGGCAGGACCGGGCCGGCCCGGACGCGACCACCGCCGCCCTGGAACGGGTGTGGCGGCTGGCCCGGCTGGTGCCGGAGCAGTGCGACCTGCTCATCGACGCGGGGGACGTGTGCTGCCCGGCCGACGTCCGGCTGGCCGAGCCCCGGATCGGGCGGCTGGTGGAGTGGGCCCGGCGGCACGCCTGGCGCTCGGTGACCATGGCGGCGGGCGGGGTGCCGCCGACGCTGTCCCGGCTCCCGACCGACGAGCCGGTCCGCCTGGACCGCTTCGACTGGCAGCTCTGGCAGCGCCTGGCCGGCCTCGGCGTCGGCTACGGGGACTACGGCGTGGGCTGCGCGGTGCCCGGAGCGGACGGGCCGGGCGACCGGCTGCCGACGCTGCGCTACACCACAACCGGGGCGTGGTGGGTCTACCGGTGGTCGCGCCGGGGCGGTCGGGGCGACGACCGCTTCGCCGACCTGTGCCGCACGCTCGTCGCGGCCCCGCACTGGCCGACCGCGGGCGCGAGCTTCTCCTGGGGCGACCACGAGATCGTGCGCCGGGCGCGGCGCGGCGCGGGTGCCGGTTCGCCGGCGAACTGGATCGCCTGGAGCACGTCGCACCACCTGGCGCACGTGCTGGCCACGCTGCTCCGCCCGGAGCAGGAGCAGCGCGGCGGGACGTGGCGGGACGACCAGGACGTCCCCGAGCGGGGGCGCGCCGGCCGGCCGCAGCGCGGTGGTGAGACCCGCCGCGCCGGGTGAGTCACTCCTTGTCGGTGAAGCCGAACTGCACGACGCCCTCGTCGTCGACCGTGGCGTCCACGGAGGTGCCGTTGAGCAGTTCGGCGGCGTCGGCGTCGAGGAAGATGCGGGCACCCTGGTCGTCGATCACCTGGTCACCCTGGGCCGGCTGCTCGACCAGCTCGATGGAGAGCGAGCCGGCGTCGGTGTCGGCGGCGATGCGCAGGCCACCCTCCTCGGCGACGTCCTGCTGGTTGGCGAGGTCGCGGATCACCAGGACGGCATTGTCGGTCATGGTCAGCATGGCGGAACTCCTCGTGTCTGGTTCGGGAATCGCGGGCGGGTCGATGCGACCCACGCGGCCGGTCGGGACCCCGGGAAGGCGAATCAGGCTTCGCCGTGCAAACCGGGGCAGGTCGAACGCCCCTCATGGCCTACGGTGCCCCCTGCCCGGGCATCCGTCAAATAGAGCCGGATCAGTCGACAGCGGGCGGGCGGGCGGGCGCGGCGGCCGGGAATGTTTCTTCCTCCGCCCAGCGGGTATTCCACCGGGTTCGGCAATAACTTTCGCTGTGGAGTCTTCTCTGGAGGAAAGCTCCATGGCAGCATCGGCATATGCATCGTCGTCTCTTCCCCCGGGCGCTCGCGGTGCTGGCGTTGGTCGCCACCGCGGCCACCGCCGGCGCGCCCACCGCCACGGCCGAAGCGCCCACCCCCGCGCAGACCCGGCTGCACGCGACCATCGACGCGATCCTCGCCGACTCCCGGCTGGCCGGGGCCCAGGCGGGCGTGGTCGTCGTCGACACCACCACGGGGCAGACCCTCTACGACCGCAACGGGGACCGGCGGCTGGTCCCCGCCTCGAACACCAAGCTGCTCACCTCGACGGCGGCCATGGAACTGCTCGGCCCCGGGCACCGGTTCACCACCGACGTGGCCGGCGACGGGGTCCGCCGGGCCGGGCTGCTCTCCGGCAACCTCTACCTGCGCGGTGGGGGCGACCCGACCATGCTGGCCGAGGACTACGACCGGCTGGCCGCCGAGGTCGCCGCCGCGGGCGTACGGGTGGTGACCGGCAACCTCGTCGCGGACGACACCCGCTACGACCGGACCCGGCTCGGCCCGGACTGGACCTGGGACGACGAGTCCTACTACTACGCCGCACAGGTCTCCGCGCTGACCGTCGCCCCGGACACCGACTACGACGCCGGCACGGTGATCGTGCACGCCACGCCGGGCGCCCGGGCCGGCGCGCGGCCGAAGGTCACCATGACGCCGGCCAACGCCTGGCTGCGGATCGACAACCGCGCCGAGACGGTCGCCACCGGCGACACGACGATCTCCTTCGAGCGGGAGCACGGCGGCAACACCATCGTGGTGACCGGCCAGATCGCGGTCGGCCAGGCCGAGGAGAGCGACTGGATGACGGTCTGGGAACCCACCGGGTACGCCGCCGACGTCTTCCGGTCCGCGCTGCGCCGGCACGGCGTGCGGGTCCTCGGCCGGACCGTGCTCGGCCAGGGCACCCCGGACGGCGCCAAGCCGGTCGCCCGGCACGACTCGATGCCGCTGGCCGACCTGATGGTGCCGTTCCTCAAGCTCTCGAACAACGGCCACGCCGAGGTGCTCACCAAGGAACTGGGCCGGGTGCTCTCCGGCTCCGGCACCTGGGCCGCCGGGCTGACCGCGATCAGCGAGTACGTCGGCGACTCCGGAATGGACACCGGGACGCTGCGCCAGCGCGACGGCTCCGGGTTGTCCCGGCGCAACATGATCCCGCCCGCCCAGTTCGTCGCACTGCTCTCGGCGGTCCGCGCCGAACCCTGGTTCGGCACCTGGTACGCGGCCCTGCCGGTGGCCGGCAACCCGGAGCGGTTCGTCGGCGGCACCCTGCGCAGCCGGATGACCGGCACCGCGGCCGCCAACAACGTGCACGCCAAGACCGGCAGCCTGACCGGGGCGTCCAGCCTCTCCGGCTACGCCACCGACGCCGACGGGCACGTGCTGGCCTTCTCGGTCGTGCTCAACAACTACCTGACCTCGTCGGTCAAGGGGTTGGAGGACCAGATCGCGATCGCGCTGGCCTCGTACACCGAGAAGGGGACGACCACGGCGCGGCTGGCGGTGCCCGCGGCGCCGGAGTCGCCACGGGCGCCCGAGGGCCTAGAGTGTTCCTGGGTGAAGCCGGCGGTCTGCTGAGCCTTGGGCGCCCCTGCCCCTCGCACGCGGCCAGGGGCCGGGTGGCCGCTCAGGCGCCGGGCCGGGCCGGACCGGGCTCGGCGGCGGGGTCGCCGCGCTCGACGAGCGCGTCGATCTCGGCCGGCGGGAGGCCGCGCAGCGCCAGCACCCGCCGACCCCAGCGGTGCAGCCGGCACGGGTGCGGGCTGGCATCGTTGCGGCAGATCGTCCCGCCGGACCAGCGCCGCGGCGCGTGCACCACCACCGCCCGCACCGCGAACTGGGCGTCCTCGCCGGTCACGTACGGCGGCAGCGGGATCTCCCGCAGCACGTCGCCGTCGGACGGCGGGCGGGAACGGACGACGCGGGCACTGCTGCTCATCGGTCGAGCCTCCACAGCGGATGGTCGGACGGGGACATCGGAAACCTATGACGTCCCGCGCCGGCCGCGACGGACAAACTGTCCCGGCGGTTCGGCCCGCGGCGGCGGGTCGACCACCCGCGAGGTAGGGGCCGTCAGACCCGTTCCAGCACCACCACCGGGATCTCCCGGTCGGTCTTCGTCTGGTACTCGTCGTACGCCGGCCAGGCCGCCGTCATGGTGCGCCACATCCGCGACTTCTCCTCCGCCATCGCGGTGCGCGCCCGGACCGGGAAGGTGTCCGGCCCGACCTGCACCTCCGCCTCGGGGTCGGCGAGCAGGTTGAGGTACCAGGCGGGGTGCTGCGGGGCGCCACCCTGCGAGGCCACCACCAGGTAGGCGTCGCCGTCCCGGCCGTAGATCAGCGCGGTGCGCCGCAGCTTGCCGGACCGCCGGCCGCGGGTGGTCAGCAGCAGGGTGAAGACGCCGGGACGCCACTCGTGGCCCTCCGCGCCACCGGTCTCCACGTATCGCCGGATGTGCTCGGCGACCCAGCCCTCGGGGCTGTCCAGCACCTGCTCGCTCGTGGGCATTGATGTTCCTCCCGGATCGTCGGGCCTGCGGGCCCACGCTACCGCCGGCCGGCCCCGGGCACCCGGACGATCGGCGGTCAGCGCAGCGCGACCGCCTGGAGGCTGACGTTGCCGCAGTCCCCCAGGGACTCCTCCACCGTCCAGGTCATCAGCAGCTTCGCGCCGGCCGGCGCACGGAACCGGATGGTGAAGTCGGCGGTCCGCACGGTGTGCGGATCCTCCAGGCGGAGCGTGCTGACCGGCCCGCCGCCGGAAATCCGCAGGTCGAGGCGAGCGCGCGCCATCCACAGCCCCGCGTAGAGATGCACGGTGCGGGGCCGGCCGTCGGCGGTCACGGCCAGGGTGAAGCCGCTGCCCCGGTCGCAGGTGTACACCCCGGACATGGTGCCGTCCGCCGAACCGACCGGGGCGCCGTCGCGCCAGGCGTACGCCTCCGGGTTGTTGCTGTAGCTCTGCCGCTCGCCCCAGCCGCCCTCGTCGCGGATGTCGCCGGAGCCGTGCCTCTTGCGCACCGGCGTCCGGGCGCCGAGGTGTCCCCACTGGACCCAGTCGACCGCGCCCACCGCGCTGAGGTCGACCCGCGCCGGCACGTCGGACTGGCTCACGGTCAGCGTCGGCGGCACCGCGGGCGGGGACGGCGACGGGCTGGGCGAGGGTGGGCGCTGGCGGGGGCGCAGCCCGGGCGTGACGGCACCGGCCTGGGTGCCGCCCGGGGGCGGCAGCACGGGGCGGCCGGTCGGCGCGACGGGCAGCACCGCGCTCTCCTCGCGGGCCGCGTCGTGCCGCTCGGTGCCCAGGTACGCCACCAGTGCGGCCAGGCAGGCGAACGCGGCCAGCGCCTCCAGCAACCAGCGCCGCCGTTGCCGGGCCCGCGCGAGGCGGCGGAGCGCCGACCGCGTCGGTCCGTGCGGGTACGACGTCCGGTCACCGACCCGACCGTGGTCCTGCTGCCCCACCGAACCTCCGCTCACCGCCCGCGCTCCGGCCGCCGGTTCACGTTTGCATCATGGGCGTCGGTGCGCCATATGTCGGCGGGAGGCAGTTTCCACTTCGTTACCAATCGGTAGCGACGGCGGATCAGCTCAGCGTGACCGCCTCCAGCGTCACCCCGTCGTTCTCCCCGCCCACCACGGTCAGCGCCCGCCAGGTGATCAGCAGCCGCTGGCCGCGCGGGGCGCGGAAGTGGACGACGTACTGGAAGAAGCGGTCCCCGGCGACGAGGGCGACCGCACGGACGGCCGGGTCGCCGCCGCCGGAGAGGCGCACGTCGAGCCGGGCGCCGGCCGAGAACGCGCCGACGAAGAGCCGGACCGTCCGCAGGTCACCGCTGCCGGCCACGCTCAGCGCGAAGCTCTTCCCCGCGCCACGCTGGAAGACACCGGACCGGGTCCCCTCCTGCCGGGCCGTCGGCGTGCCGTCCGTCCAGGTGAGAGCGGAGGCGCCGGCGTTGTGCTCCCGGCGGTCGCCGCCGAGGTCGCCGATCTCGCCGGTGCTGCGCTGCTTGCGCTCGACGCTCGCCGCGCCGGCGCCACCCCAGTGCAGCCAGTCCCGGCTGCCGAGCACGGTCAGCGACACCGACGGCGGCACCGGCTCCTGGTCCAGGTTCAACAGCGGCCCACCGGGGAGGGCCGGGTTCCCGGTCACCGGCACCACAGTGGGCGGCGCCGCGGTCGGCGCCGGAGCCGGAGCAGTGGGCGCGGCCGCCGACACGGTGCGGCCGCCGTCCGGTTCCGCGCCCCGGCCGGCGTACGCCAGCACCAGCACCAGCGCGGTCAGCGCCGCCCCGGCGAGGACCACCCGGCGCCGACGACGCCGGGCCCGGGCCACGCCGACCCGGGTGGCCGGCCGGTCGGGCGCGACGCCGACAGCGGTGCGGACCCTGGCCGCGGCCGGAGCGACCAGCCCGGCGAGCCGGACCGTGACGCCCTCCGGGGCGGAGTGCCGCACCGGCGCGGCGGGCCTGGATTCCGCCGGTGGCGGCGCGCCCGGATCGCCGAGGGCCGGCCGGTCCGGGGCCGGCGGGCCGGCGGGCCCGACCGGCGGGGCGTCGGGGTCGCCGGGAAACCGGCGGGGCCCGGGCGGCGGATCCGCCGCGCGGGCCGGCTCGGCCGGTACCGCGGGCAGCCAGCCCCCGACCCGGATACCGGTCTGCGTGAGTTCGTCCTCAGCCACCGACCCCTCCCTCGGCCACCGGCGCCGGCGGCCGTCCCGTGGCCCACCGCAGGGAGGATGACACACACCTCGATCTTCGAGAAGCCATCAACCGGAGGCAGCTTCCCGACAGCGCTCAGCGGATCTCGAAGCCCAGCGCCTGCGCCAGCACGATGGCCTGCTCCGCGTCGACGACCGCGCCGACCCGCTGCACCGCCGTCGGATCGAGCGCGGTCAGGTCGCTGCCGCGCAGGTCGGCCCGGATCAGCTTGGCGGCGTGCAACTGGGCGCCGGAGAGGTCGAGGCCGGTGAGCACCGCGCCGGTCAGGTCGGCGCCGGTCAGGTCGGCCTCGCGCAGGCGCGCGTCGGTGATGCGCACCCCACGCAGGTCGGCGCCGGGCAGGGCGACGAAGGACCAGTCGCCGCCGTCGACCCGCAGCGGGCGCAGGTCGCACTGCTCGAAGCTGCTGCCGACCAGCTTGCAGCCGGTGAACTCGACCTCGAAGAGGTTGCACCGCTTGAAGGTGCAGCGGGTGAAGGCCGAGTCGGTGTGCCGGGAGGCGTTGAGGGCCACGTTGCCGAAGACGCACTCGGTGAAGGTGGCGCCCTGGCTGACCGCCTCGGTGAGGTCGACGTGGAAGAACTCGCACCGGACGAAGTGCCGGTCGACCAGCTGCTCGGCGTACCAGTCCTCGTGGCGGTAGGTGACGTCCTCGACTGCTTCCGGCATGCCGCCGAGACTAGTGTGACCAACCGACACTTCCCGCTCGCCGTACCGGCCAGTAGGTTCGGCGTCGTGAGCGTCGCAGTGAGCACCGACCCGGACCGCATCGGCTTCGACCCCGCCCGGCTGGCGCGGATCGACGAGCACTTCGGCAGGTACGTCGACGACGGCCGGCTCGCCGGCTGGCAGATCGTGGTGACCCGCCGGGGCGAGATCGCCCACTCCTCCACCTACGGGCTGCGGGACCGGGAGGCCGGTGCGCCGGTCGAGCCGGACACCCTCTGGCGCATCTACTCGATGACCAAGCCGATCACCTCGGTCGCCGCCATGATGCTCTGGGAGGAGGGCCGGCTCGAGCTGAACGACCCGGTCAGCCGCTGGCTGCCGGAGTTCGCCGACGTACGGGTCTACGACCGGGGTTCGGTGCTCAAGCCGTACACGGTGCCGGCGGTCGAGCCGGTCCGGGTGTGGCACCTGCTCACCCACACCGCCGGCCTGACCTACGGTTTCGCCCAGGTCAACGTGGTCGACGGCCTCTACCGGGCGGCGGGCTTCGACCTGGGCGTGCCGGCCGGCGCCGACCTGGCCGAGGCGACCCGCGGGATGGCCCGGCTGCCGCTGCTCTTCCAGCCGGGCACGAGCTGGAACTACGGAGTCTCCACCGACGTGCTGGGCCGGCTCGTCGAGGTGGTCTCCGGGCAGTCGCTGGACGCGTTCTTCGCCGAGCGGATCTTCCGGCCGCTGGGCATGACCGACACCCGCTGGTGGGTCGACGAGCCGGACGCCAAGCGCCTCGCCGCGCTCTACACGCCGCACCCGGCCACCGGCCAGGCGGCCCGCGCCGAAGCGATCGGCCGCTACGCGCTCAGCGCGCCCGAGTGCCTATCCGGCGGCGGCGGGCTGGTCTCCACGGCCGCCGACTACCACCGGTTCACCCAGTTCCTGCTGCGCGGCGGCGAGCTGGACGGGGTCCGCCTGCTCGGCCCCCGCACGGTGCGCTTCATGACCCGCAACCACCTGCCCGGCAACCGGGACCTGGCCTCGTTCTCCCCGGACGGCTTCGCCGAGACGATCCTCGACGGGGTCGGCTTCGGGCTGGGCTTCGCCGTGGTGCTCGACCCGGTGCCGTCCCGGGTGCCGAGCAGCGTGGGCGAGTACTACTGGGGCGGCCTGGCCAGCACCGCCTTCTGGGTGGACCCGGTGGAGGAGGTCACGGCGCTGCTCTTCACCCAGCTCATGCCGTCGAGCACCTACCCGCTGCGCCCCCAGTTGCGCCAGCTCGTCTACTCGGCACTGGTCGACTGACCGCCTGCCGCCCGGCCGGTTCGTCGGAACGGCACCGGTCGGGCGGCCCGCTCCCTAGCCTGGGGAGCATGAGCGACATCGTCGTGTTCGGCGCCGGCGGCACCGCTGGCTCGCGGATCGCCGCCGAGGCGGTCGAGCGGGGGCACCGGGTCACCGCGGCGGTGCGCCGCCCGGAGGCGACCAGCTACCTGCCGCCCGGGGTCCGCACGGTGACCGGTGACGCGACCTCGGCCCGGAGCGTGCGGGAGCTGGCCGAGGACGCCGACGTGTTCGTGGTGGCCATCGGCGGCGGGGAGCGGGAGCTGTGGCGCGACGCCGCCCGGACCCTGGTCGACACGCTGCGCGAGCTGCCCGACCCGCCCCGGCTGATCCACGTGGGGGGCGGCGCGACGTTGCTGACCCCGAAGGGCACCCGGTATCTGGATGAGCCGGACTTCCCGGAGGAATACCGGGACTCGGCCGAGGGGCAGGCCGACGCCCTGGAGGTCTACCGCTCCTCGGCCGACGGGGTGACCTGGACGTACGTTTCGCCGCCGCCGCTGGAGTTCCACCCGGGCGAGCGGACCGGCCACTACCGGACCGGCACCGACCACCCGGTCACCGACGCGCAGGGCCGGTCCGTGCTCACCTACGAGGACCTGGCGGTGGCGATCGTCGACGAGATCGAGGACCCGCGGTTCGGCAACGCCCGCTTCACCGCCGCGTACTGAGGTCAGTCGGCCAGCCGGGCGGGGAAGCCACCGGTGGCGATCGGCCCCCAGCCGTCGATGGTCACCCGGATCAGCGACTTGCCCTGCTTGACCATCGCCTCGCGGTACTCGTCCCAGTCCGGGTGCTCACCGGAGATGCTGCGGAAGTAGTCGACCAGCGGGTCGAGCGCCTCCGGCAGGTCGAGCACCTCGGCGGTGCCGTCGACCTGCACCCACGGCCCGTTCCAGTCGTCGGAGAGCACGCACGCGGAGACCCGGGGGTCGCGGCGGATGTTGGTGACCTTGGCCCGCTCGGGATAGGTGGAGATCACCAACCGCCCCTCGGCGTCGACCCCGCAGGAGACCGGGGAGGACTGGGGCCGGCCGTCGGCGCGGGTCGTCATGAGCACGACCCGGTGTCGGGGGCGGAGGAACTCGATCAGGGCGTCCCGGTCGACCCGGGTGTTGCGCGCGATGCTGCGTGGCATGCCTCGGTTCTACCAGGCGGGTCGGGCGGGCCTCAGCGCGGACGGCCGGCGGTCCGGCGCGGGGATACCTGCGCCGGCACGCGCGGCGGCACGCTGGGCCGCCAGGCGCGGCCGTTGGCGTAGATCACCCGGAAGCCGAGGTAGGAGGCGAGCGGGGCCCAGTGGGCCGAGCCCATCCGCAGCTCGGCGGCGTTGTGCCGCTGCCCGTTGGCCAGCACGTCGAGCAGCACGGTCTCGAACGCGGCCGACTCGACCCAGTCCACCTCGCGGGTGAAGCCGCAGACCAGCGCGGCCCCGGTGACGTCGAGGAAGTCGCGCAGCGCGGCGTCGGAGGCGCGCAGCACGGAGCAGCTGCCGAAGTAGAGGCGGCGCCCCTCGCAGCGGCCGGCCATCCGCTCGGCGACGTCGGTCAGCTCGACGGAGTCCCAGTCGGTGAGGCAGAGCCGGCTCGGCTCGCCGTGCATGGCGAAGAATCCGACCCGGAAGTCGGCGTACTGCTTGAGCAGCCAGCGGTCGAGGAAGTAGAAGAGCTCGTCGCGGGTCGCGGCGTCCTTGTGGATGAAACGGATCCGGCCCAGCCGTTCGAGCAGTTCGAGGGTGGGCAGGACGGAGCCGCGCTCGTTGAGGTCCCGGTGCCACTGCCCCTCGACGCAGAAGACGCCACCACGCGCCAAAGCCCACCTCCCCGACCTCTGAGGCAGACGCTACCGGGCGGCGATGCCGAGGAGGTATCACCCTCGGTGTGGCTGGTTGACGGATTCCGCTACGGACACGCGGTTCCGGGCCGGAACGGGCGTTTCACAATTCTCCGCAATCGGCAGGAAATGCCGAGCCACCGCCTAATGTGAGGGCAATTCTCGTTATCCGCCACGAACCGGCACCGCGGCTGCCACGGTGGAGGTACGGGGCTTTCCGGTCGATGTCCCCGTTACAACCCCACTCCACTCTCCAACCGGAGGAATCTGTGCGCACCAACATGCTCAAGCGGGCGGCCGTCGCGTTCGCGCTGGCCCTGCCCGGCGCCGCGATCGCCACGGTCGTCGCCGCGCCGCCAGCACACGCCGACGGCTGCTACACCTGGCCCCGGAACCTCTACCAGGGACGCAGCGGGGAGGACGTCCGGCAACTGCAGATCCGGGTGGCCGGCTGGGCCGCCTACCGGGACATCGTCCGGATCGACGGCAGCTACGGGCCCGAGACGGCGGCCGCGGTCCGCCGCTTCCAGTCCGCGTACGGGCTGCGCGCCGACGGCGTCGCCGGCCCGCAGACCTTCGCCAAGATCTACGACCTGCAGGACAACGACTGCACGCCGAAGCACTTCAGCTACAGCGAACTGGACAACGGCTGCGGCAAGGGCGGGTGGAGCGGGGGCCCGCTCTCCTCGACCGCGACCCGCGAGAACGCGGTGCGCGCCATGTGGAAGCTGGAGGCGCTGCGGCGCAGCCTCGGCGACACGCCGCTCTACGTCAACAGCGGCTTCCGCAGCATCGCCTGCAACCAGCAGGTCGGCGGCGCCTCGGACAGCCAGCACCTCTACGGCACCGCGGCCGACGTGATCTCCCGCGACAGGACGCTCTGCCAGGTGGCCCGGTCGGCCCGCAGCCACGGCTTCAGCGGCCTCTTCGGTCCGGGCTACCCCGGCCACGACAATCACGTCCACGTGGACTCGCGCCGGGAGAACAACCGCGACCGGACGGCGAACGGCACCAGCTGGTCCGCCCCGAACTGCGGGGTGAGCTGAGCCGAGCCGACGGCGGCCCGACGCGGGGGTGGGGGCTCCCCGCGCCGGCCGCCGTCGACGGCCCCGGCGACGCTGCGACCATTCCGGTTCGGCGTGTCTGCGCCACGCCGCGACCCGGAACAGTCGTCAGCTCGCGCGGGGCCAGCGCGGCCGGGTGACGGGGGGTGCCACCGGCCGACCGGTACCGCCGGGCCGCAGAGCGGGCCGCACCGGAGGTGCGGCGACGCGGCCGGCCGGGCCGCGCGGGGACTGGGGCGCCGTCGGCCGCCCGGCCGACGGCCCGGTCAACACGAACGGGAAGGGCACGTGCACGAACGGGTTCCCGTGCCGTACCAGGGCGTCGATCTGACGCTCGTTGAGGCCGTGGGCCTCCAGCACGCGCCGTCCCCACCGGTGCAGCCGGCAGGGGTATGCGGAGCCGTCGTTGCGGCACTTCGGTCCGGCGGGCCACTCCTCGGCGGCGTGCACCACCACCGCCCGGACCGCGAGCCGGACATCCTCGGGGGTCAGCGGCGCCGGCACCGGCACCTCGCCCAGGATCTGATCGATGGGATCCGTCGACTGCTCACCAACTCGCACGGCAGGCCTCCCGCAGTTCGGCAGCGGTGCGGCGGACCGGCCGCACCACATCCTCGACCACTGGTACGGCCCAGCGCCGGCAGGAGTTCAATCCGGCCCGACGGTCAGACCAACCCGGCGTCCTGCACCAGCAGCGCCACCTGCACCCGGTTGTTCAGATCGAGCTTCGTGAGCAGGCGCGAGACGTACGCCTTCACGGTCGCCACGCTCATGAACAGCTCCGCGGAGATCTCCGCGTTGCTCCGGCCCTGCCCGAGCGCCACGGCGACCTCCCGTTCCCGCTCGGTCAGGCCGTGGAGCAGCCGCAGCGCCCGCTCCCGGCGGGTGTCCGGCGACCGGGCCGGCGCCGGTGCGGTCACGTGCGCGATGAGCTTGCGGGTAACCGCCGGGGACAGGGTGGCCTCGCCGGCCGCGACCCGGCGGACCGCCGCCACGATCTCGGCGGGCGGGGTGTCCTTGAGCAGGAAGCCGCTCGCCCCGGCACGCAGCGCCCGCAGCACCTGCTCGTCGGCGTCGAAGGTGGTCAGCACCAGCACCTCGGGCGGGTCCGGCACGGCCCGCAGCGCCTCGGTGGCGGCCAGCCCGTCGACCCGGGGCATCCGGATGTCCATGAGCACCACGTCCGGGGCGTACGCGGCGACCGCGGCGGGCACCTCCGCGCCGTCGGTGGCCTCGCCGACCACCCGCACGTCCGGCACCCCGCCGAGGATCATCGACAGCGCGGCCCGCACCAGCGCGTCGTCGTCGACGATCAGCACCCGGACGGGCGGCTCGGCGCTCACGCGGAAGCCCAGGGCAGCCAGGCGGTGAGCCGGAAGTCGCCGTCGGCGTCCCGCCCGTGGTCGAGCCGGCCGCCGGCCAGGCTGACCCGTTCCGCGACCCCCACCAGCCCGGTCCCGGTGCCGGGGATCGGCGAGCCGGCCTCGCCGACCGGCCACGGGTTGCAGATCTCCACGGCCAGGCCGTCGCCGGGTCCGCCGGCCAGCCGGACGGTCACCACCGCCCCGGGCGCGTGCTTGCGGGCGTTGGTGAGCCCCTCCTGCACGATTCGGTACGCGCTGCGCCCGACCGCCGCGGGCACCGCCGCCGGGTCGGCGACCTCGTCCACCACGCTGACCCGTACGCCGGCGGTCCGGGACTCGGCGACCAGGGCGGGCACGTCGCCGAGGGTGGGTTGCGGGCGCTCCGGGGTGGCCTCGGCGGCCGGCTCGGCGCGGAGCACGCCGATCACCTCGCGCAGGTCCTGCAGCGCGGCGTGCGCGCTGGCCCGGATCACGCCGGCCGCCCGGGCGACCTCCGCCGGGGGCGCGTCCGGGCGGAACTCCAGGGCGCCGGCGTGCAGGCTGAGCAGGGAGATCCGGTGGGCGAGCACGTCGTGCATCTCCCGGGCGATCCGGGTGCGTTCGAGCTGGCGGGCCTGGTCCAACCGGAGCTGCTGCTCGGCCTCGGCCCGCTCGGCCCGGTCGCGCAGCGACAGCACCAGCTGGCGGCGGGCCCGGACGAAGAGCGCCCAGGCGACCGTTCCGCCGATGAAGAGCAGGGTCCAGGCCACGGCCGCCCAGAACGGCAGCACCGGGTCAGGGCGGATCGCCAGGTAGAGCGGCGTCGTCACCAGGTTCCAGCCGACCAGCGCCAGGGCCACCGCGAGCCGCTGATGCACGACGATTGTGAACAGGATGATCAACAGGGCGATCCCGGAGGTGACCGAGAAGAGTGCCAGCGGCGCGGCGGCAACGGCCAGCCCGACCGGCCAGCGCCGGCGCGACCACAGGGCGGCGCTGACCAGCAAGCCGATGGCCAGGTCCAGCTGGTTGAGCCAGGCCGGCCCGAGGTTCATCGCGAACTCCGGCTTCGGCTGCACCGAGTCGCCGTAGGCGAGAAGCACCCAGGCCAGCGAGAGCAGGAAGGCCAGGCTGTCGACGAGCCAGTCCCGGGGCGTGCGCCGGACGATCCGGGCGGCGGGCGCCAGGGAGCCCGGCAACAGCCAGGGATGATCGGGTACGACGGCGGTGCTCATCCACCCATGCTAGGAAGCCCGCTGCGGCCCGACCAGCTACCAAAGTCGACGCCTGCCGGTAGACCGAGGTATCGGCGGCTCCCGACCGCCGGCCGCAGCGGGCGACCGGGTGGCCCGGGCAGGCTCGACGGCATGATCGAAGTCGACCACCTCACGAAGCGGTACGGCCCGCACACCGCCGTCGAGGATGTCTCGTTCCGCTGCGAACCGGGCACGGTGACCGGTTTCCTCGGCCCGAACGGCGCGGGCAAGTCCACCACCATGCGGATGATCTGCGGGATGACGTCGCCCAGCGCGGGCGGCGCCACGGTGACCGGGCGGCCCTACCGGGAGCTGCCCAACCCGGGGCGGGAGATCGGGGTCCTGCTCGACGCCTCCGCACAGCACGCCGGGCGGACCGGCCGGGAGGCGCTGACCCTGGCCGCCCGGACCATGGGCGTGGAGCGCGGGCAGGTCGCCGCGAAGCTGGACCTGGTCGGGCTGAACGAGACCGCGGCGCGGCGGCGGGTCGGGGCGTACTCCCTGGGCATGCGGCAGCGGCTCGGCCTGGCGCTGGCGCTGCTGGGCGACCCCCGGGTGCTGATCCTCGACGAGCCGGCCAACGGCCTCGACCCGGAGGGCATCTTCTGGATGCGCGGCCTGCTGCGCGACTTCGCCGACCGCGGCGGCACCGTGCTGCTCTCCTCGCACCTGCTGCGCGAGGTGGAGGCGGTGGCCGACCGGCTCGTGGTCATCGGCGGCGGCCGGGTGGTCGCCCAGGGCGGCAAGGACGAGCTGCTGGCCGGCGCCGGCACCCTGGTCCGCGCCCGGGACCAGCACGCCCTGCGGCTCACCCTGGACCGGGCCGGCCTGCCGGCGAGCGCCGGCACCGACGGCGGCTACGTCGTCCGGGCCGAACCGGAGGCGGTCGGCCAGGCCGCGGCGGACGCCGGGCTGGTCCTCACCGAGCTGCGCCCGGCCGGCAGCGGCGGCCTCGAACAGCTCTTCCTCACCCTCACCGCCGGCGCGTCCACGAAGGAGGCCGTCCGATGACCGCCGTCACCGCCCCCGCACCCACCCTGCGCCGCCCGGCCGCGGCCGGGCCCTCGCTAACCCGGCTGACCGCGGTGGAGCTGCGCAAGCTCGCCGACACCCGGGCCGGACGCTGGCTCCTGATCACCATCGGGCTGGTCGCGGCCGCCATCGTGACGGTGCAGATCTTCGTGCTGAAGGACGCCGAACAGACCTTCACCGCCTTCTTCACCCCGTCGCTGTTCCCGGTGGGGCTGCTCCTGCCGGTGCTCGGCATCCTCTCCATCACCGGGGAGTGGTCGCAGCGCACCGCGCTGACCACCTTCGCGCTGGTGCCCCGCCGGGAGCGGGTGGTCACCGCGAAGCTCGCCGCGGTGGTGCTGGCCGCGCTGGCCTCGGTGCTGGTCAGCCTGGCCGTCGCGGCCGCCGGCACGCTCGCCGCCCGGGCCACCGGCGGAGCCGGCACCTGGACCTTCGACTGGCACCTGCTGCCGTACGCGGCGGTGTTCCAGGTGGCGAACGTGCTGATGGGCGCGGGTTTCGGCCTGCTGCTGCTGAACACCCCGCTGGCGATCGTCACCTACCTGCTGCTGCCGACCGTGTGGAGCGTCCTCGCCGCGATGATCCGGGCACTGCGCGAGCCGGCCCGGTGGCTGGACACCTCGGTCACCATGGAGCCCCTGCTCACCCCCGACATGACCGCCGGGCAGTGGGGCCGGCTCGGAGTGTCGCTGGCCGTGTGGCTGCTCGTCCCCCTGGTCGCCGGGCTGGTCCGTACGCTGCGGCGGGAGGTGTCCTGACCGTGGCGGCGCGGGGATCCGGCGAGGCCGTCGTGGTCAGCGGCGGCGCCGGCGAGCTGGTGCTCATGTGGGCCGGGTTCCCGCTGCTCGGGGCGGGCCTGGGCGCGGTGCTGACCGCCGCGTCCGGCTGGGTGGCCGACCTGCCCTGGTTTCCCTTCCAGGGCTGGTTCGCGCTGCTGGACCGGTGGCCGGCGGAGCGGTCGTACCCGGTGGGGGCGGGGGTGGTCGCGCTGGCCGGCCTGGTGCTCGCGTTCCTGGGCACCCGGGAACGGCTGACCGTGACGGTGGGGCGCACCTCGGTCCGGCTGCACCGCGACGGCCACGGCCGGGACGTCGCCCGGGCCGGGGTCACCGGGGTGTTCCGCGACGGGAAGGCGCTGGTGCTGCTGGACGCGGCCGGCGGCGAGCTGGCCCGGGAGCGGTCCGACCTCAGCGCGGCGCGGCTGCGCGCGGCGTTCACCGGGCAGGGCTGGCCCTGGGTCGAGCAGGACCCGTACGAGGCGGCGTACCGGCGGTGGGTCGAGGGCCTGCCGGGGCTGCCGGCCGGGGCGGATGCGCTGCTGCGGGCCCGGCAGCGGGCGGTCGACGCCGACCGGGGCGGGGAGGCGGTGGAGCTGCGCGGCGAGCTGGCCCGGCTCGGCGTGGTGGTCCGGGACGAGGGGAAGCGGCAGTACTGGCGGCTGGTCCCCGGTCCGCCGGACCGCGACGGCGCGCGGCGGTAGCGTCGGCGGTGGGACCACCGAGGGCGGGAGGGCGCGATGACCGAGCGGCAGCCGTACCGCGTGGTGGCCCGTCACCCGGGGTTCGAGCTGCGCCGCTATCCGGCCCACCTGGTCGCCGAGGTCCGCGTGAGCGGGTCGTTCGAGTCCGCTAGCAACGCCGCGTTCCGGCCGCTGGCCCGGTACCTCTCCGGGGCGAACCGGTCGCGCCGGGCGGTCCCGGTGGCCGCACCGGCGGCGCCGGAGCCGGCCGGCTCGGAGCGCATCGCGATGACAGTTCCCGTGCTGCAGGAGGAGGGCGACCGGCCGGGAAGCTGGCTGGTGCGGTTCGTGATGCCGGCGGGCTTCACCCCGGCCACGCTGCCCGAGCCGAAGGACCCGCTGGTCACCACCCGGGAGATTCCCGCCCAGCTCGCGGCGGCGATGCGGTTCTCCGGGCGGTGGACCGCGCGGGCGTTCGAGCGACGGGCCACCGCGCTCGGCCGCGCGGTCACCGCCGCCGGCCTGAGCCCGACCGGCGCCGTCCGATACGCCCGCTTCGACCCGCCGTGGAAGCCCTGGTTCCTGCGCCGTAACGAGGTCGTGCTCCCGGTCGCCGAATAGGCGGCGGCCGGCACGGCCGCCGGTCACCCCTAGACTCGGTGATCCCGCTGCCCGCCGAATGGGAGACCCCGTGCGTCGCTGGTCCGCCGCCCTGGCCCTGGTGCTGCTGCTCGCCGGCTGCGGCGGCGGCGCCGAGACGACCGCCCTGCCGGTCTGGGAGAGCCCGTCGCCGAGCGCGCCGGCCCCGCTGACCGTGAAGGAGGCGAAGGGCCGCTACCTGGCCATCGTGGCGCCGTACAACACCGCGTTGGACGAGCTGGAGGAGGCGCTGAAGGCGCGCCGGCCGTGGCGGACGGTGCGGGGCCTGGCCCGGACGGTCGCCACCACCAACGCCGCCCACGCCGAGCAGCTCCGCACCACCGCCTGGCCGGCCGCGACGCAGGCCCCGGTCACCGCGCTGCTCAAGGAGAACGACGTGGCACTGCGGCACTGGCGGCTCGCCGCCGAGGCGGGGACCGCCGCGGCGCTGATGCGCGAGATCCGGGCCGCCGCCGCCCACGACGGCGGCGCGCAGGCCGACAAGGTACGCACCAGCCTGGGCCTCCCGGTCTACCGGGACTCCTGACCGCTCGGGAGGGCGATGAGCGGTCCCGCGATCGCGTCCGTGTTGCGGCGCCGGCCCCGGCGAGCACGGCGAGCAGCAGGTCCGCCCCGGCCGACGGGTCGACCGCGCCGTCGGCGACGAGCCGGTCGACCAGGCCGGGAGGACGGGCGGGTTGGGTCCCGCCGAATCAACCACGAGCCGGACGCCGGTGAAGGGTGTTCATGTGAAAGCCGCTCGGGATGGTGACCCCGGCTCGCTCCGGACGACGTCGGGCCCGCGCCGAGGTGCGGCGCGGGCCCGACGGGGTGGGAGATCTACTTGCTGTTGCCCGTGTTCTTCACCCGGAAGGTGTAGTCCGCGTCCAGGAAGGTGAGGTCACCGGTCGGCAGGTTGGAGATCAGGACGGCGAAGTCGTCCTGGTTGCCGTTGGCGCACTTGGTCCGCAGGCCGCCGGCGGTGAACTGGTCGCCGGTGGACCGGTAGACCCAGTTGCCCGCGCCGTCGGTGGTCTCCCCCGCCGAGGTGACGCCCGGCGTGAGGTCGCAGTGGCTGACGACCTGCACCGTCCAGTTGTTGTCCTGCACGCCACTGGTGGCGAACCAGTTGCCAGCCGCCGAGCTGAGGCCCGCGTCGGCGCCGTTGACCTTCACGTCGTCCACGAACCAGCCGGTGTCCATGTACGCGGCGTCCGTGGAGTACCGGAACCGCACGTCCGTGGCGCCGGCCGGCAGGTCGGCGGTGAGGTGCTGGTAGACCGGGTCGTCCACGAAGTACTGCCCGCCGGAGGTGCCGGTCAGGCCGTTGCCCTCCTCGTTGTTGCCGTGCGGGTCGTCGTTCGTAGTGACGACCTGGGCGGCGTCGTTGCGCAGCGGCACCGTCACCCAGTTGCCGCCGACGAGCGCCTCGACGAAGCCGTAGTCCCAGCCCTCCTCGATGAAGTGCCAGCTCCAGAAGTCCAGCGAGGTGACCGCGCCGGAGGCGGACACGTCGAGGATGTTGTCGTTCTGGCTCTCGTACCCGCCGTACCAGTGGGTGGTGCCGGTGTGCGGCGGGATCACCGTCTCGTCGTCGCCGTCGAACGCCAGCGACACCGTCGGGCCGGGGTTGCGGAACCGCTCGACCGACATGCCGAACGGCACGGCGGTGGTGTCGGGGCGGTTCTTCAGCCGCGCCCACTTGGCCTCCGGGGTGGAGCCCTGGTAGCTGCCCCGGCCCGCCCAGAAGACGTCGTCGGCGATGTCCATGGTCCACGAGGTGTCGGCGGGGTCGCCGAAGTTGAACGCCTTGATGTCGTAGATGGGCGAGTCCTCGTCGTCCAGGTAGACCGCCACCGACCAGTCGCGGAACAGGTCGGCCGCGCTGCGCAGGTGCGCGCCGGTCGCCGCGTTGAAGTCGTCGATGGCGTTCTGCACGCCGGTCATGCCGTCGGCCTGCTCCTCGAAGATCTTCTTGATGAGCAGGTCACCCGCCGTGCCGTCGTACTGCTTGTCGGGCGTGTAGGTGCCGTCGCCGTTGCCGCCGGCCTGCTCCCAGAGGTACTGGAAGTAGGTGAACGAGGCGCCGTAGTTGGCCAGGGTGCCGCCCCACCGGGTCAGCGACGTCTCCTCGTACAGGACCTGGTGGTTGGTCAGGTGCGAGCCGCCGGCGTCCAGGCCGTTGAGGAAGATGGCGAAGTCGGCCAGGCCCTCGTCGACCCAGGACAGCTCACCGGGGTCGCTGTAGTTGTGCAGCAGGTGCTGCAGCTCGTGGGCGACCGTGCCCTCGTACAGCTCCGGGCGGTCGTTGGCCGGGTCGGCGTCGCGCCACGGCGAGTCGTTCGGGCCGACCCGGTTCGCCCAGTCCAGGGCGTCGACCACGATGACGTTCATGCCGTTGCTGTCGATGAAGTCCGGCGCGAAGTAGCCGGCCGTGTACGAGGTCTGCGCGCAGTCGTAGTAGGCGTCGTCCTGGATGTTGTAGAGCACCATGACCAGCGAGTCGCTGGCCGGCTCGTCCGGGTCCGCCGCGTCCATCGGGCCGTAGTGTTCCTCGTCCACGGCGACGATCTGGTCGGCGAGCTTGTCGCCGACGTAGTTGATCTGCGCCTGGGTCAAGGCGAACTGCGCTGCCGTGGCCGTGGCGCACGGCGTGAACGCGTCGCCCGGGTTGTGGTCGAACTGCGGGTCGAGGCTGGCCACGCCGGCCGGCGCGGTGCCGTCGAGCGGGGTGCCCTTCGGGACGTAGATGTAGACCGGGGTGCCGTCGGGGGTCGTGTTGGCGTAGACCCGGGTGAAGTCCTGGTTGTAGGTGCCGCCCGCCGCGCTGTCGTTGATCGGCAACGTGATGGTCGGCTCGCCGGGAAGGTTCTCGTGGTCGTTGGCCTGGGCCGGGGCCGAGACCGTGAAGGCGAGCGCTGTCACGCCCGCCACTGCGGCCGCGATCCGGCTCGGTCGTCTCATTCGCACGCGGATGCCTCCTGCTGTGAGGCGGTGATCAGCTCCGGCCACCGCCGTCGGGTCACAGGTCCACCCCCAGTGGATGCCGCGCAAGGGCAGCAGCTGACCAGGGGAATGTTGACTTCAGGCAACCACTTTCGACGGTGGGTTGCGAAGCGGCGACAGGTCACAAGTGCGACACAAACGGGCCTCGCATCCCGCCGTACGGACGAGCGCCCCCGCGCCGCCCGGCGGACCCCGGCAAATTCCCGGACCGGTCGGGAGGCTGCTCCCCGGTCACCCGGGAAGCCGGTCCCGCACTCTTCCGAGCACGACCTCTCGGAAGGAGAACGCGATGCGTACGTTGATCGAACGGCTGGCCCGGGTCCCGCTGGGCGCGGTCGGGCTCGCCGTCACCCTGTGCGCGGCGATGGCCGCCGGACATGTGCTGCTGGTGCGGCATATCCACGACACCGGCGGCGAGGAATGGCCGCAGTGGGTAGGCCGGTTGACCATCGAGTCGTACTGGGGGTTGCTGCCGCTGGCGTTCCTAGCCCTGTGGGCGCGGCGGTGGCAGCGCACCGGCCGGCTCGGCCGGGTCGGGGCGGCGCTGCTGGTCGCCGGGCCGGTCGCGGCGCTGCTCATCGCCGTCGCCGCCGTGGTCTGGGGCGGGATTCTCGCCCGCGGCGACCTGCCCGCCTCGGTGATGTCGCTCGAACTGCTCTTCTACGTCATGATGCTCGGCGTGCTGGTCACCGGGATCGCCTTCCTGCTCGACGCGGGGGTCCGCTGGTGGGGTGCGGCCATGATCGTCGGCCTGCTGGCCGACTTCGTCATGCCGCTGGCCCTGTCCGCCGTCTACGCCGTGTTCGGGATCCTGCTGACGGTCGCGGCGCTGCGCTCGGGCCGCGAGGACGTCTCCGTCGAGCCCGCCGTCGAACCGGCTCATTGAGGGGGTAGGGGATGAGCGGAGCCGCGGTGACGGCAGGGGTGGGCGGCGCGCCGGACGGCCTGCGCGCGGCCGCCGTCACCGCGGTCTCCGCCGCTGTGGCGGCGGTCGCCGGTGGCGCACTGGTCATCGTCGCCGGGCCGGGCGCAAGCTGGACCCTGGCCAGCAACCTCACCCACAGCCTCCTGCTGCTGGCGGCGGGGTGGTGGCTGCTGCGCAGCCGCGACGGCCGGCGCGTGGGCGGACTGCTCCTCGGGGCCGGCGCCGCCGGGGCGACCGCCCTGTTCGCCGCCGGCTGGACCGCGCTGGGCTGGCCGGGATGGCCGGTGGCCGCGTGGCTGCAGCTCTGGCTGTGGGCGCTGTTCGTGGTACCTCTCTTCACGGTGCTGCCAGCGATCTTCCCAGACGGCCGACCACCGGCGCCGGCGTGGCGCTGGGTGCCGTGGCTGGGCGTGGCGGCCACCGCGGTGACCGTCCTCGACGGCGCGCTCGGACCCGGTCCGCTGCCCACCGGCGAGGCCGCGGCGCCGGCCAACCCGCTCGCGGTCGGCTTCTCCCCCACGCTGGCCCTCGCCTCCGGCGGGGCCGTCGTCGCCGCCGTGCTGGCGGCGCTCGCCAGCCTCGCCGTGCGCTGGCGGCGCGGGAACCGGACGCAACGCCAGCAGCTGAAGTTCCTCTGGTACGCGCTCGGGATGGTCGTCACCATCGAGCTGGTGGGCGGGCTGATGCCGCGCCCGCTGGCCCAGGTCGGCTACTTCCTCATCCCGGTGCTGCTCGTCGGCGCGATCGCGCTCTCGGTCCGCCGCTACCGGCTGTACGACATCGACCCGTTCATCCGCCGCACCGTGGTGCTCGCCGCGCTCACCGCGCTGATCTTCGGGGTCTACCTGGCCGTGGTCTCGGCGCTCGGGACCGCCGTCGGTCCCGCGCCCGGGCTCGCGCTGATCGCCTCGGCGGTGGTGGCGGCGACAGCGGACCCGGTGCGACGGCGGGTGCAGCGGGCGGCCACCCGCTGGCTGTTCGGGCAGCGTGAGGAGCCGTTGGAGGCCCTGGCCGCCCTGCGGGAGCAACTGCGGGCCGTCGCCGACCCCTCGGAGCTGCCGGCGACCACCGCCTCCGTGGTGGCTCGGGCGCTACGGGCCCCGTACGTGTCGGTCCGGCTGCTCGCCGACGGCGCGCACGAGGAGGTGGCCCGGGTGGGCGTGCCGTCCGGCGAACCCTCGGTGGAGGTGCCGCTGGAGTGGCGCGGAGAACTGGTCGGCACGTTGATCGTCGGGCCCCGGGTGCCGGGCGAGGCGTACTCGCGCGCCGACCTGGCGTTGCTGGCGGAACTGGCGCACGGGATCGGGTCGGCGCTGCACGCCGTACGCCTCGCGAACGAGCTGCGGGTGGCCCAGCAGCGGGCGGTGCACGCGCGGGCCGACGAGCGGCGCCGGCTGCGGCACGACCTCCACGACGGCCTGGGGCCGCTGCTGTCGGGCATCGGTCTGGCGCTCGACGGCGTGCGCCGCGCCGCTACGGTGGACGATCGGCTCGCTGCCGACCTGCGGCTCATCTCGGGACAGGTGCGCTCAGCGGCCACCGCGGTCCGCCACATCATCGACGCCATGCAACCCGCGGCCGTGGCCGACCTCGGCCTGGTCGAGGCGCTCGCCGAGCACCTCGACCGGTGCGCGGCGCTGCCCGCGGCGCCGTCGATCCGCTACGTCCACCGGGGCGTGTCGAGCGCCGACCTGCCGCCCGCCGTCGCGGAGGCCGCCTACCTGGTCGTGCTGGAGGCGGTGGCGAACGTGCTCCGGCACGCGGCGGCGGGCACCTGTACGGTGACGCTGACCGGCGGCGACCGGCTGAGCGTGCGCGTCGACGACGACGGCGTCGGCATCGGTGACCGCTACGTCGCCGGCGTCGGCACCGGGTCGATGCGGCGGCGGGTACGCGAGCTGGGCGGCCAGTTCGAGTTGGGCCCGCGCCCCGGTGGCGGTACGCGGGTGCGGGCGGTGCTTCCGGTCGGGGGTGTCCAGTGAGCGAGCTGCGGGTGGTCATCGCCGACGACCATCACGTGTTCCGGATGGGGCTGCACCGGCTGCTCGACAGCGTGCCGGGGATCAGCGTGGTGGCTGAGGCGGCGGACACGCCCGGAGCCGTCGCGGCCGCCCGCGAGCACGACCCCGACGTGGCGATCATCGACCTGCACATGCCGGGCGGGGGCGGCGTCGACGCGACGGAGCAGATCCGTCGCCACGGCCTGCGCACCCGGGTGCTGGTGCTGACCATGCACTCCGAACACGTCATGGTTCGCCAGGCGGTACGTGCCGGCGCCCGGGGCTACCTGTTGAAGGACGCCGAACCGGACGAGATCATTCGAGCGGTCCGTGCCGTGCACGCCGATCAGGCCATCTTCGACGCCGCGGTCGCCGACCGCATGCTCGCGGCGCTCACCGAGACCGGGCCGGCCAACCCGTTTCCACAGCTCACCGAGCGGGAGTTCGACGTCCTCGCCAGGCTGGCCGCCGGCCAGTCCAACCAGGCCATCGCCGCCCGGATCGGGATCAGCCTGAAGACCGTGCAGAACCACGTCTCGAACGTCCTGCTCAAGCTCGGCGTCGCCGACCGGGCGCAGGCGGTGGCAAAGGCGCGCGACGCGGGTGTGCACCGGCCAGGCTGACGCGGCCACACGCCCGGCCGGCCGACGGGCCCCTAGGCTGGTTGCCGAGTCGAGTGACGGCGAGACGAGGAGGATCCCGATGACCCGCTACGCCGCCCTACTGCGGGGCGTCAACGTCGGCAGCACTCGGCTGGCAATGGCCGACCTGCGCCGCATCGTCACCGACCTCGGGCACGAGGACGTCAAGACCTACCTGCAGAGCGGCAACGTGGTCTTCAGCAGCCCGCCGACCAAGGACGACCTCCTGGCCGAGGGCATCGCCGGCAAGCTCGCCGACGAGCTGGACCTGCGCGTGCCGGTGCTGGTGCGCAGCGGCGACGAGCTGGCGGCGGTCGCCGCGGCCAGCCCGTACGCCGGGAAGCAGGACGACCTGACCCGGATGCTGGTGGCCTTCCTGTCCGCCGCGCCGAGCCCGGCCCGGGTCAAGGACCTGGTCGCGCCGGCCGGGGAGAACCTGGAGTTCGCGGTCGACGGCCGCGAGGTCCACCTGCACTTCCCCGATGGCGGCTACGGGCGGACGAAGTTCACCAACGCCCACCTGGAGAAGAAGCTGGGCGTGGTGGCGACCACCCGGAACTGGAAGTCGGTGCTGGCCCTGCGCGACCTGACCGCCGGCTGAGCGGAGGGGCCGGCCCCCGTGGCCCGACCCCTCCGCGACCGATCCTCAGAAGTGGTACGCCGTGTGGTACTCGGGCACCAGCACGCGGCTGCGCGGCGACGCCTTGCGCACGGCGGCGATCAGGTCGTCGAGGCGCTTGCGGTCGTTCGGCGCCACCGTCGGCGGGTTGGTCAGCGGCGTCTCGAAGTTGTCCCAGTGCACCGGCACCACGACCGTCGGATGGTCGAGGGCGGCCATCAGCCGGGGCACGTAGTCGGCCGTGGCGGTGGTCGCGGCGGAGGCCACCATCGCCACGTCGGGAGCCAGCCCGGCCAGGTTGCGCTCGGCGAAGTCGCTCGCCCCCATGAAGAACACCGACGGGCCGCCGTCGACGCGGATCTGGTACGCCAGGGTGTCCCCCTCGGGCAGGTCGGAGATCCTCTCCGGCTTCGGCGGCCGGCTGACCCGCACCCCGGGGAAGGCCATCGACCAGGCGGCGTTGCGGCTGTGCAGGGAGCTGACCACCTCGACCGTGTACGCGCCGAAGTCGAGCACCTCGCCGCCTTTGACCGGCGCGAGCTGCCCGCCCGGCAGCCCGTACGCCAGCCCGAGGTGGTAGGCGGTCAGCGTGCCGACGACCCGGGCGCCGGTGCGCCCGGCGATGTAGGGCACGTCGTTGAAGTGGTCCCAGTGGGTGTGCGTGACCAGGATGTTCTCGGCCCGGTCCACCAGCGGGTCGACGGCGGTGGTGTCCACCGTCAGCAGGGTGTTCTCGTTGAACGCGCCCGTGAACAGGCCGGTGTCGTAGCGGCTCAGGTACGGGTCGACCAGCACGGTCCGGTTGCCGATGTCGATCCGCCAGCCGGACGTACCCCACCAGCGGAAGCTGACCGCGCCGGAGCGCCGAGGCCCGGCGGCGGCGACCGGGGCGGCCTGGGCCGGCGCGGCGGATGCGCCGGCGACCAGGCCGGCGGTGGACACGGCGGCGGTGCCGACGGCGGCATCGCGCAGGAAGCGGCGGCGGTCGTAGGGGCGTTTGTCGAGCATGAGGCGTCCTCCCCGTGCGGGACAGGTTGATCGGTCCGCCCACCCCACCACCGGCCGCCCGCCGATGTCCAAGATCGACGGGCGGTTAGCTCGATACGCGTCCGGATATCACCGCAGGTCACGACCGTTGACCCGGGCCGGCGCGGCCGGGAAATCAGCCGGCGCGCAGCACCTCGACGGCGGCCCGGGCGGCCTCCCCCATGGCCAGGTCCACGTCGATCCGGCGGGTGCTGAGCCGCTCGGTGCGGGCGAAGACCGCGACCGCGTACCGGCCGCCGTCGGGATACTCGACGACCCCGGCCTCCAGGTGCAGGCCGGGCAGGGTGCCGGTCTTGCCGGCGACCCGGACGCCGGGCGGGAAGCCGGCCGCGAGCCGGGTCCAGAAGAGCTGCCGGGCCATCAGCTCGCGGACCATCGCGCAGGCGGCCGGCGGCCCCGCCTCGTCCCGCCAGATCAGGCCGAGCAGCCGGGTCATCTCCCGGGCCGTGCTGGAGGTGGTGTGCTCCGGGTCGAACACCCGCATGGCCCGGATGCGCTCCGACGGCAGGGTGGGGAAGATCCGGGCGAAGTCGGCCTCGGTGCGGGCCCCCACGTCGGCGAGCATCGTCTCGACCAACTGCCGGGGGCCGCCGACGATCCGGGTACGCGGCAGGTCCAGCTCGGCGGCGAGCATCGGCAGCACGTCCGGGCCGACCCGGCGCAGCAGCAGGTCCGCGGCGGTGTTGTCGCTGACCGACATGGCGAAGTAGGCCAGGTCGCGCAGGGACACCTCGACGTCGTCGGCGCAGCCGGCGACGCCCCAGCCGCCGAGCCGGTCGGCGGCACCGACCAGCACCCGCTCCACCGGGTCGAGCTGGCCGGCGACGACCTGCCGGGCGAACTCCAGCACCAGCAGGATCTTGAACACGGAGGCGATCACCACCTGCTCGTCGGCCCGCAGCGTCACCTCCCGCCCCGGCGCGTCGACGTCCTCGACGTGCAGGCAGCCGCTGATCCCGGCCCGCCGGAAGATCTCCCCGATCCGCTCCCCGCTCACCCCGACACGCTAACCAGCGGCGACCGGGACGGGCGTAGGGTGCCCGTCGTGGACCTGCTGCGACACCTGCGGCACTTCGTGGTGGTGGCCCGGGAGCTGCACTTCGGGCGGGCGGCCGAGGTGCTGGGCATGGCGCAGCCGCCGCTGAGCCAGTCGATCCAGCGGCTGGAACGCGAGCTGGGCGCCACCCTCTTCGACCGGTCGCAGCGCCAGGTCCGGCTCACCACGGCCGGCCAACTCCTGCTCGGCGAGGCCGACGAACTGCTCGCCGGGGAGCGCCGGCTGCGCAACCTCGTCGACCAGGTCCGCCGGGGCGCGCTCGGCGTGCTGCGCGCCGGCGTACCCCCGGAGACCCCGGCCGTGACGCTGCGCGCGCTGCTCGACGGGCTCGCCGCCCGCGCACCCGGGCTCGACCTCGACCTGCACGAGCTGACCAGCGCGGAGCAGCGGCGGATGCTGGCCGAGGGGCGGCTCGACGTGGGTCTGCTGCACCACCCGGTGGAGGAGGCCGGGCTGCGCTTCGGCCCGGCCGTGGACGCGCCGGTCGGGGTGCTGCTGCCCCGGGCCGCTGCGGCGGCCCGGGCCCGCGAGGTGAAGCTGGCCGACCTGGCCGGCCTGGACCTGATCACCGCGCCGCCGGCCACCGCGCCCGGCTGGCACGGGCACCTGCTGGCGGTCTGCCGCCGGCACGGCTTCGCGCCGGCCCGGGTCCGGCCCGCCCGCAACCCGGAGTTCCTGTTCGGACTGCTGCTGGCCGGTGGCGCGGTCGCCCTGGAACCGGAGTCGGCGGCCCGCCGCGAGCCGCGGATCGCCTGGCGGCCGCTGGTCGACGCGCCGCTGGTCAAGCGGACCTCGGCGGCCTGGCCGGCGCGGGCGGGGCACCCGGCGGCCCCAATGTTCGGGCAGCTCGCGGCCGAGGTGCTGGCCGTCGCGGAGCCACCACCGGCGACCGCGGCGCTCGCGTCGGCCGCCCGGCCCTGGCCGGTGCTCTTCGAGGCCGGCCAGGACGGAACGGGTCAGCAGCCGCAGG
The DNA here is from genome assembly GCF_042872345.1 of Micromonospora sp. NPDC005299. NCBI lineage: Bacteria > Bacillati > Actinomycetota > Actinomycetes > Micromonosporales > Micromonosporaceae > Micromonospora > Micromonospora sp. NPDC005299. The sequence goes on from NZ_JBIAKG010000007.1 coordinate 93,891, forward strand.
TGGGGTGAACCACCGGTGGCGGCGCAGATCACCCGACAGCGGCCGTGACGAGCCGGGTCGAGCGGGTAGAGAACCCGGGTGGCAAGGCCCGGCGCCGCGCGTGGAAGCGTTCCCGGGCACCCGGACGATCGGAGATGAGGCTTCCATGGCCCCGAACAGCGTTCCCGACATCTCGCTCAACGACGGCAACACCATCCCGCAGCTCGGCTTCGGGGTCTTCCAGATCGAGCCGAAGGACACCGTGCAGGCCGTCAGCACGGCGCTGGAGATCGGCTACCGGCACATCGACACGGCCGAGATGTACGGCAACGAGGCCGAGGTCGGGCAGGCCGTGCGCACCTCCGGGCTGGACCGCAGCGAGGTCTTCGTCACCAGCAAGCTGAGCAACGCCTTCCACCGCCCGGACGACGCCCGCAAGGCGTTCGAGTCGACCCTCGCCGAGCTGAAGTTCGACTACCTCGACCTGTTCCTGATCCACTGGCCGCTGCCCACCCTCTACGACGGCGACTTCGTGTCCACCTGGCGGGCGCTGGAGGAACTCCAGCGCGACGGCCGGGCCAGGTCGATCGGCGTCTCCAACTTCCAGGTGGCCCACCTGGAGCGGCTCGCCGCCGAGGCGGAGATCACGCCGGCCGTGAACCAGATCGAGGTGCACCCCTACTTCGCCAACGAGCAGGTGCGCGCCTACGGCAAGGCACACAACATCCTCACCGAGGCGTGGTCGCCGATCGCCCAGGGCAAGGTGCTGGACGACCCGACCGTCGTCGACATCGCCGAAGAGGTCGGCCGGACCCCGGCCCAGGTGGTGCTGCGCTGGCACGTGCAGCGCGGCGACATCGTCTTCCCGAAGTCGACCACGCCGAGCCGGATCGAGGAGAACTTCCGGATCTTCGACTTCGAGCTGGACGACGCGTCCATGGACCGGCTCAACGGCCTGGACAAGGGCGAGGCGGGCCGGCAGGGGCCGAACCCGGACACCTTCGACTACGTGCCCGACTGAGCCGCCACCGCGACCGGAGGCCGGGCTGCCGGCCCCGGTCGCGGGCTCAGGAGTGGACCCGCTCGGCGACCCGCCGGAACGCGGACTGCGTCGGCGACCCCGGCGCGGGAACGTAGACGATCAGCCGCTGGTCGGTCTCCGGCACGTGCAGCACCCGGCACTCGAACTCCAGCGGGCCCAGCTCCGGGTGGGCGACCCGCTTGACGGTCGGGCGCCGCTCCCCCACCTCGTGCTCGGCCCAGAGCGCGGCGAACCGTGGGGAGAGCCCGAGCAGCTCGGTGACCAGCGCGGCCAGCGCCGGATCGGCCGGGTAGCGGCCGTACGCGGCCCGCAGGTCGGCCACGGTCGTCCGGGCGAAGCGCAGCACCTCAGGGTCGGCCCAGTGCGACTCCGGCACCTCCCGACCGAACATCCAGCGGACCATGCTCCGCTCGCCGACCGGCACAGTCGACAGGTCGCCGACGAACCAAGCGGCCAGCCGGTTCCAGGCCAGCACCTCGTATGCGGCGTCGACCAGATAGGCGGGCGTCTCCGTCATCGCGTCGAGCAGGTGCCGCAGCCCCGCCGGCACCTCCCGGGCCGGGCCCACCGCGTCCGGCGGGCTCTCCCCGGCGACCCGGAACAGGTACGCCCGCTCATCCCGGCTGAGCAGCAGCGCCCGAGCCAGCGCGGCGAGCACCTGCCGGGACGGGTGCGGCCCACGCCCCTGCTCCAGCCGGATGTAGTAGTCGATGGACATGCCGGCGAGCTGGGCGACCTCCTGGCGGCGCAGGCCCGGCGTGCGGCGGCGCACCCCCTCGGGGAGGCCGACCTCGGCGGGGCGCAACCGGACGCGGCGGGTGCGCAGGAACCCGGCCAGCTCGTCGCGACGCAATGTGCTCATGCCCCCCAGCCTGCCGCACCGCCGGCCGCCGAGGCTGGTACCGCCGGTACCAGCCTCGGCGGGCCTCTCCCGCCGGCCCGCGCCCGGCGGCAGCCTCGACGGCATGACGACGACAATCGCCCTGATCACCGGGGCCAACAAGGGAATCGGCCTGGCCACCGCCCGGCAGCTCGGCGCGCGCGGAATGACCGTGCTGGTCGGCGCGCGCGACGCCGCGCGGGGCCGGGCGGCGGCGGACAAGCTGCGCGCCGAGGGTACGGACGCCCGGTTCGTGCCGCTGGAGGTCACCGACGAGAAGTCGGTCGCCGCCGCGGCCCAGCTGGTCGAGCGGGAGTACGGCCACCTAGACGTGCTGGTCAACAACGCCGGCATCATCCGCGCCGACGGCGCCGGGCTGCCCAGCGAGACCACCCTCGACACGCTGCGCGAGGTGTACGAGACGAACGTGTTCGGCGTGGTCGCGGTGACCAACGCGCTGCTGCCGCTGCTGCGCCGGGCGCCGGCCGCCCGGATCGTCAACGTCTCCAGCGAGGTCGGCTCGATCGAGGTCATGACCGACCCGAAGGGCGCCCTGTTCGCGCTGACCTCGATCCCCTACCCGTCCTCGAAGACCGCGCTGAACATGGTCACCGCCATGTACGCCAAGGAACTGCGGGACACCCCGATCACAGTGAACGCGGCCAACCCCGGCTACTGCGCCACCGACCTCAACCATCACGGCGGCTTCCGCACCCCGGAGGAGGGCGCCGAGGTGAGCGTGCACCTGGCCACCCTGCCGGCGGACGGGCCGAGCGGCCTGCTCTGGGGCTACCAGATGGACGCCGGCGGCGGCTACGGCGTGCTCCCCTGGTGAGAGTTTGACTTCGCGCGCACTCGAAGGTGGAGGGTGGTGGCACCGTTGCAACGGGGAGGAACCCATGCGTTACCGCACCATCGGCACCGACCCGGCCACCCGGCGCGAGGTCAGCGTGCTCAGCCTCGGCGCGATGCTCTTCGGCACCGCCACCGACGAGGCCACCTCGTACGCCATCCTCGACCGGTACGTCGAGGCCGGCGGCACGTTCATCGACACCTCGGACAACTACGCGTTCTGGCACAACGGCGGCCAGGGCGGGGAGAGCGAGGAACTGCTCGGCCGCTGGCGGCGCAGCCGCGGCGTCGGCAGCGAAGTGGCCGTCGCCACCAAGCTCGGCGCCCGCCCCCTCGCCCCGGGCACCAGCTACCTGGACAACGCCGAGGGCCTGTCCGCCAAGGTGATCCGCGAATCGGCCGAACGCAGCCGCGAACGGCTCGGCGTGGACAAGCTCGACCTGCTCTACGCGCACATCGAGGACCGGACCGTGCCGCTGGAGGAGACGGTCCAGGGCTTCGCGGAGCTGGTGGCCGAGGGCACGGTCGGGCTGCTCGGCGCCAGCAACCACCGCGCCTGGCGGATCGAGCGGGCCCGGGCGCTCGCCGCCGCGGCCGGCCTGCCCGGGTACGAGGTGCTCCAGTACCACCGCAGCTACCTGCCCCGCCGGCCGGACCTGCCGAGCGACCTGGATCCCGACGGCGACGTCGGCTGGGTCGGCCCGGACCTGGCCAGCTACCTGCGGGCGGAGCCCCAGCTCACCCTGGTGGCGTACTCGCCGCTGCTCAAGGGCGCCTACGCGAAGGCGGAACGGCTCGGCGAGGGGTACGCCCTGCCGAGCACGCCGGCCCGGCTGGCGGCGCTGCGGGCGGTCGCCGACGAGCTCGGGGCGACCGCCAACCAGGTGGTGCTCGCCTGGCTGCTGGGCGGGGACGTGCCGGCGATCCCGCTGGTCGGCTTCTCCTCGGTGGCGCAGCTCGAGGAGAGCCTCGCGGCGGTGGACCTGGAGCTGACCCCGGAGCAGCGGACCCGGCTGGACACCGCCCGCTGACGGGCGCGACGGGGCGGGCCGGCCGGCTCGCCCCGTCGTGCGTCACCGGGTCAGCTCGATGCGCCAGTCGTTGGAGCGCATCAGGTGCCCCGGCGGATATTCGAACTCCGTCTCGCCGAGCAGCGTGAACCCGGCCTTGCGGCACACCGCGTTCGACGCCGGGTGGTCCACCGACGGGTAGGCGTGCGCGAAACGCCGGTCGCCGTGCGCCGCGGCCTCCGCGATCAGCGCGCGCACCGCCGCGCTCGCCAGCCCCCGCCCCTGGTACGCCGGCAGCACCGCCCACCCCATCTCGTAGACCGGCTCGCCGCGCCACTCCCGTTCCCAGTAGCCGACGCTGCCCACCTTCGTCCCGTCGGGCAGCCCGACGGTGAACATGTGCCCGCTGCGCGGGCCGGTGCCGCGCAGGTAGCGCTCGTGCCGCGCGATCACCTGCTCGTCGGTCTCCGGGCCGCCGGTGTGCGCCCGCACCTCCGGCGCGTTGAGCTGCCGCAGCAGCCCCAGGTCGTCGGCGCTCCACCGCGCGAGGCGCACCTCGGTCATGCCCGTCCCCCTTCGTCCCGGCGCCGATTGAAGCAGCCGCCCCCGACACACGTCCGCCAGATCCGATCTGGCGGGTTGCCGGTCGGCGTCTGGCGCCTCCGGGTCGAGGCCCGACACCAGCGGGAGGGGAGCAGCGACTAGTGGTTGCTTTCCTTTCTAGAGCTGTCCACACTGGATTGCCGTGGGTGGTGTGTATCGGATCGGTGAGTTCGCCAAGCGGGTGGGCCGTTCGGTGAGCACGGTGCGCCGGTGGGAGGCGGAGGGCCGGATCACGGCCCGTCGTCTGCCGTCCGGGCAGCGGTATTTCGACGATTCGGATGTGCGCAGGGTGTTGCGGCCGGGCTTCGACGTCGACCGGCGGAAGGTTGTGGTGTATTGCCGGGTGTCGTCGCCGGGTCAGAAGGCGGACTTGGCCTCGCAGGTGGCGGCGATGCAACTGTTCTGCCTCGCTCGTGGTCTGGCGGTGGACGAGTGGATCAGCGAGGTTGGCGGCGGGATGGACCTTCGCCGCGAGAAGTTCCTGGCGTTGATGGACGCTGTCGACCGGGGTGAGGTCGCCACGCTGGTGGTGGCGCACCGGGACCGGTTGGCCCGGTTCGGGTTCGACTTGCTGGAGCATCTGGCGGCGCGTGGCGGCTGCGAGATCGTCGTGGCCAACCAGGAGTCCCTGTCCCCGCAGCAGGAACTGGTCGAGGACCTCCTGGCCGTCGTGGACACCTTCTCGCACCGGCTGGACGGGTTGCGCCGCTACGAGAAGGAGTTGAAGAGGGCGGACTTGACCGTGGGGGGTGACCGGTGAAGGTCACCCGGATCGCCTACTCGGCCCGACTGAATCCGGGTAAGTACGCGGCCCTGGTGGAGCAGGCCCGTCGGTTGGGCCGGGTGCGCAGCGAGGTGTGGCAGCGCTACGGCTCGATCAACGGTGTCGGGGCCGGACTGCGGGACCGGCAGGTGCGCGACCGGTGGCTGGCCGACGGCACCCACGCGTTGTTCGGTGTGCTGGCGAATGCGTGGAAGGAAACCGTCCGCGACGCCATGGCCGACATCGCGGCGAACCTGGCGGCGGCCAAGGTCGACGTCCGGCGGGCGATCAGCCGACGCACCAACGATCCGGCCGAGCGCAAGCGGATGTTCACCGCGCTGAAAGCCGACCAGTGGGCTGAGGATCCGTTCCTGTCTCGGCAGATGCGCAAGCATTGGAGGCGGGGCCGCAACCGCACGCACGATCAGATCGTGGTACGCGCCGACAGGTACCACGCCGCCGTCGATGGGCGGGGACGGTTGTGGCTGGCGATTCCCGGTCTCGAGCCCCGCAAACTGGTCAGGATCCCGCTGTCCACGACCGTCGCCCCGACCGGGACGCTGCGGCTGATCCTGCGCGGCGGCCGGGTCGAGGTCCACTACCAGATCGACGCGGCGCAGATGCGGTCCTCGCAGCGAGCATGCGGCGAGGCGACGACCGGCGTGGACAAGGGCTACACCGAAGCCCTCACCGACTCCAACGGCCAGCCCCACGGCTTAAAGCTCGGCGTGCTGCTGTCCAGCGAGTCGGACCGGTTGAAGGAACGAAACCGGCGTCGGGCGAAGCTCCGCTCAATCGCCAACAACGCCGCGCTGCGTGGCGACGACGCGAAAGCGCACCGGATCAAGGCCAACAACCTCGGCACGATCAAGCGGGACCGGCAGGCCGCCCGACATCGAGCGCGGGTGCGCACGGAGATCTTCACCGCGGTGCACGAGGTCGTGGACAAGGCCGCCACCGTGATCGCCGAGGATCTCACCAAACGCTTCACCGGCCGCAAAAAGCTTCCTAAGAACATCAACCGGCGTCTCGCCGCGTGGACCAAAGGAGTCACCGCCGAGGCCCTGAAAAACGTGTCGGAGCGCAGAGGTTCTGCGCTCGTACATGTCAACGCCGCCTACACCTCACAAACCTGTCACCGCTGCGGCCGGCTCGGCCGACGCAGCGGGGACCGGTTTCACTGCACGCCGTGCGGGGTGGTGTGGCAGGCCGACGTGAACGCCGCGATCAACATCCTGCACCGAGCCGGCGACCCCGACATCGCCCTGCACACCCCGCATCAGAAGGTGAAGCAGATCCTGCAGGACCGGACCGATCGCCACCGGACCAGACTGCCGGTCCAGGACTCCAGCCCAGCCACCGCCGGGCGGAGAGCGAACCATCCGAACCGCTCAACTATGAGCAAGTAGTAGGAAGCAGCATGACGCCGTTGCGGCTCTCCGTGATCATCGGCAGCACCCGAGAGGGACGGATCGGCGACCGATCGGTCGCTGGTTCGTCGCGCAGGCACGCCGCCGCGAAGAGCTCACGGTGACCGTGCTCGACCTCGCCGGGTACGACTTCCCGGCCAGCCTGCCGGCCGAGCCCACGGCGGCCATGCGGTCGTTCGCGCGGGAGGTGAACCGGGCGGACGCGTTCGTGGTGGTCACCCCGGAGTACAACCACAGCTTCCCGGCGTCGTTGAAACAGGCGATCGACTACGCCTACGACGAGTGGCAGGCCAAGCCGGTCGGCTTCGTGTCGTACGGCTGCCGCTCGGTCGGCCTGCACGCGGTCGACCAGCTCCGGACCGTGTTCACCGCCCTGCACGCGACGACCGTGCGCGACACCGTCGGCGTCGACCTGCTCGACGGCGAGCCGACGGGGCGGGCCGAGGAACAGCTCCGGCAGGACGCCCGGGTGCTCCTCGACGAGCTCTGCTGGTGGGGCCTGGCGCTGCGCGAGGGCCGCGCGGCGCGCCCGTACGTCTCCTGAGACACCAACGACGAGAGGTAGTGATCATGAGTAACCGGAACACCGGCCCGGCCGTCGAGGCCGACGGCCTGATCCGGTCGTTCGGCTCGACCCGCGCGCTCGACGGCCTGGACCTCCAGGTCCCCGCCGGCACCGTCTACGGCCTGCTCGGGCCGAACGGCGCCGGCAAGACCACCGCGGTGCGGGTGCTGGCCACGCTGCTGCGCCCGGACGGCGGGCGGGCCCCGCGTCTTCGGCCACGACGTCATCGCCGAGGCGGACGCCGTCCGCGCCCGGGTCAGCCTGACCTGCCAGTACGCCTCGCTCGACGAGGACCTGACCGGGGCGGAGAACCTGGTCCTGCTGGGCCGGCTGCTCGGCCTGGGCCGGCCGGCGGCCCGGCAGCGGGCCGACCGCCTGCTCGCCGCGTTCGGGCTGACCAAGGCGGCCGGTCGGCAGGTGAAGAAGTACTCGGGCGGGATGCGGCGGCGCATCGACATCGCGGCGAGCATCCTCAACACCCCCGGACCTGCTCTTCCTGGACGAGCCGACGACGGGTCTGGACCCGCGCAGCCGCAACCAGGTGTGGGAGTTGACTTCCTCCCCACGCCTGAAGGGCGGGGGATTCCCGTGGCTGAGGCGCGTTCACGCCACGAGCCGTTCGGGTGGTTGGCGTTTCACAGACAGCCCTGCGGCTAGGTCTCCGCGCCCTGTTACCGCCAGCCCGGCGGCGAGGATGTTCTTGGCCGCGTTCACGTCGGCGTGGTCCTGATGCCCGCAGGCGACGCACCGGAAGACCGCTTGGCTCTCGCGGGACTCCGAGGCGACATGCTTGCAGGCGTTGCAGGTCTGCGACGTGTACGCCGGGTTGACCTTCTCGATCTTTGCCCCGTGGTAGCGGGCGGCGTGTTCCAGCTTGAGCAGGAATCCGCCCCACCCTTTGGCGAGGATGGCCCGGTTCAGGCCAGCCTTCTGGCGGACGTTACGGCCGGGCTGCTCAACGGTGCCCTTCGCGCTGGCCGTCATGTTTGTGATCCGCAGGCCCTCGACAGCGACCATGCCGTGCTCGCGGACCAGGCGCACGGCGGTCTGCGCGGCGAAGTCAGCTCTGCGGGCCCGGATACGGGCATTCAGCCGGCCGAGCTGCGCGCGGGTAGCGTCGCGACGTTTCGATCCGCGGCTGCGGCCATGGACCCGCAGCGACCGGGACATGCGCTGCTGCAACCGCTTGAGCCGGGCCGCCTCACCCGCGGTGACGAACTCACGCTCGTCCAGCCCCCCGTCAGAGGTGGCCACCGCCACGGTGACACCCCGGTCCACACCGACCGGCGGCTTACCGTTCGGGGCAACCTCGCTCCCGCCGTCCTCGACGCAGAACGAGATGTACCAGCGTCCGCCGTCACGCAAGACGGTGGCGTTGCGGATGGCGCCACCCAACGGCCTGGTCCACCGGAACCTGACCGGCCCGAACTTCGGCAGGCGCACCTCACCCCACCTGCGGTTCAGCCGCTGCACCGCGACGCGCTTGGGGTCGGGAAACCGGAACGACGGGGCCGTGCGGGCCTTGGACCGCCAGCGCACCTTCCACGTGCCATGCCTCTTGCACGCCCGGTCCAGGTCCCGCAGGGTTTGCTGCAACGGGTGCGACGGCGCGTCGGCCAACCACGCGCAGTCCAGGTCCTTCTTCGCCTCGGCCATCTGCCCGGCCTGCTCGTTGTAGCCGATGAACGCGCCGCGGCGGCGGTACTCACGGCGCTGCTCCAACGCCGTATTCCACACCGCCCGACACACCGCGCCGACCTGTTCGGCGTAGGCGGCCTGCTCGTCGGTGAAGGCGAGCAGATAGCGGCGGCCGGTCAGCATTCAGCGGCCCTTCTGCTGCTCAACATACTCCTTCACCGCTGCCAGTGGGGCACCGCCGGTGGTCGCCACGAAGTACGAGTTCGTCCATAAGGTCGGCAGCCGGGAACGCAGCGACGGGAACTCCTCACGCAGCACCCGAGACGTCCGTGCCTTGATCGCCTTGACGAGCTTGTGGACGCCGAACTGCGGGTCCACCTCGACCAGCAGGTCCACTTCGGCGCGCAGCAAGGCCGCGGGGTGTTCCCGCCCGATGATCGCCTCGCCGAACCGCGGCTCCATGACCTCCGGACGGTAGTCGACCGGTCCGACAACGCGGGGAGCCCGCACGGCCGGCGCGGGCCGCTGCTGCCGCACCACGCCCGCGCCACGGACCGGGGTCAGGTCCAGGGCCAGGACTAGCGCCGGAGGCAGCGGGTAAGCGCGGCCCATGGGTAGCCACAAGCAGAACAAGCATGATCCGGGCGGCGAGTCGGCACGGGCGAACCGGAGCCCGGGCAGCGGCGCGCCGGGCCGCCAGGGCGCGGAGATGGAACGTCCGGGGAAGCGGCATCGGTTGCACACCGCCACCGGCGCCGCGGGCTCGGAACGGGACCAGGGCCGCGCCAAGGTCCAGGGCGCCCAGCGGGTGCAGCGGCAGGGCGGCGGTTGACATGCCCGCCTTCCTGCTGCGCTCCGTCTACACCCCGGACGGGATCGGCGGGCTGACCCGCGACGGCGGCACCAAGCGCGCCGAGGTGGTTCGGAAACTGGTCGAGGATGCCGGCGGGCAGTTGCTGTCGATGCATTTCGCCTTCGCCGACGACGACACCTACGTGCTGTGCGACCTGCCCGACCACCGCACCGCCGCCGCGCTGGCGATCCGCATCGGCGCGGCGCGCGGGCTGCGGACCCGGGTCACACCGCTGCTGACCCCGGCCGAGGTGGACGAGGCGACCCGGACGCAGACCGACTACACGCCCCCGGGCGACTGAGTCTCAGCGCGCGTCGGTGACCACGTGCGAGCAGGCCGGGCAGGCCGCCGGTCCCTGCTCGGCGAACCACCGGCAGGTGCGCCGGATCGCGCACTTCGGCAACTGCTCCTCGCCCGGTTCGGCCGTCTCCGCGTAGGAGGCGGCCATGCGGGCGCCCAGGCCGCAGTGTTCGCCGGTCCAGAAGCCGCAGGACGAGGTGACGCACGGGCCGGCCAGCCGGAAGCGGGACTCCACCGGGGCGTCGGAGTCGCCGGCCGCGGCGAGCGCCACCTCGGCCGGCACGGCGGGCGTGACGTAGGCGACCCGTCCCGCCGGAGTGATCATGCCGAGGAACACGGTGGCGTTCGCCGCCGGCGTGCTCGGACACATCCGCTCCGGCGGGTCGGTCCGCCCGACGGTGTCGGTCACCGCTGCATCCAGAAGCCGATGTCGTTGATCTTCTGGCCGAGGTCCTGGGCGAACGGGCCGTCGAGCACCCAGAGGCCGTACCACTCGGGGCGCAGCTTGAGGTTGCCGTGGCCGAGGGTGAGCGGGTTGGTCAGCCGGGCGTTGGCGGTGCCGAGGGCGGCCAGGCCGGCCTTCTGGATCTCGCCGGCGATGAGGGTCTGCTGCTCGGGGGTCAGGTCGACGCCGTCGACCACGAACCGGAATTCGTTGCGGGACATGTGTACCTCCGGTCATTCGTACGATTCGGTGCCCAGCCCGCGGCGCAGGCTGATCCGGGTGAAGGCCGCCCAGCCGGCGTGCGAGGCGGCGTCGGTCGGCTGCCCGGCCCGGGCGAGCGCCCGGCCGGCGTGCTCCGCCCAGCGGGCGGCGGTGGCGCTGCCGTCGCCCCACAGCTCCCGGCAGGCGGCGACCGCGAAGGCGACCTGCCCCGGCGCGCCGGTGAACCCGGCCGGCCCGTCGCCGACCCGGACCGCCCCGTCCGGCAGGACGCGCACGCTCGGGAAGTGGTGGTGCAGGCTGGCCACGGTCGCCGCGTGGGTGGCGTCCCGCCGCCCCGCCGCGAAGCCGGTGCGCAGCTCGTCGTCGCGCCGGTAGCGGATCGCGTGCAGGGTGAGGGCGTCGCCGCCCGGAGCGATCCGGCCGACCACCTGCACAGGGGCGCTCCAGGCGCGGGGTGAGTTCGCCGACCAGAAGGCCAGCCAGGCGGACAGCCGGGCGTGGAAGTCGGCCTGGAAGGCGACCGCCGCCGCCGTGCCGTCGGGTGCACGCAGCGCCGCGGTGGCGATCCGGTCCCGGGTGACCAGCGGGGTGGTGGCGCGGACGGGGGTCGCCGCGGCGGCGGCGGTCGGGGCGGCGGCCACGCCGGTCACGGTGACCGCCGAGGCCGCCGCCGCGCCGGCGAGCAGCCGCCGGCGCGAGAACGGGTACGGGTTGTCGTTCATCCTTGGCCTTTCGTCGACGGCCAGTGCACCGACGCTATCGACCGAGACGGATCAGATGAACACCCTCCGTGACGGGAGGCCGACAGGAAAGCCGGGAATCCCCGGCGGCGTGAATGGTCGCTCCTGTGCAGGATTCACGTCCGCAGCGGCGCCGTTCACCCGAATCTCGCCGCCCTGCAACGCGGTGCGCGACGACCGAGGCACGTTCGTTTCCCGCGACGCGACGCCAACTCCGGCACGCATTGGCGGGCATTGCGGGAATGGGGACTTCGCGGCTATGTGCCTCGCGAACCCGCGCCCCTCCGCGCGCTCGGAGGTCCACTCTGGGCGCCGCGCGCCTGAAGCACCGGGCCCGTTCGACTCCGCAGCCGAAGGCGCGGACACTGGCCGGGCGGCCCTGCAGGTCGGCACCCATGGTGACGCTTGGACCTAGGGCGGATCCAGGCAGAAGGTGACCATCCAGGCGTGCAATATGGCGGGTTTTGCCGCCCACAACGCCGAGGACGGCGAACCGGTCACCGTCGCAACTTCCGCGCGCCTGACCGCCGACGGCGGACTCCGTAGCACTTGGCCGGACTAGTTGCAAGATTGGGTGCTCGATCCGTTGCGAATCGGAGGTTGACTCTGTCGGATCTCCGGGGCGTAATGGATATAAGTTCCCGCAGCGCCGGCTGGCGCGGTCGGCCACACATGCAGCGGGCAGGCACTCCCAGTTTGGGGTGCCTGCTGTTGTTCGCGCCGGTAGCGCCGGGAGATGGGAGGCCCCACATGAAGGATCGTCCGTCGGCGAGTTGAGCCGCCGCATCACCCACAGTGCTTACGGCGCTGTCGGTGGGAGTTCTGATCTGTTGTGGCTCGACGTGGCCGTCCGTCCCGCGTCCGCTCGTTGACCACAGCCTGCTGTGCGGGTTGTGGTGACGCCTGCTGCTCTGGTGCCTGCCCTTGCACTGTCCCTCTCGTGCCGCACCTGGAACCTGCAACCCCAATTTGGAGGAGAACGTGACATCACCGCACATCGTCCCGGCGAGGCCGGTGATCGCGGCCGTCGTGTCCGCTTACCCGATCAAGGTCTGGCCGGTGGTGCCTAGCGAAGCGTCATCAGGAACAGCCGTCGACAGGTGGTGGGCTGTTGGCGACACCTGACCAACAGCGCCATGCCCCGTCCCGCCGTCGGTCGAGGCGGGAGCGGCTGGAGAGCCGCGCTCAGGTGGCGATCATGCTGCTGATTGGCGGCGCGGCCGGAGCGGCGTCTTTCACGCATGTGCATGACGTCGAGGCGGGGCACGGTCAGCCGGGCTGGCTGGCATGGGCCGACGCCGTCGTTCTGGAGTTGACGTCGATCGCCGCGAGTCTGGAGTTGCGCCGTAACCGGCGCGCGGGCAAGGGCGTCGCTTTCCCCGCCACCGTGCTGATTGTGGCGGTGTTGCTGTCGCTGGCGGCACAGGTGGTAGAGGCGGAGGTGTCGGTGATCGGCTGGATCGCCGCCGCCCTGCCGGCCCTGGGCTTTTTGGCGATGGTGAAGATCGCCCTCGGCCGCGCCGACCCAGCCCCACCGGACCGGACCGCTCGGCCCGTGCGGGCCGAGCCGGGACCGGCGCGGACCGTGGACGCTTCGGTCCTGGACGCTCGCCAGTCGGTTGCCGTGACCGCTGCCGCGGTCCGGGACTCCACGACCGCGGTCCCCGTCTCGGCGGACCCGGGCCGGGCGGTCCCGGACCGCCGGACCGACGAGGCGTCGACCGACGATGCCGGTCCGGCGGTCGCCGCGCTGGTCCCGGCCGCCCGGACCGCCGCCCACACCCTCATGGCCGAGGGGACGCCGCTGTCCCGCAAGGCCGTCGCCCAACAGCTGCGCGCTGACGGGCACCAGCTGTCCAACGCCACCGCCTCCGCATTGGTGCGCGTCCTCCGCGCCGATACCACTGCACCCGCACGGGATCTGTCACCGGAGGAGGCCGCGTGACAGAACCATCACCCGCGGCATCTGTCAGACCGAGGCGTCCCTGTCAGACCCGTGTCCGTCAGGAAGCCCGCCGTCTGACTGGACCTGCCCCGACCTGACACAGCGAACACCGACCCGCCCGCCACGGCGCGGCCGGTACACGCGCCACCGTCTCACCCATGCCTGATCAAGGAGCAGCAAGCATGTTGACCCAGCTCAGCCACCCGCAGCAGCCGCCTCATCACCCGCCTGCGTCACATCGCCTCTCCCACCACCGTCACAGCGGACCCGGTGTGGCTGGCCGTGCCGCCCTCGGTGTCGATCCCCGTTCCACCGTCCGTCTTGATCCTGACCCCCGAACTGACCCCCCGATCCCGCTCACAGCCCAGGTCAGGGCCACTCTCACCCGCTCGATACCGTTCCAGACAGACCCTCAACTCTGGGGTCTCCCCCCAAGGGCTGCCCATGCGTAAACCACTACCGACTTCGGATCCGCTGCTGCAGCTGCAGGCCAGCATCACCGCCCGCGACGACCGCCTCCTCGGCTGGCTCTACGACCACGGCGTGCTCACCACCGACCAGATCGCCGCCGCCCTGTTCCCATCCCTGGACTTCGCCCAACGCCGCCTGCGCCGCCTCACCGTCCTGCGGGCGGTGGACCGGTTCCGACCCAACCGGGCCTACGGCGGCTCCTACCCCTACCACTACGTGCTGGACCAGCTCGGCTACGACCACGTCCACGCCCAACGCGGACTCGGGCGACCACGCCGGGACCAGGCACGCCGCCGCAAGCAGTCCCTCACCCGTCGGCCGGACCTGCCGCATCTGCTCGGCGGCAACCAGGTCTTCGTCGACTTGGCGGCCCACGCCCGCACTCACCCCGACGGTGAGCTGGTCCGCTGGCAGCCCGCGTCCGCGTTCCACGAGCCGGGGGTCCTATACCGCAGGGGTGGGGACCCGCAGATCATGATCGGCGGACCGAGCGTATTTCCCCGTCCGGACGGTGCCGGTGTGTGGACCGAACAGGACCGGTTGGTGCCGTTCTTTCTCGAGTTCGACACCGGACTCGAACGCCTCGACGTCCTCACCGAGAAGATCGCCAAGTACGAGCGGCTGTATGGGATGAGCACTTGGGCGTGGCCGGTGCTATTCCACCTACCCTCGGCCCGCCGCGAGACGAACCTGCACCATCGCCTCGCCGGCATCGCCCTGGAGACGGTCATCGCCACCACCACCACTGAACTGCGCACCGCACTCGGCGCCAGCCCCGCCGACCAGATCTGGCAACTGACCGGCTGTAGCACCGGCCGACACCGCCTCATCGATCTGCCCTACACCACCACCGACCACGACGACGAGTTCCCCTCGGCTGCCGCGCCCGGTCCGGATGGGCGGGCCACTTGATGGGGGCGGTCGTGGTCAGGCAGGGCGTTCGGCGGCCTGGTGGCCCCACACTCCGCCGACCCCGCCCATGCCTCGCCACATGTCCGGGCAGCGGCGGTTGCCGCCGTACAGCCCCCACCGAGGCGGCGGCCCGGACTGCGCGCCGGCGCGGGGCAGCACCTCGTCAGCTGTCACCGGTCTGCCAGCGGTGACAGACCCCGGGACCACCCGCGCACTCATACCCGCGGCCCCGCCGTGACAGTTCCTGTGAGTGGCGCACGTCTTCACTTCCGCAGCCACCGGAGTTACAGTCCGCGGCCCTCCAACGTCGCCGGTCTGACACCGATGGCGACCGGTTCGCCGCCCTTGCCAAGCTCCGCGACGAAGGACTGATCCGCCACCTCGGCGTCAGCGCCGTCGACGCGGCTCAGCTCGCCGAGGCACGGTCCCTCGCTCCGGTCGCCGCGGTACAGGACCACTTCCACGTGAACACCGATCCGACTCCGATGTCCTCACGCATGAGAGCAGGACTGCATCGCGTACGTGCGGTTCTTTCCGCTCGGCGGGGGCAGGGAACGGATCGACCAGGCCCCGCTGGTGACGGTGGCCGCCCGTCATCAGGCGACCGCCGCACAGGTCGCCGTGGCCTGGCTGCTCGCCAGGTCACCGATCACCTCGCCATCCCCGGTACCAGCTCGCCCATCTGGCCGAGAACGTCGCGGCAGCCGACCTCCGCCTCACCGCTGACGACCTGGCCGAGCTGGCCGAACAGCACATCGAACGTGGGTATGCCTGATCGGCGCAGACCGGCCGATGTCCGCGGTGGCTAACCGGGCGTCGTGTCGGCGAGCGACGGTGCGCCCGGCCCACCTGCCTCATGACGAGTCGCAGGTGGGCCGGGTGTCGTTCTTACCGCGGCGCGGTGTCCGGGGGCCAGCTCACGGGCGGCAGGAACGCGGGCACGAACGGGGTCGCGTTGTCGGCGCCCCAGGTGAGGGTCGCGGCGTACACCACTCGCGTGCGGTTCGGGTCCTGCACGAGGCCGTCGAACCGGCACGGATCGTTGTCCGCGGAGCACACCCATCCGTGCAGGAAGATTCGGCTGGGTCCGGAGCCGGTGGCGACGACGTCGGCGCCGCCGGGGCCGCACAGGCCGCTGTTGCCCTTGTCCAGCAGCACGTGCTCCTCCTTGTCGGCAAACGACCACAGGTCCGTGGAGCGCCGCCACACGGTGGAGTACTTGCACTGGTCGTACCAGTTCGCCGCGGCGAACAGCACGTAGTACTCGCCGCGCTGGACCATCACCGGGTTCTCGATGCTGTCGGCGTGGCGGACGAGTTCATGGCTGATCTCCGCGCGGCCGTGCAGCCCGTCGTCGGAGAGCGGGAACATCCGGAGCGTGCCCGGCGTCTTCTGGGTCTTGTAGAGCAGGTACCGCTTACCGTCGTCGGTCTGGAAGGGCGATGGGTCGATGACTCCGGCCGTCTGATCGGGCCGGTCTGCCGCCGGGTCCTCACCGTCGAGGATCGGGCAGATCAGCGGCTTGGCGGCCGGCTGGTACGGGCCGGCCGGCCGGTCTGCGACGGCCGTACCGATGCAGCGTTGGCCCTTGAAGCCCTTCGCCTGGGCGGCGTAGTACAGCACCCATCCGGCCGGGGTGTGCACGGCGTCCGGGGCCCACACCGCGCCCTGCCCGGACGCCCACTCGCCCCAGCGCGCCAGCGCGTCCGGCATCCGGACCCACGGCCCCTGGGGGGTGTTGGCGTGCGCCACCCGGGCGAGTCCGCCGGTCATGAAGGCGTAGTAGTCGTTCCCGTCGCGCACGATTCCGGGATCGGCCGCCTCCTGGCCGGGCGCGTACACGGGCCGGGGTGCCGGGGCCGACGCTTGGACGCCCGGTGCCTGCACCGCCAGGGTGCCGGCCGCCGCGATCACGGCCGCACCGGCCGTCGTCAGCGCTCTTCGAAGTCGCATCTGGTTCCTCCCGCTGGTGTCTGGTGGCGGCCGAGCGCACGTGGCCACACCTCGTAGCGCTCGAGTCCCGGCCGGCAGCGGCTGCGCCCGGCACCTTCGGGACGGTGGCAGTCGTACCGGAAAACTGCCGCTCGTCAGGGGTGCTGCTTTCTGACGCCTTCCGCGGCCTGGGACGTGATCTCTGGTTGTCCCGAGGCTGGCCGGTCTGTACGGACACGGGCTGGTCGTCTCTCGCCGGTGCGCGTGCCCGGAAGAGGTACTGACCGTTCTACAACGTTGAATAGATGGTTTTAAAGAGCCTCGGCCATCACCGCCCCAGACGTCGGCCGTCGGCCGGCTGCGGCGGCGACGCGGCCGGGTGGCGGCGGACCGGCCTGGCGGGCTTACAGTTCCTGGCGTAGTTCAACGTCGTACAGGACGGTTCGGGGCCCCCGACCCGACGCCGGGCCGGACCTGGGAGAGGTGGGAGAGATGTCGATCGTGGCCGGCACCCAGAGCCCCACATCGGCGCCGCCCGGGATGGTGTGGATCCGCGGCGGGCGGTTCACGATGGGCTCGGACGATCACTACCCGGAGGAACGCCGCGCCCACCCGGTGCAGGTCGACGGCTTCTTCATCGACGTCCACACGGTGACCAACCGGCAGTTCGCCGAGTTCGTGGCCGCGACCGGCTACGTCACGGTGGCCGAACGGACCCCACACCCGTCGCTCTTCCCGGGCGCCGATCCGGCCGACCTGGTGCCGGGAGCGCTCGTCTTCCAGGGCACCGCCGGGCCGGTCGCGCTGACCGACCACCGGCAGTGGTGGAGGTTCGTGCCCGGCGCGGACTGGCGGCACCCGGAGGGCCCGGACAGCGACATCGACCAGCGCCAGGATCATCCGGTGGTGCAGGTCGCCTACGCCGACGCGCTGGCGTACGCGCGGTGGGCGGGCAAGAGCCTGCCGACCGAGGCGCAGTGGGAGTACGCGGCGCGGGGCGGGCTCGAGGGTGCGCCGTACGCGTGGGGTGAGGAGCTCACGCCGGACGGCCGGGTGATGGCCAACACCTGGCACGGCCGCTTCCCGTGGGAGAACCTGGCCCCGGCCGGCTACCGCGGCACGATGCCGGTGACGTCCTTCCCGCCGAACGGGTACGGGCTGTACGAGGTGTGCGGCAACGTGTGGGAGTGGACCCGGGACCTGTACACCGAGCACCACCCGGCGCCCGCACCGTCCTGCTGCGCACCGGTCGATCCGCGGCGCAACCCCCGCGGCGCCAGCCTCGAGAGCAGCCTCGACCGGAGCACCGGCCTGCCCAGGCGGGTCATCAAGGGCGGCTCGTGGCTCTGCGCACCGTCGTACTGCCTGCGGTACCGGCCGGCGGCCCGGCAGCCCCAGTCCGTGGACAGCGCCACCAACCACATAGGGCTGCGCTGCGTGCGTCTGCCCTGATGCCGGATCAGCGGCACGCAGGCCCGCCGGAGAGGGTTCGGGGGCCGTCACGGGAGGGCTACGCTATGTCTACAGCGATGTAGAGGCCCCGGGTTCGTAGGACAGGTACTCCCTGCCGATGCCACGACGGCCTCGGCGCGTTTCAGGTGCGGGAAAGAGGACGGCGTGCGTGCGACGCTCAAGGACGTTGCCAAGCTGGCGAACGTGTCGACCAAGACGGTGTCCAACGTCATCAACGGCTACGCCTACTTGCGCCAGGAGACGCGGGAGAAGGTCGAGCGGGCGATCGAGCAGCTCAACTACCGGCCCAACCTCACCGCCCGCAACCTGCGCCGGGGCAGCACCGGCCTGATCGCACTGGCACTGCCGGAGATCCGCAACAGCTACTTCGCTGAGCTCGCCCAGCTCGTCGTCGAGGAGGCACAGCGCCACGGGCTGACGGTGCTGATCGACTGCACGGGCGGCGTCGCGGAGCGGGAGCAGCTCGTCGCCGACGGGTTCCACGAGCAGGTCATCGACGGGCTGATCCTGCTGCCCCAGACCCTCCGCATCGAGGACCTGCGGCGCCGGCACGGCGACAGCCCGCTGGTCCTGCTCGGTGAGCGGGTCGCCGATTACGCCGACTGCATCGCCATCGACAGCCAGGCCGCGGCCCGCGCCGCGACCGAACACCTCGTCTCGCTCGATCGACACCGGATCGGGATGATCGGCGGCTCCCGCCGGGATCCCACGATGATCCAGCGGCTGCGCACCCAGGGGTACCGGGAGGCGCTCGAGGATGCGGGTCTGAAGGTCGATCCCGCCCTGATCGAGGCACCGGCGGCGTACACGACGTCGGAAGGGGCGAGCGCCATGGCGCGCCTGCTCGACGCAGGCCGGCCGGTGGACGCCGTCTTCTGCCACAACGACCTGCTCGCGTTGGGCGCCATGCGCACGCTCCTCGCTCGTGGGCTGCGGATCCCGGAGGACGTCGCGGTGATCGGCATCGACGACATCGAGGCCAGCCGGTACGCCACTCCGTCACTGTCGACGATCGCTCCGGACAAGACGTACATCGCCCGCACTGCAGTGCGCATGCTCGTCGATCGGTTCAACCCCGAGGGCGACGGGCCGCCGCGACGGATCACGGTCGGCTTCACCCTGGTCGCGCGCGAGAGCACCGTCGGCGTCAGGGGGTAAGACCCGAAGCGTCCGAACGAAATCGGTACGGCAAGGATTGCCCATCATCTCTTTACATGGTTCGTACAACGATGTAGAACCGTCGGAAGGAGCATTCGCCGACCACACGAGAGGCCGGACCATGACGCAGTTGAGCCGCCGTAACGTCCTCCGCGCCGCCGGCCTGCTCGCCGGTGCCGCCGCCCTGGCTGCGTGTGACACCGCCCCCAAGGGTGGGGCAGAGAGCCAAGGCTCCGGCCGGCTGAAGTGGTGGGACCATTTCCAGCCGCTGAGCGACGTCGAGAAGGAACTGTTCGCCACGTTCGCCCGGACCAAGGGCGGCGTGCCCGTGGACTACACCGTCTACAACCCGAACGAACAGGGCAAGGCGCTGCAGCTGGCCAAACAGAGCAACCAGCTACCCGATGTCTTCACCCTGGCCGGCGTAAGCCTTCCCGCGCCCACACTCGTCAACCTGGGCTGGTTCTCCCCCATCGAGCTCTCCGACGAAGCGAAGAAGCGGCTGCCGGACGGGACCCTGCTCGAGGGCGTAACCACCTTCGACGGCAAGATCTACAGCTTCCCGCAGTTCAACTTCCGCCAGTACGCGACGTTGACCTGGTTCAACACCGACCTGTTCGGCAAGGCCGGCCTCGACCCGAACAGCCCGCCGAAGACGTACGACGAGTTCCGCTCGGCTGCCCGGGCCATCAAGCAGAAGGGCGGCGGCGGTGTGTTCGGCTGGATCGCACCGCTGAAGTTCACCGACCGCATGAGCACCCATGTCACCGAACTGGCCCAGGCCGCCGGATACGCCGGCGCCGCCGAACTCAACGAACAAGTCGACTTCCGCACCGGCGCCTACGCCTTCCACACCGACCCGTTCGTCACCGCGATCGAGTTCCTCCTGTCGTTGAAGAAGGACGGCCTGCTGTTCCCCTCCTCGTCCTCACTGGACGCCCGCACCGGCCGTGCTCGTTGGGCCACCGGGACCGCCGGCTTCTTCTTCGACGGCCCGTGGAACATCGGCGTGGTCGTGGACAGCTTCAAGCCCTTCGCGGACAAGGTCGGCGTCGGCCCGGTCCTCGTGCCGAACGGCGGGGCGAAGCCGACGCTGCACCAGGTGCAGCAGCCCCCGACGTTCTGGGTGAGCAAGGACTCCCAACAGGTCGAGGCCGCGTCCAGGCTGCTCTCGATGATCCTGGAGCCCGACTATCAGGCGAAGCTGGCCGAGAACATGGACCAGCCGCCGTTGGATCTGACGGCCGTGGACAGGGCCGACGTGCACGACACCTACCGTAAGGCGTTGCAGATCTACCAAGACGAGGTCTTCCTCGCCCCTAGCCCGGCGGTCAAAAACCCGGGAGTGGCGGCGGTGCGGGCGGAGATGAAGCCCATCCATCCCAACCTCGGCGAGATCGTCCAGGGTGCCTTCAGCGGAGACATCCCGGATGTCCGGGGCGCGCTCAAGCAACTGTCGGACAAGTCGGAGGCAGAGCGCGAACGGGCGATCGGGGTCGTGGGCCAGAAGGGCACCAAGGTCAGCGTGGACGACTGGCGCTTCCCGGCCTGGCAGCCGGGCAAGGACTTCGGCGCGAAGTTGTACAAGTGATCCGGGTGACCCGCGCGGGCGTCACCCGGTAGGCAGGGCTCCGCAGGTGGTCTCCGCGCCCCCGGGCGGCGCGGAGACCACCTGTGCCGGGGTGGGCGTACCCGGTGGTGGCGGTCCAGCGGGTGGGCGGGGCCATCGCGGCGACCCTGGGCTCGGCCAGGTCCTCACTCACCGGCGCCCGCTCGGCGGGCCGCCCGCCGGGAGAGGTCCACCGCCTCCGCCGGTATCGCTCTGCTGGGGCGGGTCAGCACCTCGCGGATCCGCTCGAGGGGCAGCTTGGGCTTCCGGTACTCGTCGACCAGGCCGTTGCGCTCCTGCAGCGTGTCGGTCAACTGCGTGTAGCAGAAGCCGGCCACCTCGGTGGAGTCCAGCAACGCCGAGACGATGTCGGTGAAGGCGGCGAGCAGCTCGTCCGGCGAGGTCACCGTGCCGTAGCCGAACCACTTCTGGCCAGCCTTCGGCGCGTACGACAGGCCGCCGAACTCGGTGATGACGACCGGCTGGCCGCCGTCGTGGGCGGGATCGCCGGGGCCGCGCAGCAGGACCTTCCGGCGGCCGGGGCCGGGGCCGTGCAGCATCCGGCGCACCGCGTCCGGCCCGCCCCAGCGCTCGCGCAGGTCGTCGCCCAGCGGCGAGTAGTCGTGGACGCCGAAGATGTCGGTCTCGACGAGCTCCCAACCGTCGTTGGAGATCGCCGGGCGGCTCGGGTCGAGCGCCTTGGTGAGGTGGTACAGCGCGCTCGCGTAGTGCTGGCGGTCCGGTTCGGTGACGATGTCCGCCACGCCCCAGCTCTCGTTGAGCGGCACCCAGGTGACGATGCACGGGTGGCTCCGGTCGCGCCGCACCACGTCGAGCCACTCGGGCACGAGCCGCTCCATGGCCCGGTGGGAGAACTCGTACGCGTTGGCCATCTCGCCCCAGACCAACAGGCCGAGGCGGTCGCACCAGTACAGGAAGCGGGGGTCCTCGACCTTCTGGTGGATGCGCGCTCCGTTGAAGCCGAGCGCCTTGATCAGCTCGACCTCCGCACGCAGCGCGTCGGCATCGGGGGCGGCGAGGTGCGACTCGGGCCAGTACCCCTGTTCGAGGACCAGACGAAGGTAGTACGGGCGACCGTTGAGCAGGAAGCGGCCGTCGCGGAAACCGGCGCTGCGCAGGCCCAGGTAGCTGGTGACCCGGTCGACCGCACGGCCGTCGCAGTCGGAGACGGTGACCTCGGCGTCGAGGATCGTCGGCGACTCCGGTGACCACAGCAGTGCATCGCGGCTCATCTGGTGCCGCATGGCGGGCACCGCGACGTCGAAGACGGCCACCTCGTCGGTGACGGTCACCCAATGGCGGGCCAGCTCCTCGGCACCGTGGCGCAGGCCCACCTCGACGGTCACCGGACGCCGGACGGGACGGTTCAGGCGCAGCTCCACGCCGACACGGCAGGCCGGCAGGTCGGGGGTCCAGTGCAGTTCGCTGACGTGGGTGTCGGGCACCGGCTCGAGCCAGACGGGCTGCCAGATGCCGGTGGTGCGGTCGTAGAAGATGCCGTGCGGCTCGGCTCGCCAGTCCTGCTTGCCGCGGGGCTGGGAGACGTCGGTGGGCTGGTCCTCGGCGCGCACCACCACCGTCTGGGGTCGGGCGTTTGTCAGCACCCCGGTCAGGTCAAAGGTGAACGGCGTCTGGCCACCCGTGTGACTGCCGACCAGGGCTCCGTTCACCCAAACCGTCGTACGGTAGTCGACCGCGCCGAAGTGCAGGAGCAGGCGCTCGCCCGCGGCCGGTGGCGCGGCGTCGAAGGTCCGCCGGTACCACACCACGGGGTGGAATCCGGTGTCACCGATGCCCGACAGCTTGGACTCCGGCGGGTACGGCACGACGATCGTCTGCGCGAACGCCGCGGCACCGGCGTCGTACCAGCTATCGGCGAGGCCACGGTCGTCGTCGTCGAAGGCGAACTCCCACTCGCCGCACAGATCGGTCCACCGGTCGCGGACCAGTTGCGGTCGAGGGTGCAGGGCCGTCTGGTCGGTCACGTGGGTCCTTCTCTCCGGCCGGCGCGGCGGCCTCGTCCGCTGGGGTCGTCATCCGGGCCGACGTGGTCGGCCGGCGATCGGCGCCGCGGCCGGTCACCAGTACGCGGTGCGCTCTTGGCTGCGGTCCTGGGTGGCCACCAGGACGTCGATCAGCATCTCCTGCAGCTGGACCCGAATCTGGGCGGCCTCCGGGTCCGACCAGAGGTTGTCCAGCTCGCGCGGGTCGGCCTGGAGGTCGTACAGCTCGCCGGTGCGCTCGCGGTCGGTCGCCGGCGACCCGTGGTAGGTGACGAGCTTCCACCGGTCGTGACGCAACATCGTGGTGTGCACGGGCACCTCGTAGGGGTGACCGCTGTTGCGGTATTCGCACAGCGCCCAGTCGCGGGTCCAGCCGCCGGTGCCGCCGCGGGCCAGCGCGAGGAGGCTCTCGCCCTGGCCACGGGGCAGCGTCGGGGCATCGGCCACCTCGAGCAGCGTCGGCGCGAGGTCGATCCACTGGACCAGCTCGCGTCGGCGCTCGCCGACGGGCAGGACCCCGGGCCAGCGCATGATGAGCGGTACGCGGACCGCGCACTCGTACATCATGGGGCCCTTGAGCATGAGCTGATGGTCGCCCAGCATCTCGCCGTGGTCGCTGGTGAAGATGACGAGGGTGTTATCGGCGAGCCCCTGGTCGTCCAGCGTGCGCAGGATCCGGGCCACCTCGTCGTCCACCAGGGTCACCATGGCGTAGTAGGCCGCCTTGATCTCCTGGAGCTGTTCCTCGGTGTACGAGGTGTAGCCGGGGGCGTGGCCGGCGTAGGACTCGTGCGAGGCCTCGGTGAGGATCGGCGGCTTGTTGTCCAGTTCGCCGCCGCGGGTCACCGGTCGAGACAGCCGCTGCGGGTCGTAGCGGTCGGTGTACTCCTTCGGGGCACCGAAGCCGTGGTGCGGGTCGAAGAAGTTAGCCACGAAGAAGAAGGGCTTGTCGGCCTCTCGTCCGGATCGCAGGAACTCCACCGTCTCGTTGCCGATCCAGCGGCTGTAGTGCGCGTCGGTCGGCATGTTGTCGAAGCTGACGGCCGAGTCGGGGTCGCAGGCGGCCTCGTACAGGTCGGGTCGGCTGGCTTTCAGCCAGCGGTGGTACTGGTTCTCCGACGATCCCCGGTAGGGGTCGTGAGCCCAGCGGAACACCCGGAAGCCGTCGTCGGTGCGGCGTTCGGTGCGTCCGCCGAAGCAGGCGTCGAGGTGGAACTTGCCGACCAGGCCGCAGTCGTACCCGGCGTCGGCCAGGTTCCTGCTGACCAGCCGTTCGCCGTCGGGCAGCCGTACCCCGTTGGCCCACAGGCCGTGCGAGTGCACGTACCGGCCGGTCATCAGGCTCGCGCGCGAGGGGCCGCAGACGGGACTCTGCACGTAGCAGTTCTCGAACAGCACGCCCTGGGAGGCGAGCCGGTCCAGGGCGGGCGTGATGATTTCCTGGTTGCCGTACGTCCGCACCGCGTCGAAGCGCTGCTGGTCGGTGCAGATGAGCAGGATGTTCGGCCGGGTGTGGGCAGTCGTGGTGGTGGCATCGGTCATGACTTGACAGCTCCCGCGATTCCCTCGACGAAGTAGCGCTGCAGGAAGATGAAGAGCGCGACGACCGGCAGCAGCGAGATGACGGCGGCGGCGGCCATTCCGGACCAGTCGACGGAGTTCTCGCCCACGAAGGCGAGCATCCCGACCGACAGGGTTCTGAGGTCCGGACGGCTGAAGGTGAAGACCAGGGGCAGGAAGAAGGCGTTCCAGGTGGCCATGAACGTCAGCAGCGTCACCGTCGCGGTCGCCGGGTTGGCGAGCGGAATCATGACCCGGAAGAAGATGGCGAAGAACCCGGCCCCGTCGACGACCGCGGCCTCTTCCAGTTCCTTCGGCAGCCCCCGGAAGTAGCCGGCGTAGAGCAGGATGGCCGCCACGTTCGCGCCGCCGGACAGGGCGATGATCATGCCGGTCAGCGAGTTCAGCAGACCCAGCTGCCGCGAGATGTCGACCACCGGGATGATGGTGTAGCCGGTGGGGACGAACAGGGTGGCGATGAGCACGCCCAGGACGATCTTCTTCCCCCGGAACCCGTAGCGGCCGAGCACGTAGCCGGCCAGGGCGCAGCGCACGACGACGATCACCACGGTCACGAGCGTCACGATCACCGTGTTCAGCAGGTACTTGCCGAACCCGGCGTCGGTCCAGGCGCGCTGGTAGTTCTCCCACATCGGCGATTCGGGGACGAGTTTGAGCCCGGAGGCGAACACCTCCAGCGGGTTTTTCAGAGAGGCGGACACCATCCACAGGAACGGGTAGATCCACAGGAAGGCGCCGACCGCCAGCACCGCGGCGGCGAGCCACCAGGGCAGACGCCGCAGGATCGACGCGGGACGCCAACGGTTTTTCCGTACCGTCCGCGAGGCGGTACCGGTCCTGCTCACGGCGGTCATGTGAGACTCCCTGCCTTCCGGGCCGCGCGTACGCCGAGCAGCTGCAACACGCCGAAGAGGCAGACGAAGAGCCCGAAGATGACGGCCGCCGCCGAGGCGAACCCGAGCTGCGGCACGGTCGCCGCGAACGCCCACCGGTAGATGTAGATCTCGACGACCTCGGTGGAGTAGAAGGGTCCACCGCCGGTCATGGTGAGCATCAGGTCGAAGATCTTGAGGGTGCTCTCCAGCGTCAGCAGCGTGATGATGACGGTGAACGGCTTGAGCAGTGGCAGCGTGATGCGCCGCATCAGGACGAGGCTGGACGCGCCGTCGATGCTGGCCGCCTCGTACAACTCGTCGGGGATGGTCTGCAGCGCCGCCAGCCAGTAGATGAGGGTGATGCCGAACCACTTCCACACGTAGACCCCGACCACGGTCCATAGTGCCGTCGATGAGTCACCGAGGAAGTTGATGCCCTCGTCGACGATTCCGAGCTTCACCAGCAGCAGGTTGACCGGGCCGCTGGCCGGGTCGAAGACCAGTTGCATCACCACCCCGACGATCGCGGTCGTGGTGACGACCGGCAGGAAGAACGCCGTCCGGAACAGTGATCTGAACGGCATCTTCGGCGAGTTGAGCAGGATCGCCACGAGCAGCGTCGAGATCACCTTGATCGGCACCGTCACGACCATGAACAGCAGGGTGATCTTGAAGGTGTTCCAGAACAGCGGGTCGGCCAGTACTTCCCGGTAGTTCCGCAGACCGACGAACGTCTTCTCCGAGTCGAAGCCGTTCCAGTCCAGGAACGAGTACCAGTAGCTCACGATGATCGGGTAGACCGTGTAGAGGCCGTAGAGGACCACGGTCGGTGTCAGGAACAGCCAGATCCAGAGGTTGGTGCGCCGGTGCTCGGGCCGTTTCCTTCGTTGAACGGTCGGCTCGGCACTGGTGGTGCGTTCCGCGAGGTCCGCCACGCTCATGTCCCGGCCTCGCCGTCCGTGGCCGACGCGGCTGGCAGCACGACTACGCGCCGCTGTCTGCCCTGCTCACGCATGCAGCCACCTCCCTTCGTCGGAGCGACCAGCCAACGCTGGCGGCATGCTGGTTTCCGACCGTACAACGTTGTACTAAGCGCGGTAAAGGCTTGCGGTCCGGAGATCCTGGCGCCCCTGACCGGCCACCCGTCGAACGACGCTCGCCGATCGCCGCTCCCGTCGGCGTGCTCCCGGCTGCTCGGGTGTGGACGGCTCTGCGCCAGCTGCGCGGACGGTAACGGTCGCAGCCGCTGCCCTCGCCCTCCTCGGCAGGATGGGGTTGTCCTGGCTCGCGCACAGCATCCGGACCGGCCTGGGCAGGTACCCGCAGGTGTGGCTCTACAGGCGAGAGTGAGGGCAGGGCCTAGCCGCGTGTCGTGTCGGCGGGGAAGCGCTCGTGCCCCAGCACGGCGAGCAACTGGAGCTTCTCGTAGCCCTCGCTGCGCGGCGGCGCGGTGAGCACGAGCAGGGCCTGGGACTGGTCCTCGGTGAACAGCACCTGGCAGTCCAGCTCGATCGGGCCGAGCTCGGGATGGATCAGCGTCTTGTGGTCGGCGAAGCGCTGCGCGACCTCGTGCCGCTCCCACAGCTCGACAAACTCGGGGCTGATCTTCTGCAGCGCCCGCACCAGCTCGCCGGCCCGCGACTGCGGGCCCATCGACCCGTACGCGGCGCGCAGGTTGGCGACCTGGGCCCGACTCTGCCGCTCGCGGTCCTCCTCCGGATACCGGGACCGCTCGGCGGGGTCGGTGAACCACCGGTAGATCTCGCTGCGGGCGAGCCCCGTGTGGCCCGACCTGTCCCCGAACAGGGCTTCGGCCATCCGGTTCTGCACAAGGATCTCGCCGAGGTTGGACAGGATGAGCGCCGGGGTGTCCGCCAGCCGGTCCAGCACCCGCAGCAGCGCCGGGGCGACGTGCGTCGCCGCGGAGACCGACGCCGGGGCGTTGTGCCCCGCCACCCGGAACAGGTAGTCGCGTTCGTCGCGGGTCAGCCGCAGCGCCCGGGCGAGCGAGGCGAGCAGCTGCGGACTCGGCTGCGGGCCGCGCTGCTGCTCCAGCCGGGTGTAGTAGTCGGTCGACATGGTGGCGAGAGCGGCCACCTCCTCGCGCCGCAGGCCGGGGGTGCGTCGGCGGGCGCCGCTGGCCAGCCCGACATCCGCGGGCTGCAGCGCCTCGCGGCGGCGGCGGAGGAAGTCGGCCAGGGCTGCGCGGTCCATGATCCCAGTATCCGCCCGCCGTGCGGGCCAACCAGGGATCGCCGATCCCCCGATAACCGGTCTCTGCCCCCGAACCGCACCGGTGGGCCAGGCTCAAGGCATGAACGTCTCCGGAAACACCATCTTCGTCCCCGGCTCCACGAGCGGGATCGGCCTCGCCCTCGCCCTCGAACTCAAGGCCAGGGGCAACACCGTCATCATCGGCGGCCGGCGCACCGACCTGCTCGAGAAGGTCGCCGCGGAGCACCCCGAGATCGACACCGTCGCGATCGACACGGCGGACCCCGCGAGCATCGCCTCGGCGGCCGCGCAGGTGCTGGCGAAGCACCCGGACCTCAACGTCCTCGTCACGATGGCGGGCATCATGCGCGTCGAGGACTGGCACCGGCCCGAGTCGTTCCTCACCTCGGCCGAGGAGGTCGTGACCACCAACGTGCTCGGCCCGATCCGGCTCATCGCCGCGTTCATCGAACATTTGCGGGCGCAGCCGGACGCGACGATCATGACAGTCTCCTCGGGCCTCGCGTTCGCGCCGCTCAAGGTCACCCCGAGCTACAACGCGTCGAAGGCGGCCATCCACATGCTCAGCGAGTCGCTCCGGCTGCAGCTCGCCGGCACGAGCGTCAAGGTCGTGGAGCTGGAACCGCCGTCGGTGCGTACCGCGCTGATGCCCGGGCAGGAGACCAGCGAGTTCGCCATGCCGCTCGACGAGTTCGTGGCGGAGGTCGTCGCGCTGATCGAGGCCCAGCCCGACGCCCGGGAGATCCAGGTCGAGCGGGTGAAGTTCCTCCGGTACGGCGAGGCGCGCGGCGACTACGACCAGGTCGTCGCGACCCTCAACGCGGCTGACCCGCACGGCAATTAGCTCGGGCAGCCTGGCGGCGGCGCGGGATCGACGGCGCATCGCCGGCCGGGCCAGGCGCCCGGCCGGCGCCGCTTCCCGTGCACGTCTTGCCGGACCGTTTCACCCGGATCCTCGTAACCGGGCGTCGCCCGGCCAGTTCGCCTTCCCGGCACGGCAAACGCTGGTCATGCCGTGCCGGGGTCCGACGTTGACTGCGGCCGCGACTGGCGACGCCAGACGAAGGCCGAGCCCGGGTGATCCCCACATGTGTACGCCGGGGTAGACGCGCCCCCGGGTGCGGTGCCGAATCCCAAGCGCACGACACATTGCAATATCTGGATTTCTATCGCCCTCTATGCCATGGTCAGATCGGAACACGCGCGCTGGAGCCGCCAACATGCATCTTCGTTGCGGCATGCGCATTGCTGATGCAACCGTCCCTGCACGTCTCTGATCAGCAGGAGGGCACGCACGTATGGCAATCAACCCGCCCGACGCTTTCGGCCGCCGCCGGCTGCTGGCGCTCGCCTCGACCAGAAGGCGATTCCTGACCACCGGTGGAGCCGCCGGCGCGGTGGCGCTCAGCACCGCACTGCTGGGCATCACGGCGAGCCAACCGGCGCGCTCAGCGCCACCACGGTTACCCGACTACCCGTTCCGGCTCGGCATCGCCTCCGGTGACCCGCTACCGGACTCCGTCGTCATCTGGACCCGCCTGGTCACTGACCCGTTCGCGTCGTTCGGCGGGATGGACTACCGCCAGTTCCCGGTCCAGTGGCAGGTCGCCACCGACGAACGGTTCAGAAAGGTCGTTCGCGCCGGTGCTGTCATGGCCAAGCCTGAATCGGCGCACGCCGTGCACGTGGATGTTCGGGGCCTCCGGCCGTGGCGGGAGTACTTCTACCGGTTCCGCGTCGGCTCGTACGTCAGCCCGGTCGGTCGTACCAAGACCGCTCCCCCACCTGGCGCAGCCCTGAACGGCATGGTTTTCGCCTTCGCGTCCTGTCAGTCCTGGACCTCCGGCTACTACACCGCATACGCGGACATGGCGAGCCGGCATCACGACGTGGTGGTGCACCTGGGCGACTACATCTACGAGTACGGTGCCCGGCCCGAGGTGGCCCGACAGAGCCCCCTGCCGCCGCACCTGATGTATCCCGGGCTCTCGGAGACCGTGACCCTGGACCAGTACCGCGACCAGTACGCCTTGTTCAAGGCCGACCCCGACCTCCAGGCCGCTCACGCCGCCGCGCCATGGATCGTCACGATCGACGACCACGAGGTCGAGAACGACTGGGCGGGGCAGGTGTCGGAGCACGATGATCCGTGGGAGGAGGTGTTCCTGGTCCGGCGGGCCAACGCGTTCCGAGCCCATTGGGAACATATGCCGGTCCGCCGGCCGATGATGCCCAACGGTCCCGACATGCAGATCTACCGTCGCTACTCGTACGGCGACCTGGCCGAGTTCAACATCCTGGACACCCGCCAGTACCGGTCGCCGCGGGTCGCGCAGGACGACCCGGCCTGGCAGGACCCCAGCCGCACCATCCTGGGTGCGGAGCAGGAAGCCTGGCTACTCGGCGGTCTCGCCAACACCACCCGGCGGTGGAAGATCATCGCTCAGCAGAACACGATGTCCAGGCTGGACAGCCTGGCCGGGGCGGGTGAGCGGTACGGGACGGACCGGTGGGACGGCTACCCCGCCTCGCGGGATCGGATCCTCGCCGGCGCCTACGCGCGCGGGGTGCGAAACCTTGTCTCGATCGGCGGCGACGTGCATCGCAGCATCGTGTCGGACCTGAAGCTGGACTTCGACGATGCGTCCTCGCCGACGGTCGGAATGGAGTTCGGCGGCACGTCCATCGCGTCCGGCGGGGACGGTGTGGACATCGACACCGCCGGCCTCACCACGCTCGCCGAGAATCCGCACGTCAAGTTCGTCAACGTTCAGCGTGGCTACCAGCGCTGCACGCTCACCCACGACCGGTGGGAGACCGACTACCGGGTGGTCGACTTCATCACCCGGCCGGGAGGCACTACGACAACCCGGACCCGGCTCGTGACGCAGGATGGGGTGCCCGGTGTCGAGGTTGCGTAGAGGTTCGAGGATGCGTCGGGTCATCGTGGTCGCGGCGCTCGGCGGGGCGCTGGCCGTTCCGCCGGCGGTCGCCGCCGCCACCGACGACGGCCGCCCCACCGCGCCGGTCACCCTCTCGGCCAGCCCGCAACGGCTGGACATCGTCGCCGGCCTGCCCTGCCTGCCCGCGCCGAAGATCACACTCGGCATGGCGAACACAATCAGCGAACCCAGCTTCGGTGACGCCATGCTGACGGCACAGGCGCCGCTCGCACTCTCCCGCGGGATGTTCTCCAGCTACCTGCCGGTCGGGAGGACGGTGACCGCGCCACTCACGGTCCGCGCTCCGCACGGGACGACCCCTGGCGAGTACACCGTCAGCCTGACCTCGGGCAGATCGGAGCTCACCGTCCCGGTGCACGTGTCGGCACCGCCACCCCAGCAACCGGGCGACAACCTGCTGCGGGGCGCTCAGGCCAACGGCACCTCGACGTACGTGACCTCGTCGACGGAATTCAACCCATGCGGCGGCACCGACGGCGACCGCCGCTGGACCCAGGCGACCGGATGGCAGTCCGCCGGCAGCGGCCAGTTCCCGGTCTACTACACCGTCACACTGCCCGAACCGGAGACGATGAACCGGATCGACCTCTACACGTCGAACTCCACCGCGGCCAAGCCACAAACTCACGGTGTGCGGGACTACGACGTGCAGGTTCTGACCGCCGGCGGCGAGTGGCAGACCGTAGCGCAGGTCCGCGGCAACATCGTGGTGAAGAGTACGTCAAGCTTCCCCGCCGTCCGGACCACCGGGGTACGCATCGCCGTCCTGGCCTCCAACAACGCTGACTACGCGCGGATCGCCGAAGTCGAGGCGTACCTCGACTGAGGCCCACCCCTGGAGCGCCGGCGCCGGGCGGGTGAGAACTTGCCTGTTCACCATCTGATTCCGGAGGACCCGATGAGACTGAGCATTCACCGCCGCACCCTGCTCGGCGCCGCGCTCGCCGCAGCGCTGGCACCGCTGCCGCTCGCCACGCCGGCGGGCGCGGCCGAGCCGCCGGGCTCGGCCGCGCCGCCCGTGGAGCTGCGGGTGGCGACCTACAACATCCACGCCGGGGCCGGCGAGGACAACGTCTTCGACCTGGCCCGGACCGCCGAGGCGATCCGCGCGTTGAACGCCGACGTGGTCGGCCTTCAGGAGGTCGACGTCCACTGGGGAGACCGCAGCAACTTCGTCGACGAGGCCCAGGAGCTGGCCGGCCGGCTGAGCATGCAGGCCTTCTTCGCGCCGATCTACGACTTCGACCCCCTGACCGCCGGTGCCCCCCGTAGGCAGTACGGGGTGGCAGTGCTCAGCCGCTACCCGATCCTCGAGGCGGAGAACCACGAGATCACCCGGCTCTCCACCCAGGTGCCCAACCCGGTACCCGCCCCGGCACCGGGCTTCGCCGAGGTGACCGTCAACGTGCGGGGTGCGCACGTGCACGTGTACTCCACGCACCTCGACTACCGTGCGGACCCGACGGTGCGGCGCATGCAGGTCGCGGACACGCTGGCCATCCTGGCCGCCGACTCTGGGCCGAAGGTGCTGGTCGGTGACCTGAACGCGGAGCCGGGGGCGCCGGAGCTGAGCGTCCTGTGGCAGGACCTGCGGGACACTGCGCCGACCGGCGCCACAACGTACCCGGCGATCAATCCGGTGAAGCGGATCGACGTGATCAGCGTCTCGCCGGACATCACCGTGGTGGGCACCGACACCGTGGCGACCGCGGCGTCGGACCACCGGCCGGTCGTCACCGATCTCCTGCTGCACCAGCGCGGCAACTGATTTAGGCCCGGGGGTGCTTCGGTCGCGGACCGGAGCACCCCCAGCGTCGTCAGCGGGCCCGGTGCGACGCGAGGTGGGCCAGCATCGTCTGGTTGGCTTCCCAGCCGTCCGGAAACTTGACCGGCACGTCCAGGTGCATCCGCTCGGTCGACGGGTGCGCGTCGAGCAACTCGGGAATCCCGGCCCGCGCCACCACCACGCACGCGTGCCGGTGCCGGGACGCCAGCACGCAGAGCCGCCCCGACTCCAGGTGGAACGCCGTCGCGTCCCGCCGGCCCGAGAGTGGGTGCAGCACGATCGTCACGTCGTACTCCCGGCCCTGGAGCCGGTTGGCCGTGTCGACGGTGATGCCCGCGCCGGCCGCGCCGAGGTGCGACCGGATGGCCGCCACCTGGTCGCGGTGGGCGGCCCCGATGGCGATCCGGTCCGCGGTCACCGGGGCGCCGCCGGGCGCCAGCTCGGAGAACCCGACCGGCTTGCGGTGCAGGACCCGCAGGGCGAGGGCGGCGCAGGCGGCTGCGGCCTCGGAATCAGTACGCGGCGTGTGCCGGGCGGGCAGCTCGTGCAGCGCCCAGCCGCCTGAAGCCGCCACCTCGACCGTCGCGTCGAACCGGTCGCCCGGCCCCGGCTCGGTGAGGGCCAGCGCCCGGTCGGCCGGCCCGGTGCCGGCGCGGAACCCGGTGAACGGGTAGAACGCGGCGGCCACCACCGGCGCGGCGGTGGCGGGCAGCCGCCACGACACCGGCAGCCGGTGCACCGGCAACTCTGGGTTGTGCCGCAGCAGGGTCGCCACCGCCGACTGCATCGGATCCCAGGTCAACCCGGTCCACCGCGCGGTCTCCACGGTGGAGAACGGGTCGAGCTGCCCCGGGTCGCCCACGAACAGCGCCCGCTCGAACCTCCCGGCCACGCGCAGCAGCGCGTCCGACCGCATCTGGTACGCCTCGTCGACGATCGCCCACGGCCAGACGCCCTCGGCGACGGTGGCCCACTTGGCCGCCGTACCGATGACGACGGCCGCACCGCCGAGGTCGGCGACCTTGGCGGCGACCCGGACCGTCTCGTGACCCTTCACCCGGTCGGTGGGCCGGTAGTCGGTGGCGGAGAGCCGGCCGATGGGCAGCTCGGGGGCCTTGCGGGCGAGCCGGTCGATGAGGTCGTCGACCTGCTCGTTGGTCTGCGCCACGACGATCAGCGGCTCGCCGGCGGCGGCCAGCTCGACGGCGGCGCGGACCACGAGGGTGGACTTTCCCGCGCCGGGCGGGGAGTCGACCACCACGCCCCGGTGGTCGCCGGAGCGTAGGTCGGCCAGTACGGCGGTGATCACCCGCTCGGCCGCGACGGCCGGCGGCGCTGCCAGTTGCGCGAGCATGGACCACCTCCCCGAGCCGACTGCCACGCCCCGCCACCATACGAGCCGGGTCCGTCAGCGGCGACGCTGCCCGCCTGCTGACACCTGGGGCCCGGGCAGGTCCTGTTGGTCCTGCCCGGGCCCCTCTCTGTCAGCGGTGCCCGCGGGTGTTCAGCACGATGGCGGTGGTGATCAGGCCAGCGCCGATGAGCCCGGCCGAGCTCAGGCGATCGCCGAGGAACAGGGTGGCCAGGAGTGTGGCGACAAGTGGTTCCAGCAGCGCGACCAGCGCTGCCGTACTGGCCGGGGTGGTGCGCAGGCCCGTACCAGTCGCCGAGCAACGTCGTGGACCGCTCGCCCTCATGCGGGGCGGACTGGCCGATGCGTTGGCGCAGCTTCGCGGTTGCGCGCAGGATCAACATCCGCCCATCCTGCCGCCTGCACGCGTCCGCTTCCCGGTGCCGTCTGTGTCACGCGACGGTTTACGGCACGTCGTCCCGCGTGAGTTGGTACCAGGCGTGACCATGCAGGCTGGGGACTGCAGGCGACAAACCGAGCGTCGCTGTGTTGGCCAGGTGGCTCGTGCTGGTGAGCAGCACGTCGCGGCAGCCCTACGGCTGGCCGCCCCTGGGTAGCGATCGGCTCTGTGGACACGGTGGTTCGGGATGGAATGCGGAGCTGTCGTAGGGTGCCGCGGTGGGTTCACTCAGCCGCCGGGCCGAATTGGATGCGTTGGTCGGCGAGGCGACGGTCGACGCCTACGACGCTGATGAGCAGCTGTCCGGACTGTTCACGATGATCGAGGACAATCTGGCGGTGCCGTTCACGACGCAGGTTCTGGGTGTTGAGGTGACGGTGCGGGGGCTGATCTGCGCCACGGCGCAGTGTTCGCGATCTGCTATCGAGGTCGAGTCCGTCAGGCGATCGGGATTCTGGATTTTCCCTTGCCGGAGCCGGCACCGTCCGGCGCAGCGTGGATCGAGGCGTACCGGCACTGGGCGGGCGGGTGATCCTTATGGCGGAGGGGGTCGGCGGTGAGTGAGTATCAGTACTACGAGTTCGTGGCGGTTGATCGGCCGTTGACGTTGACGCAGCAGCGGGAGTTGCGGGCGTTGTCGACACGGGCGCGGATCACCTCGTCGAGCTTCGTCAACGACTACCAGTGGGGTGACCTGAAGGGTGACCCGCGGGAGTGGGTGGAGCGGTACTTCGACGCGTTCCTGTACCTGGCGAACTGGGGCACGCACCGGATCGCCCTGCGGCTACCGGTCGCGGTGCTGGACCCGGCCACCGCCGCGGAGTACTGCGTCGGGGAGTCGGCCTGTTCCTGGGCAACCCGTTCGCACGTGATCGTGGATCTGCACAGCGAGGACGATGACGGCGACGAGGAGTACGACGGCGGTGGCCACCTCGCCGCGATCCTTCCCGCCCGGGCCGAGTTGGCCGCCGGTGATCGGCGGCTGCTGTACCTGGCGTGGCTGCTGTGCGTACAGGGCCGGGAGTTGGACGACGACGAGCCGGAGCCGCCCGTCCCGCCCGGCCTCGGAGACCTGTCCGGGCCGCAGAGCGCCCTGATCGACTTCCTGCGGCTGGACCCCGACCTGCTTGCTGTGGCAGCCGAGACGAGCATGCCGCTCAAGGAGCAGACGCCGTCGGTGGCGGCGCTCTCGAGCTGGGTGAAGGCGCTGCCCGAGCCGGAGAAAGACGCCATTGTCCTACGGCTGCTGCGCGGCGACGACGCACACCTGCGGTCGGAGCTGCTGGCCCGCTTCCACGGCACGACCCCGAACGAGGGCACCGGCGGTCGCCGCACGGTCGGGGAGTTGTTGGCTGCCGCAGAGGAGCGCTGGTTGCGGCGGCAGCGGCTCGCCCGCGAGCGTGAGGCAGGCGAGCGGGAACGCCGGCAGCGGGCGGCTGCAGCCGCCCGCGAGCAACACCTGAACACGCTCGCCGGACGGGAAGAGCAAGCGTGGCAGCAGGTGGCCGCGATGATCGAGACGAAGAGGCCGAAGGAGTACGACGCCGCCGTCGCGCTGCTGTCGGACCTGAAGGCGCTGGCCGATCGAGACGGCGGTGCCGAGGCGTTTCTGCAGCGAGTGCAGCAGTTGCGGGAGCGGCATGCCCGCAAGCCGAGTCTGCTGGACCGCCTCGACCGGGCCAGGCTCGGCTGATGACCCGGCGCAGTCCCGGCCAGCCGCCGCCTGCGGCGATGGCGAAGCCGAGTTGGGTGCAGGAGCGGGATCGTTGCCACCCGGAGGAGGACGTCCGAGCCACCGCGGCGATCAGCCTCGGCCACCTGGCCCGCATCCACCATCGACTCGACACCGACCGGTCATCCCCGCGCTGCGCGCCCGGGTGCACGACCCCGCGATCGGCGGCACGGTAGAAGACGCCATCGCCGACCTCGAGCAGTTCCTCGGCCTACCGCCCCACACCGCCTGAGATCCATCCCCACACGCCAGTGGAGGGCATGCCCGCCTGACGGACACGGTCCGTCAGGCGTTCGTATGCATGAGGCCCAGGGCCAACAGCGCGGCTGGCACGGCATCGCCGTGAGCGGCGGACTCGCAGGCGGTCAGCGAGATTGATGCCGCAGTCAGCTTCCCGGTCAACGGCGAAGCCCCGGCATCAGCCGAGGCTTCGCGACGTGCACGACAAGCATGAGGGCAACGACAGAGGCGCCCTCATGCCCCGAGCATCAACTAAGGGTCACACGTTCGCCATCGAATTCGGCAACGAACTCAGCCTTGCCGCCAAGGGCAGCAATGTACCGGGCAACCGTGCCGACCTCAGCCTTCGGCAGATCGGCGCTCTCGATGGCGGCGACACGCGGCTGCGAAACGTTCATGCGGTCGGCAACCTGCTGCTGAGTCAGGCCACGCTTCTCGCGCATCTCACGCAGTCGCGCTGCGCGTACCTCGCCGCGCATGCGCTCCTTGTGCTGCTCAACCTTGGCCTCGTCGAGGTTCATGCGGGAGCGGACATCCCGCCAGCTACGCGCCATCAGTCCTGTCCCTTCAGCTCTCGCAGATGGTCGGCGAACTTCTTGTCGGCTTCGAGAATGCTGGTTTCGTACCAGCCCTT
This sequence comes from Micromonospora sp. NPDC005299, assembly GCF_042872345.1. Taxonomy (NCBI): domain Bacteria; kingdom Bacillati; phylum Actinomycetota; class Actinomycetes; order Micromonosporales; family Micromonosporaceae; genus Micromonospora; species Micromonospora sp. NPDC005299. Next base: position 130,594 of record NZ_JBIAKG010000007.1, read on the forward strand.
CCAGTTGCCGCTCTTGTCACCCGCCACCAGCAGGATGGCTTCCCGCTGAGGGTCGAAGGCGAACAGGATACGGATCTCGGTTCCCCCTACCGAGCCTGGCCGCAGCTCCTTCATGTTCTTGTAGTTCGAGCCCTTGACTCGGTCGACGAACGGTCGACCGAGCGCCGGGCCCTCGGCGGCGAGCAGATCAATGGCCGCAGCGACCTGGTCAGCGGAGTCAGGGTCAGACTTGGCCAGGTCGAGCAGCCAGTCCTCGACGTCTTCGGTAAGGCTGACCTCCCACTCGCCCACACACCCACTATAGCCCACAAATAATGCCAGCGTTATAGGGACGTGGAGTGCAGACGGAGGGCGAAAACGGATGTCAGGGACGGAACCCCCGCTTCGCGCCGGCCATTGGGTACCGGGTGGCCCATCAGTGCCAAGGACCCGCGTCGACGCCCCCGTCAACACCGGCTCACAATCGACCAGGCTGCTCGCGGCCGCGCTCGGGGCGCGGCGGCCGTGGCGGATCCCGCTCTGGATGCTGCGGCCCATCCCCTACGCCCCACGCGATGATGAGCACCTCGATGCGCGTCTCCAACGCGGTGGTACGCCTGCGGACCGGATGACCGGAAGCTATCGACGGAGCCCGGCCGCGCGGTGCCCCGAAAGAGCATTGGCGGTATCGGCTCACCGGACGGGTGACGCCGGAACTAACGTCTTTATGGACGGTGGCCTGAGGACTTCCGGTCGCCGCGATGGTCGGCCGCAAAGCATGCGGTAGGCCCATTGCCAAGGGCAACGATTGCCGATACGAACGTAAATGTCGTGCCGGTGAATGGCGGCCCAGACCCCGTCAACCGGCTTCACCACACCCGAGGGGGGCTAATGGCACGCAGCCGCATCGCCGCAGCAGCAGCCATCGCACTCGTCCTACCATTCCTGGGCGTCCTACCCGCGTCAGCCGCGGCGGCCGCCCCCACCCAGCCGACCGCGAACAAGGATCGGCCCAGCGACGTCCGCGAGCTCACGCGCAAGGACTTCACGCTGGACGGTAAGCAGGTCAAGACGCCGGCCCGATACCAGCCGCGCGCGCAGGCGCGGGCGAAGGCCGCCGCCGCGGCGGCGACTCCGCCGGTCGGCACCGTCCGGCAGTGGCTCGGACTGGACGACTTCCAGGGCCGCTACTACCGCAAGGACTACACGCTGCGGGCCGTCGGCAACAACATCGAAGTGTGGGTCGCCAACGACATCGCCTTCCCGGCCGGCGACTGCCGCACCCAGATCCCCTCCACGACGCAGGTCACCGACGCTCAGGTGGCGGACCTCGTCCACGAGTTCGACACCAACATGTACCCGAAGGAGACGGCGGCGTTCAGCAGGCCGCCGGACCGCGACGGCAGCAACGCCCTGCTCAGGGCGGACGCCAACGGCAACGGCGGCGTCTACACCGGCGGCGGCAACAAGACGGTCACGCTGGTCGACAACGTCCGGGACGACAACTTCTACCAGTTCCCGGCGGCCCCGACCTACATCGCCGGCTTCTTCTCGGCCCAGCTCAACGAGCTGTTCGACCGCAATGTCATGACCATCGACGCGTTCGACTGGCTGCACCGCACCGGGGCCAACCCGCCGAACGAACCGACCGACGACCTGTGCACCAGCCGCCCGGCCCGTCCGCACGTCTACGAGGGCACCTTCGCGCACGAGTGGCAGCACCTGGCGCACTACTACACCGACCCGTTCGAGACGAGCTGGGTCAACGAGGGCCTGTCGGACTTCGCTCAGACGCTGGTCGGCTACGTCGACACCAGGGCGACCGTCTTCGACCGGGGCGCCGACAGCCACCTCTACTGCTACCAGGGCTTCGGCACGGTCCAGACGCCGTTCAACACCAACCCGCGGGACTGCGGCGGCCCGGAGAACTCGCTGACGCTGTGGGGCGAGAGCCCCAACCCGAACGCGGTGCTCGCCGACTACGGCAACGCGTACTCGTTCATGCAGTTCATCTACGACCGGTACGGGCAGGACATCATCTCCCGCCTGCACAACGACGGTGAGCGGCAGGGGCTGGCCAGCCTGGAGGCGGCGCTGAAGGCCGAGGGCGCCAGGAACATGTACCAGGTCATCCACGACTACCAGACGATGACGCTGGTCGACAAGATCGTCGGGGACTCCCGCCACGGCATCATGCTCGGCGTACCGAAGAGCCGGGTGACCACGCCCAGCCTGCGCTCCACGGTCAACCTGGCCAACCCGGCCGCCAACGCCACCCCGGGCGCGGCGCCGAACGGGGCCGACTACGTGCCGCTGCAGAAGGCCAACGGGCAGCTCCTGCGCGGCCGTGACCTGCGGTCGCTGTCGTTCCAGGGCGCCAAGACCCTGCCGCCGCTGCCGCTGGCGTGGACCGTCGTGTCCAACGACCCGGACCGCGCCGGGAACCCGGTGCTGTGGTCCGGCAACGCCAGCAACACCGACGCGGCGGCCGTCACCTCGGTCACCGTGCCGGCGGCCGACCCGACGCTGCGATTCCTCGCCAAGTACGGCGCGGAGCAGGGCTTCGACTACGGCTACGTCACCGTCTCCACCGACGGCGGCGCGACCTACACGGCCATCCCGGGTGACAAGACCGTCGACGGGCCGCTCGGCCCGGCGGTCAACGGGACGACCAACGGGTTCGAGGCGCACTCGTACGACCTGTCCACGTACGCCGGCAAGACCATCCTGCTCGGCTTCCGCTACGTCAGCGACGGCGGCGTCAACGAGGGCGGCTGGCGGATCGACGACATCACCGTGGGCGGCACGACGGTCAGCGACGGCAGCAGCCTCGCCCCGTTCGACTCGCCCACCGAGATCAAGCCGACCGCCGTGCACAACTGGAACGTGCGGCTGATCGGCATCGACGAGCGGCACAAGATGGCGCTGCAGGTCCAGTTCGACGGCAAGTCGAGCCTGTCGCTCAGCCGCGGGCAGCTGGCCCTGCTCAGCCCGTTCGAGAAGGTGGTCGCGGTGGTCGCGTACGACGAGCCGACCGAGCAGGTCAATCAGTACGCGCCGTACACCTTGAAGGTCAACGGAGCGCTCCAGCCGGGCGGCGCGTCCTGACCTGAATCCAGCGAGATTGCCAGGGCACCTGTCACCGTTAGTGGTGGCAGGTGCCCTGGTCTATCTGCTCCCGTGCGTGGCGGCATGGGTGCCTGCCTTGCGTGGCGATCAGCGCGCTTCGTTCGCGGTCGGCGGCTGGGCCGTCAGCCGAGGTTCCACGTCCTCCGGCAGCTCAGCACCGCAGAGCGCGCAGACGTAGTCGTCGTCGCGGACGAGGTTGCGCTCGCCGCAGTCGAGGCAGTGCCGGAAGACGACGGCCGCCGTGAAGCCTTCCGGACGGCAGATGCCCGCCTTGTCGAGGGCGCCCGCCACCGCCGCCCAGGAGCTGGGATCGGGGCAGTACCCGGTGGAGTGGTTGCTCACCTCGGCGACCACCCAGCCGCCCCGCTCGCCGGCGAAGGCGATCTCCCCCGCTCCGAGGACCTCTCCACCCCCGGCACAGGCGACGTGCTCGCTGCGTCTCGGCGCGAGCCGCAACGTGCCGCCGAGGTCGATGACGTAGGTGAACGGCTCGTCACGGTCGCGCGGATCTGCGGCCGCCAGGTAGGTGTCGAGATCGACCGGCGATCGGATGGGCGAGCCCTCGGGGGCGTCGGCGACCGACGCCTGCACGTCCGCCGGGCCGACGTAGCGGTATCGACGCCCCGCCCCTACCACGGCACCGACCCTACGCCCGCGCGGCGGCCGCGGTGGACAATCACGCTGGTCCGGCCCGCTGGACCTGTCGCGGGCGCCGCGTCGGTCGTGGGATTGCCTCACCGGAGTTCACGCCGGCTGTGCGGGACAACACACCGCCAGGTCATCACAAGCCCGACCGGTACCCCGTCCACAGAGGTGAGACCCGCAGGAAGGAACCGAAGCCATGAGAGTTCTGATCGCCGGCGCCTCGGGCGCCATCGGTACGCCCCTCACCCGCCAACTCATCGCCGCCGGCCACCAGGTCGTCGGCATCAGCCGCAGCCAGTCCAACGCCGAGCGGCTGCGCGGCGCCGGCGCCGAGGCCGTGGTGGCCGACGTGCTGGACCGGGAGAACCTGCTCGCCGCGGTACGGGGTGTGCGGGCCGACGCGGTCATGCACCAGTTGACCGCGTTGGGCACCACGAACATGCGGGCGGCGCTTCAGGGCACGAACAGCCTGCGTACCACCGGAACCGCCAACCTCCTCGCGGCCGCCCGGGCGGTTGGCGCCCACCGCTTCCTCACCCAGTCGATCGTGCTCGGGTACGGCTATCACGACCACGGCCCGCACGTGATCACCGAGGACGACCCGTTCGCCGAGCCCGTGAGCGGCAAGGTCGGGGAGGCCGTCGCGGCCATCGGCTCCACCGAGGAACAGGTGTTCTCGGCCGACGAGCTGGAGGGCGTCGCGCTGCGCTACGGATTCTTCTACGGGCAGGACAGCATGACCCGCATGATCGTCGACCTGCTGCGCAAGCGCCGGTTGCCGGTGCCCTCGTCCGGCGGCTTCGCCAACTTCATCTACCTGGACGACGCCGCCGCCGCGACCGTGGCCGCCTTGGAGAAGGGGCGCGCCGGGCAGGCGTACAACATCGTCGACGACGAGCCGGTGCGCTGGGGGGACTACCTGGACACGTTCGCGGCCGAGCTCGGGGCACGCCGGCCGTGGCGGGTCCCGAGCTGGATGCTGCGGCCCATCCCGTACGTCCACGCCATGATGACCACGTCGATGCGCGTCTCCAACGCCAAGGCCAAGCGCGAGCTGGGCTGGGCTCCGGCGGCGCCGACGTACCGCGAGGGCATCCCGCTGGCGGCGAGAGCCAACTCCCTGAAGTGGCTGGACAGCGTGAGTATACCGGGTATAATACCCGGTATACTCACGCTGGATGGTGGACCATGAGCATTCGACATGCGTTGCTGGCGCTGCTGACCGAGGGATCGAAGTACGGCCTGCAACTCCGGCAGGAGTTCGAGGCCCGCACGGGTGAGGTCTGGCCGCTCAACGTCGGCCAGGTCTACACGACGCTGCAACGCCTGGAACGCGAAGGGCTCGTCGAGTCGGACGAGCGCGACGGCGCGCAGCGACGGTTCCGGATCACCGCCGGCGGCGAGCGGGAACTGGACACGTGGTTGCGGACCCCACCCGACGCCACGGCGCCACCACGCGACGAACTCGTCATCAAGGTGCAGGTGGCGGTACGCATGCCCGGTGTCGACGTTCGGGAGATCCTCCAGGTCCACCGCCGGCGCCTGGTCGAGGAGATGCAGCGGTACACCCACCTCAAGGCCGAGGCGGACCCCGAGGACATCGCGCTCGGCCTCGTCGTCGACGCGGAGCTGTTCCGGCTCGAGTCGGTCGTCCGCTGGCTCGACGCGGCCGACGCCCGGCTGCGCCGCCTACCGGCCACGCCCACCACCGGCGCGGCGCCGAGCGACCGGGCCAGGCCGGCCGGTCCCGCGACCCACGGCCCGGCGGAGTCGGCGCCGGCACGCGAGGAGGCCCGCCGATGAGCGCCGCGCTGAGCATGCGCCAGGTGTCCAAGGTGTACGGCACGGGCCACGCGGCCGTACCCGCGTTGCGGCAGGTGGACCTCACCATCGACGCGGGTGAGCTGGTGGCGATCATGGGGCCGAGCGGCTCCGGCAAGAGCACCCTGCTGACGATCGCCGGCAGCCTCGAGGAGCCGACCGACGGTGCGGTGCGGGTCTGTGGTGACGACGTGTCGGCCATGTCGGCCGACGCCCGGGCGAGGCTGCGCCGCCGGTCCATCGGCTTCGTCTTCCAGGATTTGAATCTGCTCGCCGGGCTCTCCGCCGTGGAGAACGTGGCGCTGCCGCTGGAACTCGACGGCGTCGGCGCGCGGGCCGCCCGCGCCGCCGGCCTGCGCGTACTCGAGGAACTGGGGCTGGCCGAGCGGGCCGGCCACTTCCCCGACGACCTCTCCGGCGGCGAACGCCAGCGGGTCGCTATCGCCCGCGCGGTGGTCGGCGACCGGCGGCTGCTGCTCGCCGACGAGCCCACCGGCGCGCTGGACTCGACCAACGGCGAGGCGGTCATGCGGATGCTGCGCGCGGCCTGCAAGCGCGGGATCGCCGGGGTGCTGGTGACGCACGACGCGCAGCTCGCGTCCTGGGCCGACCGGGTGGTGTTCCTCCGCGACGGCCGGGTGGTCGACCAGACCGGGCCGTCGGTCGGCCCGGACACCCTGCTCGCCGGGGACGTGGCCTCGTGACCGCGACCGCCACCCCACCGGCCACCGACCGGCCGGCGCCCCGCCGCGCCCCGGGCGGTGGCCTGCCGGCCCGCCGGGCCGTGATCCGCTGGGCGGTACGGCTGTTCCGCCGCGAGTGGCGCCAACAGCTGCTCACCCTCGCGCTGCTCACGGTCGCCGTCATCGGGTCCACCTTCGCCGTCTCGGCGACCTACAACATGGCCTCGTCGAGCGACGCGACGTTCGGCCGCGCCGACCACCTCCTGCGTCTCGACGGCAGCGACCCGGCCACCCTCGACTCCCGGCTCGCCGCCGCCCAGCAGTGGTTCGGCACGATCGACGCGATCGGTCACCGCTACCTGGAAGTGCCGGGCCTGTTCGACCCGGTCGACGTCCGGGCGCAGGACCCGGCCGGCGCGTACGGCGCACCGATGCTGGCGGTGCGGCAGGGGCGGTACCCGGCCGGCGCCGGCGAGGTGGCGGTCACCGACGGGGTGGCGCGGACGCTGCGCACCGGGCTCGGTCGGCGGGTCACCGTCGACGGGCACGACCGCCTCGTGGTCGGGGTGGTGGAGAACCCGAAGGACCTGACCGACGAGTTCGCCCTCGTCGACCCGGCGCACGCCGACCCGCCGAAGACCGTCACCGTCCTCGTCGCCGGGGACCGGGCCTCCCTGGAGGCGTTCCGGGCGACCATCGACGGTCCCCTCGTGCGCGAGTCGCGGCCCGGCACGACCCGTACCGTGATCGCCGCCACCACCCTGGCTCTGGCCACCGTCGGTCTGCTGCTGGTGTCGCTCGTCGCCGCGGCCGGGTTCATCGTGGTGGCGCAGCGCCGGCTGCGGCAGCTCGGCATGCTCGCCGCGATGGGCGCCACCCGACGGCACCTGCGGCTGGTGATGCTGGCCAACGGCACCGTCGTCGGGGCGGTCGCCGCGGTGCTCGGCACCGCCGTCGGCGTCGCCGCCTGGCTGCTCGTCGCCGGGCGGGTGGAGACGGCCGCCGGGCACCGCATCGACCGGTTCGACCTGCCCTGGCCGACACTCGGCGCGGGGATGGTGCTGGCCGTGGCGACCGCCACCGCCGCCGCGTGGTGGCCGGCGCGGGCCATCGCGCGTACCCCGATCATGAGCGCGCTGTCGGCGCGGCCGCCACGGCCCCGACCGGCCCGGCGCACCGCGGTGGTCGCCGTGGTCCTGCTCGCGGCCGGCGTCACCTGCCTGCTGCTGTCGGGCGGAAAGAAGCCGGTGCTGATCTCCACCGGCACCATCGCCACCGCCGTCGGGGTGCTCTTCGTCGGGCCCACGGCGATCCGGTTGCTGGCCGCGGCGCGCGGCGGGATGCCGGTGGCCGTCCGGCTGGCGCTGACCGACCTGGTCCGCTACCAGGCCCGGGCCGGCGCGGCGCTCGCCGCGATCAGTCTCGCCCTGGGGATCTCGGTGGCGGTCGTCGCCGGCTCCGCCGTCGCCGAGTACCAGGCCAAGCAGGCGGCCGGTCTGGGCAACCTGGCCGAGGGCCAGCTCCTGGTCCGCATCGGCCGACCCAGCCCGGTGATCCCGGTACGCACCCCGGAGCAGCTGGCCAGCCTGCAGGCCCAGGTCGACACGATGGCCGGTAACCTCGGCACGCCCACCGTGACCCCGCTCGACATGGCGGTGGTCGCCTCCTACACCGACCCGGGCGAGCCCGGAGGCCAGCCCGGCCATCCCGCCGTCGAGATCGGCAAGCCGGTTGCCGACCGCCAGCAGATGACGACGTACCCCCTCTACGTCGCCACCCCGGAACTGCTCCGGCTCTACCGGCTGGACAGTGCGGCGGTCGCGGCCGACACCGAGGTGCTCACCGTCCGCACCGGCGCGCTCGAACTGGTGAACATCCCCGAACGCCGCGTCTACCCGAAGACCCAGCCGCTCCCGGACACCCGATACACCTCGATGCCGAACTCGATGGTCACCGCGAGCATGATGGCCCGCCACGGCTGGCAGCCCGCGCGGGTCGGTTGGCTCGTCGCCGCGGACCACCCGCTCACCGAGCGGGAGCTGACCACCGCGCGGAACCTCGCCACCAGCGCCGGCTTCACCATCGAGTCCCGCCACGAGCGGGCCTCGCTCGGGTCACTGCGGACCGGGGCGGTCGCCGCCGGCGCGCTGCTCGCCCTCGGCATCCTGGCCATGACCGTCGGCCTGATCCGCGGCGAGGCGGCCGGCGACCTGCGCACCCTGACCGCCACGGGCGCACCCCGGCGGATCCGGCGCACCCTGACCGCCACGACGGCCGGGGCGCTCGCGCTGCTCGGCGCCCTCCTCGGCGTCGTTGGCGCCTATGTCGGGTTGGCCAGCGTGCTACACCGTGACCTCGACGCGCTCACGGACGTACCGGTCGCGCACCTGGCGGTGACGGTCGTCGGGCTGCCGCTGCTCGCCGCGGTCGCCGGGTGGGTGCTCGCCGGCCGCGAACCACAATGGCTGGGCCGCCGCAGGCTCGACTAGCGCGGCATTGGACAACGTTCCTGGTCTCCAGGCGCTCGCTACCAGCTTCCCGTTGGATCGACAGACTCCCCGCCCCAATCCTCGGGGGCGATGTCGGCGAGGGTCTCCGAGAACGTCCAGTGGTGGCCGGCCGGGTCCTCGGCCTGGTACTGCCGTTCGCCGTACTCGAAGTCGGTCGGCTCCATGAGGATCTGGGCGCCGTGCGCCCGTGCCCGTTCGCAATGCGCCCGCGCGTCAGCTACCCGCGCCATGACCGAGTGGGTGACCTCGCCCGGACGGGGCGGGTGCCGATCCCCCCGCACATCGGCGACGATGACGGCCCCGTCACCGAACCGCAGCTGGGCGCGATGGTTCTCGCCGATCCGCACCCGCTCGACCAACCCGAAGGCCGCGGACAGCCAGGAGACCGCCTCGCGCACGTCGGGATAGGTCAGGACGGGGATCACCGTTGCGGCCGGGATGGAGCGGTTGGCCTTCATGGAAGTTCATTGAACACCGTCCGCACGTCTCGGAGCCTGAACCAGACGGCAGAACGGGCAGCGGAGCGTCGGCCCGTCACGCGATGTTGTTCAGCTCGGCCAGCGCGTCGTCGGGAAGGGTCAGCGCAGCAGCGGAGACGTTCTCGCGCAGGTGCGCGACGGATGAGGTGCCCGGGATGAGCAGGAGGTTCGGGGAGCGCTGCAGCAGCCACGCCAGCGCGACCGCCATCGGGGTGACGCCGAGGCGGGTGGCGACGCCGTTCAGCTCCTCGGACTGCAGGGGGCTGAAGCCGCCGAGCGGGAAGTAGGGCACGTAGGCGATGCCCTGCGCGGCGAGGGAGTCGACGAGGGGGTCGTCGTCGCGGTTGGCGATGTTGTAGAAGTTCTGCACGCACACGACCGGCGCGATGGACTGCGCCTCGGCGACCTGCTCGGCGTTGACGGTGCTGAGCCCGAGATGCCTGATCAGCCCCTGCTGCTGCAGCTGCGCGAGGACCGTGAACGGCTCTTCGATGGTGCCGGGGGTGGGGCGGTCGAACCCGCCGACGCGCAGGTTGACCACGTCGAGCACGTCGAGCCCGAGGCGGTCCAGGTTGTCGTGCACGGCCTGGCGCAGTTGCTCCGGAGCGAGGGCCTGCGGCCAGTTGCCCTCGGCGTCGCGCAGCGCCCCGACCTTGGTCACGATGTGCAGCTCGTCGGGGTACGGGTGCAGGGCCTCCCGGATGATCTCGTTGGTGACGTACGGGCCGTAGTAGTCGGCCGTGTCGATGTGGTTGATCCCCAGGTCGACGGCCTCCCGCAGTACGGCGACGGCGGCGTCGCGGTCGGCCGGTGGGCCGAAGACGTGCGGGCCGGCCAGCTGCATCGCGCCGTATCCGATCCGGGCGACCGGCAGATCCCCCAGGCTGAAGGTCCCGCCGGGAAGGCTGGTCAATGTCATGGGAATTCCTCTCCCTGTTGTCGCAAATCCGCAAGCTTCCCACCAACGGGGCCAACAAACCCTCGCGCCGGCCGGGGAACGCCCCGACTTGCTCGGACCGTTGGCAGCCGCCGCCCGGCAAGATCATGCTCGATCCCGGTGGCGGCGGACGGCGGTACCGACCGACCGCGAGGGCATCCCGCTGGTGACGCAGGCGAGCCGCTGAACGCCCGTTGTCCCGGCGCCCTGGACAGGTGGTTCGGGACCGGTCAAGATTCGCGGTCATGACCCAGACGACGGCTGACCCCACCGAGCGCGGCGAACTCCCCGACGAAATCCTTGCCGTGGCGGGGCGGCTGGCCGACCTGATCGGCGCGCTACCCGACGCCGACATCCCCATCCCCGGCGCGGATTGGACCGTCGCCGAGGCGGCGGCACATCTGGCCATGGCCAACGAACTCATGGCGACGATCGCCGCCGGCCGACCGGCGACGCACGGGGATGGGACGAAGGCCGGGCTGGCCGCCGCGAACGCCCAGGCGCTGAGCGCGGACGGCGAGCGCGACCCCAACGTCCTCGCGCAGCGGATCGCCGGACAGGCTGCCGCGTTTCTCGAGGCGGCCCGCGCCCGACCCGCTGCGGAGATCGTCGACACGCCCATGGGCCCGATGCCGCTCGGGGTGTTCGGCTGCTATCTGCTCGCGCACATGCTGAGCCACGGCAGCGCGATCGCCGCCGCCCTCCGGCAGCCGCCGATCGTCCGGCCGCGGCACGTGGAACTGATCCTGCCGTTCATCCACACCACGATGCCTCGCCTCGTCGACCAGGCCGCCGTGCGGGGCCTGAGCGCCTGCTACGAGCTGCGGCTGCGCGGCGTTTCCCGGTTCTGGGTGCACTTCACCGACGGGGTGGCCGAGGTCAGCGACACGGTGCCGGGGCGCATCGACTGCACCATCTCGGTCGACCCGGTGTCGTTCTTCCTGTTGAGTGCGGGCCTGAGCGGCCAGTGGCCGTTGATCGCGCGCGGGAAGCTGCGGGCGTGGGGACGTAAGCCGTGGCTGGCCTTCCGGTTCCTCGGCTTCTTCGCCATCCCGTGACGGCGTGACACAGCCCCTGGCCGGGACCCGTCAGCGGGGTACGGTCACCTGCTGCTCCGGGGTCGGCTTGCCGGCGCCCGGGAAGTGCACCTCGGTGTCGAAGGCGAGCACGCCGTAGTGACCGCCCGAGGTGTATCCGCTGAATCGGATCGTGTAGGCGTCGCTGCCCGTCGTTGCGGTGACCGCGTGCGGCACCAGCCGGCCGCAGGACGCGGTGTGCCCGGGCCCGTTCCCGCTCGGTGAGGTGGCGGTCAGGGAGTAGTCCTGTTCGGCGGCGTGGATGACCCGGCAGGTGATGGTCAGGCTCAGCGGCTCACGCGAATCCGGGAGCCATCGGCCGCCGTCGAGGAAGAACGGCTCGACGAAGACGTACGGGTTCAGGTAGTAGCTGCCCGTGTCGTTCTTGCGCAGCCGTTGGGTGCAGAAGCGGAAATTCCCCTTCGTTTTGCCGCTGCGCGAGACGTACACCTGCTGGCCGACCTGAAGGGCGCAGGTCTGGGAGAGCAGGGTGTAGCCGCGGGGGAATTCCGGGGCCGGAGTGGCCCTGGCGGCCGGGGCCGGCGGCGGGGCGGCGGCCGAGCCGCCCTCCGCTGCCGCCGCCGGGCGCGGTTTCGGCTTGGGGGAGGCGCTCACGGACAGCTTGCTCGGCGTTGGTGTCACCGCCGCGCTCGTCGTCGCCGCAGCGGCACCCCCCGTCGCTGCCGCGGTGGGCGCCGGGGTGGCCCAGGCGGCGCCAGCTCCGGCCGCACCGGTTCGGGCGCAGCCCGCAAGGCCAGCGGCGAGCAGCAGCAGCGTCAGTGCGCCGCAGCGGACGAGCAGACAGCGGCGCCGGATCGGTGCGCTCACCGCTGCAGCACCGCGGTCGCGTAGCCGTCCGGGTAGAACTGGTAGTAGTCGCGGTACCGGACCGTGAAGGTGGTGGTGCCGCGTGGCAGCGAGTAGGTGAGGGTGTATCTGCCGCTGGCGTCCAGCTTGCCGCGCCAGAACTCCCGCTCGGCCCCGCCGTTGGTCGACGCGGTGATCCACCAGTAGTTGTCGTCGCCGATCGGCGAGCTCCAGGTCACGGTGAGCTGCGCGATGCCCTTCTCCTTGCCGGTCCCCACCTGGGCGGTGACGGCCAGGTCGGTAACCGGCGGCCTCGGCGGGTGCGCCGGCCCGAAGGAGTGCAGCAGCTGCGTTTCCTGGTAGGGGTCGGTCGAGCTGACCGCCCAGGCCCGGGTGCCCGCCTGGTTGACCAGCAGCGTGCCCTCCCAGAGGCTGTCGCCGCTGCGGAAGTCGACGGCATACGTCGGGACCGTGCTGCCCTTGCCGTAGAGGTAGACGTCGGCGTCACCGGAGGCGGTCGAGGCGCGGCCGATGGCGACGGTGGAGCCATCCCCGGACCAGGCGGCGTCCTGCGGATAGACACCGCTGGGATAGACGGTGGCGTCGGCGAGATCCGGCAGCCGGTACGAGTGGTGCTCGTACGGGTGGCCGACCGTCTCCACCACCTCGGTGCCGTCCGGGCTCACGGCGTAGTCGATCAGGTTGCTGCCGGTGTTGTCCCGCCGGGCGACGATCGTCGGACTGTCACCGGACACGTCGATGACGTACGTGGTGACGGGCGAATAGCCGGTGTCGCCGGCGACGAGGAGGCCGGGCGCGCCCGCGCTGGCGTCGATGATCGGGTGGTAGTTGGGGCCCGCGGTGTAGACCACCGGCGGGATGCCGGGCGCGGACCAGATCAGCAGGCCGCCAGAGCCGATGCCGGCGTCGATGAACCCGCCGACGACCTTCCCGCCGGTCGGTTCGACCGTGTACAAGTGGGCGCCGACGGGTGCGGGGTAGCTGGCGATCATGGTGAGCGTGGCGGCGTCCAGCGCGATGATCCGGTTGAAGCCCTGCGCTGCGTACAGGATGCGCCCGTCGTCGCTGAGGACGAGGTCGGAGATGTCAGCGACGGCCGTGACCCGGTTCAGCAGCCGGCCGTCGAGGTCGGTCACCACCAGCGGCAGCCCTCCACCGACCCCCTGGGCGATGTAGAGGCGGCCGCGCGCCTCGTCGAGTTCGATCGCCCGCAGGTCGTCCACTGGAAGCTGGACGCCGACGCTTTTCGGCGGGGCCGTCTCGGCGGCGGCCGGTGCTGCTATCAGTAGGTCCGCGGTGCTGAGCCCGATCGCCGTGAACATCCCGGACGCCAGCAGTTGACGACGCCGCATTGACACCTCCCCGTGTCGGCCAGCCGCCGTACCGACGGCCAGACGAGACCCTAGTACCGGGCTCGCGGGGTTTGGAAGCAGCGCGATGACGTGATCTGGCGAAAGGACCAGGGCACCTGTCGTCGGTCTGTCCGCGGCTGCCCTGGCGGGTAGCACTCCACCGGACTGGCGTCAGGGTTCGGTGACTGAGCTGCACGGAAATCGGGGTTGACTCGGCGGGTGTTCCCGGGGCGTACTCGATATACGTTCCCGCACCGTCGGCTGGCGCGGTCGGCCACAAAGAGGCGCGCGGGCACTCTCCGGACGGGGTGCCGGCTGTTGCTCGCGCTGGCGTTGCGGAGGACATCGAGAGATGGGAGGTCCCGCATGAAGGATCACTCGTCGGCGAGTTGAGCCGCACCACTGTGGCGCTTGTCGAGCGCTGCCGGTGGCGAGAGTCGCGACCCCCTGTGGCTCGGCTTGGCCGTCTGCCCCCGATTTCCGCCCGTTGACTTCAGCCTGCAGTACGGGTTGTGGCGACACCTGCTGCCCGGCTGCCTGCCCCTGCGCAGGGCTTGGGCCGTTCGTCGACTCGAGCATAGAAAGGTATTTGCCAACCCCTGCACGCACAAGGCGTCCGCCTTGCCGGGGTGAAGGCCCTGCGCGCGGCACCGTCGGCTTGCCCGGCATCGGCGAGAGGCATCACCCGGCAGGGGTCGCACCTGCCCGGGACTTGGCCTTGTGCGGGTGGGCGCGACCTCGGCGGCATCCGGCATCGCCCGTGAACCCCTACAAATGAAGCTGGAGCACGAACATGGTCTCAACCCTCATCAATACAAATAGGCCGGCGGCTGCCTTCTCGGTCCGCCTGCCCAGGGCGGCGCCAATCGAGGCTCTACCCGGGCGCCGTGTCGACGGGTGGTGGGCCGTTGGCACCACTTGAGCAGCGGCCGCCTGACCTGCACAACGAGATGCGGTCGGGGCGGGAGCGGCTGGAGAACCGGATCCAGGTGCTGATCATGCTGTTGATCGGCGGCGCGGCCGGGGCAGCCTCGTTCCGCCACGTTCATGACGTCGCGGCGGCGCACGGCCAGCCGGGCTGGCTCGCCTGGGCCGACGCGGTCGTGCTGGAACTGGCCTCGATCGCCGCCGGTCTGGAACTGCGCCGCAACCGGCGCCTGGGCAAGAGCGTCGCCTTCCCGGCGACCGTACTGACAGTGGCGGTGTTCCTGTCCCTGGCCGCGCAGGTCGTGGAGGCCGAAGCGTCGGTGATCGGCTGGGTCGCCGCCGCGCTGCCGGCGCTCGGCTTCCTGACGATGGTGAAGATCGCCCTCGGCCGCGCCGACCCCGCCCCACCCGACCACACCGCCCGACCCATACCGGGCCAGCCGGGACCACCGCCGGTCGTGGACGCTGCGGTCCCGGACAGCCGCGAGCCGGTCCCCGGACTGCCGCTGCCGGTCCCCACGAGGGCTGCCACGGTCCGGGACGTCACCACCGCGGTCCCGGCTACGGCGGACCAGGGTCCGGCGGTCCCGGACCGCCGCCGCGGCGGCCCGCCGGTCCGGGACCGGGGCCCGGAGGTCACCGCGCTGGTCCCGGCCGCCCGGACCGCCGCCCACACGCTCGCCACTAACGGGACACCCCTGTCCCGCAAGGAACTCGCCCGGCAGCTGCGGGCGGACGGGCATCACCTGTCCAACGCCACCGCCTCAGCGCTCGTGCGCGTCCTCCGCGCCGAGGCCACCCCACCGGCCCTGGCCTCGCCGCACCTGTCACGTCAGGAGGCCGCGTGACAGAACCACAACCGGCGACTTCTGACAGAGCACACCGCCCCTGTCAGACCAGCGCCTGTCAGGAAGCCCGCCTCCTGACAGAGCCTGACCGGACCTGTCAGAGCGAACACCGCCCCGCCCGCCACGGCGCCCGCAGCCAGTGCATCTACTGCCCCTCACCCGCACTCCGGTCAGTGAAGGAGCGACGAGCATGCTGACCCAGCTCAACGGCCCCCGCCAGCGCCGCCAGCGCTGTCACCGACCCGCAACACGCGCCCTCTCACACCACGATTGCAGCGGTGTGACCGGCCATGCCGGTGTCGGTGTCGATCCCCGTTTCACCGTCCGCCTTGATACCGACCCCCAAATTGACCCCCGAGACTCGCTGGCAGCCCAGGTGAGGTCCGCTCTCGCCGAGCCCGAGCGGTTCCAGACACACCCTCCTGTGTGGGGTGTCCCCCCAGGGGCCGCCCATGCGTAAACCGCTACCGGTGCCGGATCCGCTGCTGCGCCTGCAGGCCAGCATCACCGCCCGCGACGACCGCCTCCTCGGCTGGCTCTACGACCACGGACTGCTGACCACCGACCAGATCGCCACCGCCCTGTTCCCGTCCCTCGATTTCGCGCAACGCCGGCTACGCCGCCTCACCGTTCTTCGCGCGGTGGACCGGTTCCGACCCAACAAACCCGACGGTGGCTCCTACCCGTACCACTACCTGTTGGACCAGCTCGGCTACGAGCATGTCCGCGCCCAACGCGGACTCGGCCCGCCACGCCGGGACCAGGCCCGCCGCCGCAAACGGTCCCTCACGTCACGACCGGACCTACCCCATCTGCTGGGCGGCAACCGGGTCTTCATCGACCTGGCCGCCCACGCCCGCACCCACCCCAACAGCCGTCTGGACCGCTGGCAGCCTGCGTCCGCTTTCCACGACCCGGGCGTGTTCTACCGCAAAGGCGGGAACCCGCAGGTCATGGTCCACGGTCCGAGCGGCTTGCCCCGCCCGGACGGCGCCGGGGTGTGGACCGAGCAGGACCGTTCGGTGCCGTTCTTCCTCGAATACGACACCGGCCGTGAACGCCTCGACGTCCTCACCGAGAAGATCGCCAAGTACGAACGCTTGTACGCGATGAGCACCTGGGCATGGCCGGTTCTGTTTCACCTACCGTCGGCGCGACGGGAGGCGAACCTGCACCACCGCCTCACCGGCACCACGCCACGAGCGGTCATCGCCACCACCACCGCCGACCTACGCGCCGCCACCGGCGCGAGCCCCGCCGAGCAGGTGTGGCACCTGGTTGGTCTCGGCGCCGCCCGTCGCCGCCTCATCGACCTGCCCTACACCGACACCCACCACGACCAAGAGTTCCCCGCCCGCACCGCGCCCGGCCCGCACGGGCGAGCATCCTGATGGCCGTGACGGTGTGAGCAGTCCGGTTGACCGGGCTGCTCACACCGTCTACTCCACAGCGGCGGGTGCGGTAGGACCGGAAGCCGGGCGGGCACCTGCGACCGGGCGGCGAGCCAGCCGTGAGGTCACGGATCTCGGTACGTCCGCTGCTCCGCCTGCCACGCCCGTAGCGCACTCTTGATCCGCTGGTTCTCCGCCCGCACGTCGTCCCGCTCGCGCGTACGCCGCTGCAACTCGAAGGCAAGGCGGTGCAGCAGGGCATCGACCTCGTCGACCTGGTAGCCGCGCCGCCCTCGTCGGGTCAACGGCAACGGCAGCGCGGCGATCCGATCCGGGGTGAGCGGGCCGCGCAGGGTTTGCCGGCTGCGGTAGACGGTCACCGCCACGGGATCCGATCCGGCAGGTGGATCCGCCCGGCGGGCACCCCGGCGGCGAGCAGCCGCAACCGCGACCCGGACAGCATCAGCGGCGGACCGCACACGTAGACCAGCTGCTCACCGCGCAGATGGTCGAGGGCGACGGTCAACGCGTCGCCCCGCTCCCCCGGCTCGGCGAGCGGATCATGGGAGAACGCCGGCACGACCGTCAGCCAGTCATGGGCCTGCTGAAGCTTGTCGAGGGTGACCGCGTCGTACAGGCTCGCCACGTCACGGCTTCCCGCGACCAGGGTTACGTGCCGGCCGTCCGGGGCGGCGGCGACCTGCTCGACGATCGCGCGCAGCGGTGCCAGCCCGGTGCCGCCGGCGATCAGCAGCAGGTCCCCGTCGTGCAGGCTCAGCCCGGTGTCCGCCGGCGGGCCGAGGTGAAGCAGCTCTCCGGGGCGGACCTGATGGACCAGGCTGGTGGAGACGGTACCGCCGCGGACCGCGCGGACGTGCAGCTCGAGGGTGCCGTCCGGGCGCGGCGCGTTCGCCGGGCACAGCCAGCGCCACCGGCCGGGCCGGCGCGGTGTGCAGACCGGCACCGCCTGACCGGGCCGGTAGGGCAGCCGCCGCCACGGCCGCACCGTGAGGATGGCGACCCCGTCGCAGGCCAGATCGTGGTCGAGCACCTCGACCGGCCACCAGGCCGGGCCGTCCCCGGCTCGTGTGGCTGCCCGCTCGACTTCCTGCCAGGGCACGGTGGTCCGTAGCGCGTCGTCGATGACCGTCTGGTGCTCTGGTCGCAGGCCGAAGCGGTGGTACGTGCGGCCCAGGACGCTCAACAGCGCCAGCTTCTCGGGGCGGTCCGGCCGGTCGGTGAGCCGGCGCAGGGCGGCCTCGATCAGCGGGGCGCCCCGCTCAGGCAGGAGGCCTGGGCAGCGGTCCTCGACCTCCTCCCAGAACGAGCGCCGCCGCAGGTAGCTCTCCGCGCGGCGGTGCTCGGCCTCCGACCAACCGAGGTACGGCAGGTCGGTGCCGGTGACCAACGCTCGTGCCACCTGCTCCGTCAGGCGGTCCCGGTCCACGCCGATCAGGTACGGGGACAGCTCCGCGTCCGCCGCGACCAGGCTGAGCCATCGGACGACCGCCTCGGGCGTCTCCGGTTCCGTCACGCCGGCTCCCCGAACTGCTCCTTGGTAAGGCCCCCGGCGTGAATCATGGCGTGGGCCCAGCGGGCCAGGCCGCACGGGTACGGGACGCTTTCGCTGGGGCGCGCCTGGCCCTGCGGCCAAAGCTCCGGGGCGTAGACGCGGACCACGTGGACGGCGAGCGCTAAGTCCTCTTCGGTGACCGGGGTGAGCACGGGTCTCTCGGCGAGTACGGCGGACATCGGTGGGCGCCTCCGGCGGTGGGGTGCGTGGAGTGGCACCGGGGCGGGCGGGGACGGCCACCGCCGTACGGGGGAACGACGCGGCCGGAGCCCGGCACCCGCCCCGGGCCATGCGTCCAGGCTCGGGTTCAGCCTGAGCAGGTACTACAGCGCCAGAGGGGCCTCAGTGACGCAGAAATGAGGCGTCTGCGTGCCCGCCCAATCGATAGACGGTTACTAAAGTGGCAGCAGAACGAAGGGAGATCGGGCGTGGCCCTGAAGCGGCACCGGCTCTGTCAACGGCGCAAGGCACTTGGGTTCAGCCAGGAGCGCCTGGCCGAACTTCTCGGCGTGGAACGGTCGACCGTGGTGCGCTGGGAGAACGCCGAGACAGATCCCCAGCCGTGGCATCGCACGCGAATCGCCTCCGCGTTGGGGGTTACGCTCGAGCTTCTCGACGACATGCTCGTCGACGTGTCGGTGGCAGCACATCGAGGGCAGGCCATGGGAGACGACGCTCGTAGTCCCGCCTCCGGCCCCGCCTGTCATGAACTGCTGAACGGACTTCGAACCTTCCTCACCAGCTACCTTCCGGCGCCCGCCGGGCCACCTCCCTCACTGGTCGTGGTGCGCCGAGCTATCGGCCGAGTCCACAACCTCTACCAGCGGGCGAGCTACACCTCAGCTGCCCGCTTACTGCCAGACGTGCTGAGCCAGGCAACGGCCCTGACCGATGACGCCGCTGGATTGCATCGCAGCAGCGCATTCCGGCTGCTCGCTGCCGCCTACATCGCGGCGTCGAAGCTGGCGGCCAAGGTGGGTGATGGTGACACCGCCCTGCTGACCGCCGACCGGGCCTCCACCGCCGCCCGGCTCGCCGACGACCAAGCGTTGGCGGCCGTCGCGGCCTATCAGGCAGCGTGCGGGCTCATGCAGCTGCCCGGGAGAGCGGCCGAGGCCGAGCACGTTGTGCGCACCAGCATTGACCGCCTCGCTGGCCCTGCTGACGATCCCGATCTGCTCTCGGCGCAAGGGTCGCTGTTGCTTCTGGCTGCCCTGATGGCGGCCGGACAGGGCAGCCGGAAGGAGACGGGCCAGCTCCTTGCGCAGGCCGGTGAGCGGGCGACGGTCCTCGGCTCAGACCGCAACCGGTTGTGGACCGGCTTCGGTCCGACGAATGTCGTCATCCACGCGGTCTCCGCCGCAGTTAGGGCCGGCAATGCGGAACAGGCGCTGGAGGTCGGGTCGCGGCTCGACACGTCACGGTTGCCGGCGGTACTGGTCGGTCGACGGACGCAGGTGCACCTCGACCTAGCGGCGGCGGCGCTGCTGTCGTCCGGCGACAGGTCTGTATCGGTGCTGCACCTGCTTGAAGCCGAGCGGGTGGGCGCCGAGGTGGTCCACGCAAGCGTGCAGGCGCGGTCGCTGCTGCTCGACCTGTTGGCCAAGGAGCGGCGAGCAGCGACGCCGGGGCTGCGGCCGCTGGCGGAGCGGGCTGGGCTGTTGGCATGACTCAGCGAGGAGTACTGGCTCTGGTCGCCTGTGCCGCTCCTCCCGTGCTGCGGATCGGGGAGCTCATCGAGCTACTGCAGGAGGACGGATGGACGGTCTGCCTCACCGCTACGCCGACGGCGGCGACCTGGATCGATCAGGAGGCGTTGGCGCAGTTGACGGGGTATCCGGTGCGGGTGGAGTGGCGCAAGCCAGGTGAGCCGGAGCCGCACCCGCCGGCGGACACCGTTGCCGTGGTGCCGGCTACGTTCAACGTGATCAACAAGTGGGCTCAGGGGATCAACGACACCATGGCGCTCGGCATCTTGAACGAGGCACTTTGCGCCGGCGTCCCTGTGTACGTGCTTCCGAACGTCAAGGCGCAGCTCGCCGCACATCCCAGCTACGAAAGACATCTGCGGCTGCTGTGCAACGCTGGCGTCATCGCGCTACCGCTGCCAGCCGAGCTGGACTGGCGGGCGATCGCATCCCGGCTTTCTACCCCCGCGGGCTGGCCGCGGACATCCAGTGGGGGTAGCTGAGATCGACGCGCCAGACGTGACCAGATGGGCGGCGGCTTTGGCGGTGTCTTCATCCGTCCCCGGCAACAGCATTGACGTTCCCACCCACCGGAGATGCCACACCCGTGCTGAGGAGCCAAGAAACTACGGCCCTGCTAGCCGAAGGTCCAAGTCCAGCAGTCGGTCCGGCCGAGCCACATCCGCCGTAGCGCCTCATATCGTCGGGAGACCTTGCACCGAGACAATGATCGGCGTCCGTCAACCCGACGTCCGTATGTGTCGGACTGCACGGGAACGAGCGGCAACGGGGAGGCCGGGATGGATGTGCTTTCGGAGGAGCTCCGTCGCGAGCAGAAGTACTTCGACGCGGCGTGGGATCATCGGGAACGCATGCGGAGGACCCTGAGCGTTGCAGCAGGCGCCGCCGCCAACAGCGGGGCCGCAGCCCGTATTAGGCAGGACACGCAGGCCCGGCTGGATCGCATCGGCAGCTCGGATGAGCCGGTGGCCTTCGGGCGCATGGACGATGAGAGCGGCGAGCGTTTCTACATCGGCCACCATGCGATCTTCGATGACGACTCGGAGCTCGTCGTCATGAACTGGCAGGCGCCGGCGGCTGCCCGCTACTACGAGTCAAGCCACGCCGACCCCAAGAGCCTGCGGCTGAAGCGCACCTACGACTGTTCCACGAACCGAATCGTCTCGTTCAGCGACACGGTGTTCGCCCAGCTCGCCGAAGCGGTCGAGGAACTGGAGTCGTACGAAGAGATCAGCGATGCGCTGCTCACCGATCTGGAGGCGAACCGGACGGGAACGATGCGGGAGATCGTACGGACGATCCAGGCATCGCAGTTCGACCTGATCCGCGCGGACGCCGACCAGCTGACGGTGATTCAGGGTGGCCCTGGCACAGGTAAGACCGCGATCGCCCTGCACCGGGTGTCTTGGCTGTTGTTCAACAGTCTCGGGAGCCTTGCCGCCGACGACATCCTCATCGTCGGTCCGACGCCGACCTTCACCCGCTACACCCGGCTGGTGCTGCCCAGCCTCGGCGACACGAACGTTGCCCATGTCGACGTGCATCAACTGCATCCGCCGGTGAAGAGGGGCCGCCACGACGAGCCCGTCGTCATCAAGCTCAAGGGTGACGGCCGCATGGCGGGGTTGGTTCGACGAGCGCTCTACGGTCGGGTTGGACCGGCGGAGGGGCAACAGTGGGTCGAGATCCAGATCGGGAATCGCTCGCTGAGCCTCACGGCCGAGGAGCTGAGACCACTGGTGAACCGATGCCGGGCCAGCGCCGGCACGTACTCTGAACGGCGCTACCTGTTCCGAGATCTGTTGACGCAGCTCGTGGGCCCGAAGGTACGCATGGACCATCGGCGCCTGCGCACCGCCCTCGATCCGGCCATGGACAAGCTTTGGCCCTCTTTCACTCCAGCGTCCTTCCTCCGAGAGCTTTACGGCTCTCGGGACCGGCTTATCGCTGCCGCAGGGGACGAGTTCACGGCACGAGAGGTGTCGCTGCTGCATCGGCGCCCCGCCGAGCGTCTTTCCGACGAGACCTGGAGCGACGCCGATCTCGCGGTGCTCGATGAGCTCGACCACTTGATCAACGGCATCGAGCCTCGTTACCTGCACATCGTTGTTGACGAGGCACAAGATCTCTCGCCCATGCAGCTTCGGGCCATCGCTCGCCGCTCCCGTAACGGCTCTATGACGGTAGTGGGAGACATCGCGCAGTCAACAGGCCATTGGGCACGCGACGACTGGGACGACCTGCTCGACCATCTGCCCGCAGACCTTCCCCACATAATGGAGGAGCTCCGCTACGGCTACCGGGTCCCTCGGCAGGTCTTCGACCTCGCAGCCACGCTTCTGCCGGTCGCGGCCCCCGGTATCGAAGCGCCTCAGGTTGTCCGGGAGGGGCCGGCCGATCCTGTCGTGCAACGAGTCCAGGACGAGGATGAGCGTGCGCCGCTCGCGGTTCGGATGGCCATGGATCACGCGTCGCACGGGCGGTCTGTGGCCATCATCTGCCCCGGTTCAGCGCGGACGGAAATTGAGCGGGAGCTCACGGCCAAAGACGTCGCATGGCGAGCCGCCTCAGCCGGCGAGCTCGGCCCGGGGGTGAACGTCGTCAGCCCGCATGAGTCGAAGGGCCTGGAGTTCGACGCGGTTGTGGTCGTCGAGCCGAACGACATCATCGCGGAGGACGATAGAGGGCATCGACTGCTCTACGTCGCTCTCACGCGCGCCACGAGATACCTCGACATCGTCGCTCTTTGCCTCCCGGCAGAACTGGGTCTCGAGGATGTAGGCCCCAGCACAACGCAGCCTTCAGGTGCGACCGAAGTGGTAAGGCTCGAGGGCAAACCATCGGATCTGGCCCTTCTCGGCGACGACGCCCAGGGACGGCATGCCTTGCTCGCCCCGGCCGCCGTTGACGTCGCACGGCAGACACCGACCAACACGTTGCAGTCGCCTCGCCCGGTTTCGCGGCGCTTTATTGATCTGGGTGCTGAGGAGGTTGTGACCCTGCTAAAGGAAACGGTCGCTCCTAATCTTTGGCACGCGGTCTTGTCCAGGGCTGGCGAGCTGCTGGAGGAGGAAACGAGACAGTGAGCAGCTACTCCTCAACCGTCGCTGCAGGCGATGACGTGCAGCGAGAGTTGATGTGGTCGGCGCTACAGCAACTTCTGGCGGAGCAGCCAGGGCAGAACAAGCGGCAGTTGCTTGCGGGGTTGCAGCGCTTGGGCCTGCCCGCGTCTAACACAAGGCAGGTCAACCGGGCTCTGTATGGCAGCAGAGCAAGGTTCGCCCATGATGACGCGACGCCACCGCTCTGGCGTCTGGCTACTGAAGCACGAGACGACTGGGCGGCGCTCCTCGCGGCGGCGGTGCAACTACCACCCCCGTCCTATGGCGGCAATAAGCCGCGTGCCTGGCAGACCGAGGCGTTGGCCGAGTGGCGCGCCCAAGGCCGCCGAGGCGTCGTGGAGGCGGTCACCGGCACCGGTAAGACTGCCGTCGGAGTGTTGGCAGCTGCGGCGGCCCTGGATGCCGGGGAGAAGGTGCTGGTGCTCGTGCCGTCGCGTGAGCTGCTTGACCAGTGGTACGAAGTCCTACAGCGTGATCTCCGTGTCGACCGAGTGGGACGGTTCGGTGACGGGCATAAGGACACGTTGTACGAGCACTCAGTTCTTGTAGCCACCGTCCAGTCCGCCGCCAAGGAATGGATGCTGCCGCCGAGCACCCCTGGCCTGCTGGTCGCGGACGAGGTGCACCGCTACGGGGCACCAAAATATGCCAATGCTCTTGAGCCGGGCTTCGGTGCCCGGCTCGGCCTGACCGCGACCTATGAGCGCAAGGATCACGGCATAATCGCGCACCTTCAGCCATACTTCGGCAGTGTGGTGGCGGGATGCACCTACGAACGTGGCTTGACCGACGAGATCCTGGCTCCGTTTCGCGTCGGCTTCCTAGGGGTCGACTTCACCCCGGATGAACAAGAGAGGCACAACGAGTACGACGAGCGCGCCAGGGCTCTCCGACGCCGGCTTACCTCCGACCATGGATGCCCAGAGGAACCGTTCGGCGAGTTCATGAGTGCCGTCAACCGGCTTCGCCAGGGCAGCTATGCGGATCCCAGTACCAGAGACGCCCGTAGTTATCTGACGGCATTCAGCAAGCGTCGCCAGCTGTTGGCCGAATGCCGCCGCAAGCAGGAAGCCCTTGCCTCGCTGGCGCCGATCTTCGCTACGGCGGACCGTGGGCTCGTCTTCGGCGAGACCAAGGCCAGTGCAGAACAGGCGGCGGCCGTCCTGCGAGCGAACGGTGTGCAGGCAGAAGAGTTCCACAGCGACCTGCACGCCGACGCACGCAAGAACCGCTTAGCAAGGTTCAGGGAGGGACAACTGAAGGTGCTGACCGCCCCACGGGCTCTGGACGAGGGAATCGATGTCCCGCAAGCAGAGGTAGGCGTGATCCTGGCGGCAAGTCGAAGCAAGCGCCAGATGATTCAGCGGATGGGCCGCGTAATCCGCCCCAAGAAGGACGGACGGCCGGCGGCATTCATTGTCCTCTACGTCAGAGGGACCGGAGAGGATCCGGGCAACGGAGCCCACGAGGACTTTATCGAGGAGCTGACCGAGGTCGCTCGGGAGGAACCCCTTGACTTCGGCCGGCAAGCGTCCGTTGTGGATCTCTTTCGCTGGTATTCCAACGGTAGGCGCCGGAGGTGACGCTTGCCCGCTGTCGGTTCTCAGCCCATCAGGACGGCCGCGTCCTGCACTATGACGCGAAGACCGAGAAAGGCTGGTTTAACGTCCCTCGGGCGAGGGCGTCGATCTGGACATCATCCGAGTCCGAAGCGCACGACGACCCAAGGCCAGCCGCGGAATGAGGACCGGAAGGGCCGATAGCGCCCGAGTCGCTCTGTCATCGCGTGCCGACTCGACCCCTATCGGCGGTGGGCAAGCGGCGATGCGGGATCCCTCGCTCCGGCGAACATCTTCCCCGTTCTCGATGAGAGGCACACGATGACTTATACGTCCCTGCTCGCCGCCATCGTGGCCAGTCGCGGCCTCTCCCCGGAAACCGTCGCCACTGAGAGCCTGGTGCACCTACTCGAAACCAGCGAGGCTGCTCGACGTGCGACCGAGGGGATCCTCGTGCAGCTCTGCCCCGGGCTGCCGCCGAATCTGCACTGGATCCGTGAGGTACGCGGTGACGACGACGCACGCCCTGACCTCGTCGGCATGGACGCGTCAGGGGCGCGAGTTGTGTTGGAGGCCAAGTTCGACGCGGGCTTGACCGAAGCCCAGATGGGGCCGCACTATCGCGAGCGCCTGCAGGAAGGGCGACCAGGGCTCCTTGCGTTCCTCATGCCGGCCGAGCGGGTGACCGGCATGTGGCCGACCCTGGTTGCCGGGCCCGGTGGTCTGGACGGCAGCCTCCCGATCGACGCCGCCAGGGCAGGCGACGGCATGCTGGTCCAGGATCTGGGGGACGGGCGTCGGCTCGCCGCGTTCAGCTGGAACCTTCTGCTGCAGACCATTCGGAGCGCCTGCAAAGACACGGACGAGTCCGACCTAAGGCAGCTGGAGGGCCTGGTCACCTGGTACGCCGACCATGAGCAGTGGCTGCCCTTCGCGCCCGGCGATCTCGACCGCAGGGCTGGGAGGCAGTTCCGAGCGGCCCTCAGCGCGGTCAAGGAGGCTGGCACCTTGCTCGCCAACTCAGGATGTCAGCTCAGGGAGGACCGGACGTACAACAACTTCGGCTACTACCTGACCAGTGAGACTGGGACGTACGTATGGGTAGGAATTTGGCTCGGCCAATGGGCGCGCTATGGCATCTCCCCCGTCTGGGTCAACGCAAAACCGCAGCACAGCTGGTCCCAAGCCCAGTTGCGAATCGTGCTCAGCAGCATTGAGAACGATGAACCAGGGCTCTGGCCGACCCGTGGCTCCGGCTGGGCAAGCCCGGTGGTCTTCCCTCCCGGTGGAGATCGGGATGCCGCCGTTCACCAGATCGTCGAGAGCACCAAGCGGATGTTGGCGCTGCTGGACGCGGCACGCTAACGAGACGCCGTCGCACGGGCCAGCAGAGGCGTGCCATACCACCCGGCTGCCATTGGGGTGTTGCCCAAGGCACTGCAGGGTTGCCGGCCGACTCTAGGTGGACGCCAGGCTCCTGGATTAGATGCGGGCCAGGTCCGGCCAAGACCGCCGGTAAGCGCTGGGCCGTTAACAATCTGTCACCGTTTCCCCTAGGCCGTGGGATCGCCCGCGACCTCGCGCCTGTGACGCAGCAGTGCCTCCTTGTCGGGCCGATGCTGCACGGGCGGGAGTTGGATTCGTTGGGCGTCCCATTCGGCGTAGTGATCGAGGCCCTCCACGACCCGCACGCGATACGAGCCGTCGATCCAAATCAGCCCTCGGTCGAAGAGGTTGTGCAGGTCGGCCCGAAGCAGCAGGCCGTTGCTGACCCGGTTCGTCGCGGGTCCGTTGTACGGGTCGATGTGGGCCGCCTGGAGTACCGCCTCGACGTCGCAGCCGCTGATAGCGCAGCGTCCGCCGTACGCCTCGATGAGCCGGCGGCGGAAGTCAGCCTGGCCCTGCCGGGCGGTGACCTCCGCCAGCCGGCGTCGCCGCCCCTCTGGAAGGTTCTGCGGCTCGGGCGCCTGGTGACCGTCCAGCGCCTTTCTCAGGCTGAGCGCCTCCGCGGATCGCATCGACCGAACAGTCTGAACCGACGAGGTCAAGACATCCGCCGCGGCGATGAAGTTCCGGACCAGGAACCGCGTGAGTGGGCGGTCCCACCGGATCTCCAGCCGCCATTGCCTCGCGTCCCCATCAATCTTCTCGTATGAGTCAGACCAGGCGACGCAGGCGCCGACGAGACGGCTCAGAGGCCTCGTGGCGTAGACCCAGATCCGGTCACCGGCTTTGATCTGGTGAAAGCAGGAGGCCAGATCCCAATCGTCCATGTCGCCGTAGGGCAGTGTCTGGAAGAACTCCAGGACACCCAGGTCATCGTCCCACGCACGGCTTTGCTCATTGACCGGATAGATCCACTCTGCGCTGCGGGAGACGCGCTCCAGCACCTGGTCGGCGAGGGGGTAGCTGTGGCCGCGGCTGTGGATGGTTCGAGACCTGAGCAGTGGCCCGACCAGGTCCCGGACCGCCTCGGCGAAGTCCTCGTCCTCGAGCGCCGCCATCAGGTCATCGTGCCGACCCGAGACCCTCACCTGGTCGGAGCCGGCGTCGACATAGTCGGACTCCTCGACGGTCAGCCCCGGGAACCGGCTCGCAAAAGCCCGTGGCGTGGGCCAGTTTCTGTCGAGGATTGACCGGCGAACGACGACAAAGCCTCCGGCTACCCCTTCGCCGAGCGGCTCAACGGGCTCGTACAGGACGAAGGTCTCCATCGTCTTCATGCTGACCGCCGAGAGCCTGCGGGTGATGGTCCTGGTATTCGGCAGGCAGGAAAGAGCCCAGTGCTCTCGTTCCAACTCGGCGGCATCGGGTACGGCGACGTTCAAGTACGACCGGTTCGCAGCCACCACCGCCTCATAGTACGGACTGGCCATGAGACGATCGAGCCTGCTTTGGCTGTCAACATCGGAACTCATCACCGACTCCTTCCATGAGGGCGTTGGAGGGCTCAGGCCGTAGACGGCGGAAGAATGGTGATCCTAATGAATCCGGCCAGGAAGAGCAGCCCGTGGAACCGACCGGACCGGAAAGGACCCAATCGCCTGACCGGTCAGCGCCACTTAGAGCCTGTTGATCATCCGCAAAGGCTGCTGCTCGACCGCCTCGCGGACACCACAACCAGGCTCGGGCCGCTACCGTCGGCGGTATGACCTCAGCCGATGTCGCCGCCAGTCTGCCCACGCTTGGCAAGCTCGAAGCCGTCGACGTACGTGAAGTCTGGAAGCACGAAGCGCATACCTTCACGCCGTGGCTGCTGGCGAACGCCGACGTTCTCGGCGAGGTGCTGGGCATGGACCTTGCACTGTCGGCGGCAGAACATCCCGTGGGCGGATTCTCGCTGGACCTGATCGGCGTCGACGAGGCGACGAATGAGGCGGTGATCATTGAGAACCAGTTGGCGAGGACGGATCACGGCCACCTGGGTCAGCTGCTGACCTACGCCGGTGGGACAGAGCCGGTGAACGTGGTGTGGATCGCGACCGAGTTCCGGGAGGAGCACCGCGCCGCCCTGGACTGGCTGAACACCCGCACGGACGAGAACACTCGGTTTTTTGGGATTGAAATCAGCGCTGTGCGGATTGGCGAGTCAATCCCGGCGCCTCTCATGCGGCTAGTGGTGCAGCCGAACGACTGGGGCAAGAAGGTCAAGGCGATTGCGAAGGGTGACGCTGCGGCGAGCGACCGGGCTATGGCCTATCAGGCGTTCTGGACGAAGTTCCTGGATACCCTCCACGAGCGCGATCTCGGGTGGACGACGTCGAGCAAGGGACTACCGCAGAACTGGCAGTCGCTACCTGCCGGCATGGGCGGGGTGTCTTACGCGTGCACCTTCAGCAAATCGGGGCTTTCAAGCGAGGTCTTCTTTCAGCATCCTGACCCGTCGGTCAACGAGGCACGCTTCGTCGCCGCCCGCGCGAGGCTGGAGCCCATCTTCGGGGGCACCCTGTCCTACGAACCTCTGACAGGCAAGAAGGGCTGCCGCATCGCCGAGTACCGCAAGGGCGACATCGCGAACAGCGACCAGTGGGTGGAATACGTAGACTGGTTCATCGACGCTCAGACCCGACTCCGCAAGGCGATAGCCCAGGTTGGTGGCTTGTCTTCGTTCACCAACCCCTAGGCCTGCCCCGGGGACCCCAGGGCGGACACATAGAGGCGGGATGTATCGGTAAGGAGGAAGTGTGCCACTCTACGAGATCGACGGGGAGGGCCTGCGGCGGCACGACGCCGCGCGGTTCGCGGCCCTCGGGCTCTACGAGCGAAACGATCTCCAACGGCTTCTCCGGGACGACATCGCCGTGCTCAGCCCCGATCTGCTGGTCGTCGCCGAGGAGTTCGGCAACTGGGAGGACTCAAGACGCCGTATCGACCTGCTCGCCGTTGACAAAACAGGGCACCTGGTGGTTATCGAGCTCAAACGCACCGACGACGGTGGGCACATGGAGCTCCAGGCGCTGCGGTACGCGGCGATGGTGTCGGCCATGAGCTTCGACGAGGTCGTTGCCGCCTACGAGGCGCATCTGGCCAAGACACATCCAGAGGACGAGGTCGACGCACGCTCCGAGCTGCTCAACTGGCTGGATGTCAGCGACGGTGACGAAGCCCCAATCGTCTCCTCAGATGTGCGGATCATGCTGGTCTCAGCGGACTTCGGCCGGGAGCTCACCACCGCAGTGCTGTGGCTCAACCGGTTCGAAGGTATGGACGTCCGCTGCGTGCGGCTCATCCCCTACCAGATCGACGGGCGGATCCTGCTCGACATCCAGCAGGTGATTCCGTTGCCTGAGGCGGCGGACTATCAGATCCGCGTCGGTCGCAAGGTCATCGAGCAGGAGCGGCGGAGCAGCGACAACCGGGACTGGACCCGTTATCACATCGTGGTCGACGGTCAGTTACTGCCGGACGAGAACAAGCGCCGGGCAGTGCGTCTCATGCTTGAGAAGTTGGTAGAGCGGGGGGTGCCTGCGGCGGCCATCGGCAAGGTGCTCACCCCAGGTCGCTTCCGGCCCCTCACGGGTGAGCACCACACCGACGAAGAGGTCCGTGCCGCTCTCGCCGAGCAGTACGAGGGCGTGGATGTCAGCCGCTGGTTCACGGAGCTCGCTTTCGTCGAGGACGGCACGACCTGGGTCGTGCGCAAGATCTGGGGTCGCAACACCGAGCCGACGCTGAACTCACTCCGCGATGCATTTCCAGAAGCAGGAGTCAGCTTCCAGCGCGCCAGGTGACGAGGTTCGGTCTACGTCCCGGGCACCGTCGCTTCATCCGCGCGGGCCATCTCCTGAAGGTCGAGGAGATGCTTTTCGGTGTAGCTGACGACCACGGGCGACCCGCAAAGCTGGATGCGCAGACCGGACCAGCATCGAACGATTGACCTCCGCCGCCTCAGCGAATGATCCCGACCTGCTTTCCGCTCAGGGGGCATTGCTGCTACTGGCTGCGGGTGATGACTGCCGGACAGGGCAACCCAAAGGAAGCGGCTCACTTCCTAGCGCAGGCCGGAAGACTGGCAACGGCGCTGGGCTCTGACCGCAACCGGTTGTGAACCGGGTTTGGTCCCACAAACGTCGATATCCAAGCGGTTTCGGCTGCAGTCCGGGCGGGCAACGCCGAACAGGCACTGGCAATTGGCACCAGGCTCGACACGTCTCGGCTGCCGACAATGCTGGTTGGCCGAAGGGCACAGGTGCACGTCGACCTGGCCGCAGCCGGCGATGATGTCGTCCGGCGACAGGTCGGTCTCGGTGCTGCAACTGCTCGAAGCCGAGCGGATAGCCGCAGAGGTGGTCCGCGCCAACGTCCAGGCTCGCGCCCTCCTGCTCGACCTGCTGGCGAAGGAGCGACGAGCGGCGACACCGGGGCTGCGGCCGCTGGCTGGACGGGCCGGATTGGTCGCATGACACCGCGGGGCGTGCTGTCTCTGGTCGCCTGCGCCGCTCCTCCCGTGCTGCGCATCGGCGAGCTGATCGAATTGCTACAACAAGACGGGCTGGACCGTCTGCCTCACCGCTACGCCGACGGCTGCCAACTGGATCGACAGGAAAGCGCTCGCGCGGCAGACCAGGTATCCGGTCCGGGTCAAGTGGCGGACGCCCGGACCCCACCCTCCGGCGACCGCCGTTGCCGTCGTACCGGCCACGTTTAACGTCATCAACAAGTGGGCTCAGGGGATCAACGACACACTCGCGCTCGGCATCCTCAACGAGGCGCCCGGTGCTGAAATCCCGGTGTATGCGTTCCCGAATGTCAAGGCACAGCTTGGCGCCCACCCGAGTTATGACCGGCACCTGCGGTTACTTCATGGGGCGGGTGTCATCGTGTCGCCACTGCCCGCCGAGCTGACCTGGCGGATGGTCGCGGACCAACTCCAAGTGCCCGTGTAGCCCCTGCCGACACGTCCGCTGCCTTCTGCCAACGGCAAGGCCGGATCCGCTACCTCCAAGAGTTCCGCTCAACCGCTCGATCCTCGCCGAGGCGTCCTGACCTGGCGGCGGTGAGGGCGGCGACTGCCGCTACCCTCCCCAGCCGGCAGGTGCCGCGGCTTCGGCACCTGCCGGCTGAAGAAGCGGGGCTGAGGGCCAGGACCAGGGCCTACTGCATACCCTCCGAACCCGCACCGCCGCCACCCGACGCCACCGCGGACACCTCAACTCCGCTCAACTTCGAAGAGCCGACATTCTTGGAACTGCACACCGGCCTATTCAGCGATCGAGCCACCACGCCGCGCCCACTACTGCGCACAAAGCCGCGATCAGTAGTACTCACGGATGTACCCGAGCGCACGCTCGAACACGTCGTTGTCGTGGATCTTGAACTTGATGTAGAGCGTCTTGCGTAGGGACTGCTGTACCAGGCGGTCGCCGTCGCGCGTGTTCTGCCAGCCCTCGAAACGCACCGCACGGACAACCTGGTCGACCTCGTTGACGACGTTCTCAACGATGATGGGGGTCTCGTCGCCCTTGAGTGACTCGAAGAGCTCCGTCAGCGCCGCCCTGCCCCGCTCCTCGCGTGGGACCTCAGCGGCCGCCTTCTCTGCGGCCACGGTGTCGCGTGCAAGGGCGAACAGTTCCTTGAGGAAGTCCAGGCTGGCCTGCTGGGAGTGCGCGTACTTCTCCCGTAGCGCGGCGAGTCGTTTACCGAGTTCGACAAAGACGGGGTTGCCGATGTGCTTGGCGATACGGGCGGTGATCCATTTCTCGACCTCGACCGGGTCAACGTCCTTCGTCTTGCCCGTCATGAGGTCTTCGATCACCTGGGCGTCCAAGATGATCGTCTCAAGGTCGGTGCGTGGCACCTCGACGATGACGTGTTCGTTGATAAGCTCCAGCGTCTTGGCGCCGAGGGTGCGCCACACAAGCCGGCCGGAGACGTCCGCCGGCCGTACCGACTCGTAGACGTCGGTGAGCCACCGGTAGTCGGCCTCGTATGCCGAGAGGATCGAGTCCGGGCTGAGGGTTTCCCACAGCTGGGCCACGACGCTGAAAGCGCCGCCGAAGGCATCGCGGGCCTCGTCGCTGCTGATGGATGCCTGGGCAGTGATAAGCCCTTCATAGCCACCCACCGTCCGGTCGACGCCGGGAAAGAACGCCAGCGCGGCCTCGACGGCCGGACCGAGCTGCTCGCGCAGGACGGCGATGTTGCTGATCACCTGCTGGACGCTCTTCTCATCGAAGGCGAACGCCTTGGCGACGTCATCGAAGATGCCCAGGTAGTCGACGATCAGCCCGTGAGTCTTGCTCGGCGGGTAGACCCGGTTGGTGCGGGTGATGGCTTGGAGCAGGTTGTGTTCCTTGAGCGGCTTGTCGAGGTACTGCGCGTACAGGATCGGCGCATCGAACCCAGTGAGCAGCTTGGCCGTCACAATAATGATCTTGAGCGGATCGGCCGGGTCGGTGAACCTGGCCGTGATCCGCTCCAGCTCGTCGCGGTCAGGGGTGTACTTCTCTTTCCACTCCTGCGGGTCGCGCGCGTTGCGGCTCATCACGACGGTGGACGCGTCGGGTCCGAGGAGCTGGTCGAGTTCCGCCTTGTAGGCGACACAGGTGGGCTTGTCGTAGACGACCACCTGCGCCTTGAGTCCCTGCGGCTCGACCTTCGTCCGGAAATGCTCGGCGATGTCCGCGGCGATCTTGCGGATCCGCTCGGGCGCCTTGATCAGCGCCTCCAGCGAAGCTGCGTTCTTCGACAGCGTGGTCTTGTCCGCTTCGTTGAGCCGATACCGCTCGGCCAGTTCCTCGAAAGCGGCGTCGATCGCGGCGTCGTCGAGGTGGATCTCCGACAGGCGCGGCTCGAAGTGCAGGGGCAGCGTTGCACCATCGCGGATGGAGTCCTGGAAGGAGTACCTCGACAGGTATCCGCCCGCGTCCTCCTCCGACCCGAACCACATGAACGTATTGCGGTCACGCTTGTTGATCGGCGTGCCGGTCAGGCCGAAGAGGAACGCGTTCGGCAGGGCCTCGCGCATCTTTCGCCCATAGTCGCCCTCCTGGGACCGATGGGCCTCATCGACCATCAGGATGATGTTGTCACGGGCATCGAGCACGCCCGGAGCCTCGCCAAACTTGTGCACCGTGGTGATGATGACCTTGCGCGCACCCGCTCTGAGGAGCTCCTGCAGTTCCTTACGGCTCTCGGTCGAAACCAGGTTCGGCACGTCCGAGGCGTTGAACGTGCCGCTGATCTGCATGTCCAGGTCGATGCGGTCGACGACGATGATCACCGTAGGGTTCGTCAACCCCGCCGTAGCGCGCAGCTTCTGCGCGGTGAAAACCATGAGCAACGACTTGCCGGAGCCCTGGAAGTGCCAGATTAGGCCCTGCTTAATCCGCCCGTGCAGCACCCGCTCCACGATGAGATTCGTCGCCTGGAACTGCTGGAACCGCGCGATGATCTTTATCTTGCGATGCTTCTTGTCCGTGGCAAACACGGTAAAGAATCGCAGGAAGCCCAGCACCACCGACGGCGTGAGCACGACTGCGACGGCCTGCCGCACCGCTGCCAGGCCGGTCGGCACGGGCGCGTCATGGTCGGCCTCTTCCCGCCACGGACCCCACAGGTCGACGGGCATACCGACCGACCCGTACCGGAAGTCCTTTCCCTCCGTGGCAAAGTTGAAGACGTTAGGCACGAAGAACGCCGGGACGTTGACCTCGTAGTCCTCGTTGATCTGTGCGGCCGCGTCGATCCACGTGTACGCCGGGCGCACCGGGGACTTGGCTTCGCCGACGACGAGCGGGAAGCCGTTGCACCACAGCACCAGATCGAAGCGACGCTCGACCCGCCCGACTCTGTACGTCACCTCCGTTGAGATGATCCACTGATTAGCGCTCGAGTGAGCGTTGTCGAAATCAATAAGCTGGACCGTGACATGCTCGCCCGTCGGACCGAACGGCATCGATTTCTGTCCGGTCAGCCACGCGGCGAACTCCTCGTTCGCCACCACCGGATTCGGCGACTGCCGACCTGATATGATCACCGCCCGCAGCTGGTAGATCACCTCGTCCGCGAGACGCGGGTCCGCCCCAATCTCCGGGTTCAGCCGGATCAGCGCCTCCCTGACGTGCGCCTCCAACAGGACCTCATCAGTACGTCGCGGCAGGTTGGCGCCGAGGGCTACCTGGATGTTGTTAGACGCGATCACGTCGCGGACAAAGTCGCGTACCGTGTTCGCCTCGTTGAAGATCATTCTCCGCCTCCGAAGATGTCGGCGGATAATGCGGCCGTCAGGGCCGCAGACGCCAGAACCTCATTTATAGCCGCCTCGCTAGTACGCTCTATCCTTTCGATCGTTGCAACCGCGTGCGTCTGCGCCGCGAGCGGCGGTAGGGCGAGCCGGAAGGCCTCGATTCGAGCAGGACTGGTGTGTCGGACGGTCGAGCCAGCAGCTGTTGAAAGGATGTAGCGGCGGTACTCAGCGGTGCGCAGGATCCACGCCAGGAATCGGGCGGACAGTCGCTTCTCATCCAGCATGATGATCTTCCCGATCCGCTGATTGTGTAGATAGACCGAACCATCGTCCGGTACCTCCGCCGAAAAGCCCAGGGTGTCGCCAGCTTTGCTCAGATCCGTCATAGTGACGATCAAGTCGCCGGGCTCAAGGACGTAGGCTGGGTCGACTTGACCTGCGTAGGTCTTGGGAGCAGTTATCCGAAATCCCCCGCCAATGACAAAGTTCCCGGGAGTCACAACGGTTGGCAGGCCAGGGTCCTCCGAAAAGTACTCGCCAGCGAATGCGAAACCGTGCCTGACCTTCGCGACCTCACCGATGGATACCTGCTCGCCATCCGTAGTAGTCTTTTGTAACAGCAAGTCCGGCAGACTGGCCCGAAGAACTTCTTTCGCCCCACTGACACGTAAAGCAACACTTCTTCTGTGCCGCTCAACCGTCCAAAGGAGGCCGGCGAGACGCTTCTGCTGGTCGAGGGGCGGCAGATCGAACTCGTACCGGGCGATGTCGGACCAGTTCACGTACGGATTAACAGAACCCTTTGACTCCTTAATCGCGAAGGCGTGGAACGGCTCCGATGTCATCACGAAAGGCAGGAAGTCCTGCAGCAGACGGCCTGGGTCCTTCGTCTCGACGACGAACGTGGTGTTGGCGGTAACCCCGTCGAACTCCGCGACCGCAACCTTGCGCAAATATGTCCGCCGTGAGCCATAGAGAACCTGACCCGGGTAGAAGCGTCGGTGGAAGGCAGGGCCGAGGTACCCGTCGCCGACTTCGCCCCAGCGATGGATTTCTAGGTCGTCGGTGTCCATGTGCTCGCCAGCGACGTACCGCTCAACCTCGCCCGACTCGGGATCAACCCTCTCCTTGGAGGCTGCCGCCACGTCTCCGAGCGTCACGCGTTTCCAGGCGCTCTTGTCGAGGTTGAGAGTCACTGGGTCACCTCCTGCCGCAGGAGTGCGAGGACGTCGTTGATCGCGGTGTCGGCCTCGGCGGCCGCGGCTCGCCATGCTTTCACCGCCTCGGTCAGGCTCACCGCCGCGGCTCCGTCAATGGAGGCTGTGCGGGTTACGTAGAGCGGGATCGCGAGGTTGTACTGCTTGTCGGCGATCTGGTCGCGTGTGGCGACAGCGGCGAAGCCCTCGTCGGCGGCGAACGCTTCGTACGCCCTGAGGATCTTCTTCTGGTGGCGGTCCCGCAGGAACGACTGTGCTTGTTCGCGGGCGACCTCGTTGATGGCGTTAATGAAGAGGACCTTGCCGCGGTGTTCAGTGACCTTGCTGGCGCGTAGCGTGACGACCACGGCTTCCATGGGGGAGTTGTAGAACAGCCCGGCTCCGAGTCCGATGACGGCTTCGAGCAGGTCGGACTTCACCAACTTCTCGCGGAGCTCTGCTTCTTCCCGCCGGAAGAGCACCCCATGGGGAAACAGGATGGCCGCGCGACCGGACCTCAGGTCGAGGCTAGCGGCGATGTGCTGGAAGAAGGCATAGTCGGCACGTCCCTGCGGTGGGACACCCCATATGTTGCGGCCGTACGGATCCTTGGCGAACCCGGTACGGTTCCACGCCTTGATGGAGTACGGCGGGTTGGCGAGCACAACGTCGAAGGCGCGCAGCCGACCGCTGCGGTCGAGGAAGGCGGGCTTGGCGAGCGTGTCGCCGTGGGCGACGTGGCCGTCAACGATGCCGTGAAGAAACAGGTTCATCCGGGCGATGGCGGACGTCCCGTAGTTGAGCTCCTGGCCGTAGAGCTTGAGGTTGCGCCACTCCTTGCCCTGGCGGCGCAGCTCCGCAACGGTAGAGATGAGCATGCCGCCGGTGCCGCAGGTCGGGTCGTAGACCGACTCTCCCGGTTCAGGCTTGAGCATCATCGTCATCAGATGCACAAGGGTGCGGTTGGTGTAGAACTCCTGGGCGGTGTGGCCGGAGTCGTCGGCGAACTTCTTGATGAGGTACTCGTACCCCTGGCCGAGTTCGTCCTCGGGCAGGTTGGCCACCGAGAGCGTCTTGGTGGAGAAGTGCTCGATGAGGTCGTTGAGGGTGGCGTCGGGCAGCAGGTTCTTGTTGCCCCAGTCGCCGTCGCCGAACACGCCGGGCAGGGTGTCGGGGTTGGCTGACTCGATCGCGCGCATGGCGGCGAGGATCGCCGCGCCGACGTTGCTCGTGACCTTGCGGATGTCGTCCCAGTGGGCGCCGTCTGGGATGGCGAAGCGGTGGTTCTCCGGCAGGTCGGCCAGCTCGTCGTCGCCGTAAATTTTCAGCGCCGCCGCGTGTTCTTCGTCGTAGACGTCTGAGAGTCGCTTGAGGAAGACGAGCGGGAAGATGAACTGCTTGTAGTCGCCGGCATCGATGAGTCCGCGCAGCCGGACGGCGGCGCCCCACAGGTACGACTCAAGTTCGCGTTGGGTAATGCGGGTGCTCATGCGGTCGTCTCCGTCGGGGCGAGGTCCCACTTGGCAAGTTCGGCTTCCAGGGCGGCGCGGGTGTCGCGGGCGGCGGCGTTGGCGGCTTCGAGGTCGGCGAGGGCCTGCTCCAGCGTGCCCTGTTCACCGTCATCAGCGGGGGCTAAGTACAGCGGGATGTTGAGGTTGAAGCCGGTGGCCCTGATGTCGTCGAGCGCGGCGACCGCGGCCAGGCCGGGTTCGTCAGCGAACGCCTGGTAGGCCCGCAGCAGGGTGTCGGCGTGATCGGGCTCGAGGGTGTTCTGGTTACGGCCGCGCCTGAACAACGTCTCGCCGTTGATGAACAACACCTTGTCCTTGCGATCATCGGGCTTGCGTAGGCGCAGGATCAGCACGCACGCCGCCAGGCCGGTGCCGTAGAAGAGATTGGGCGCGAGCCCAATCACGGCCTCGACCAGGTCCGCATTGAGGAAATGCTCCCGGATGCGCCCCTCAGCACCTTGGCGGAACAGCGCGCCCTGCGGCAGAACCACGGCGACGCGGCCGGTCTCGGGTGCGGCAGACGTGATCATGTGCTGGACCCAAGCCCAGTCGGCGTACCCCTTGGGCGGGACGCCCCCGAGCCTGTTGCGGCCCCACCGGTCCGAGGCCCACGCCTCGTCGCCCCAGTTCTTCAGCGAGAACGGCGGGTTGGCGATGACGCAGTCGAACTGAGCGAGTCGCGAGCCGTCGAAGAAGGCTGGTGAGCGCAGGGTATCACCGCGTTCGATGCGGAAGTCCTCGAATCCGTGCAGGAGCAGGTTCATCCGGGCGATGCCGGAGGTGGCGAGCACCTTCTCCTGGCCGTAGAGCTTGCCCAAGACAGCCTGGGGCCGGCCGCCCTGGCGCTTCACATGCTCGATGACCTCGATGAGCATGCCGCCCGTGCCGCAGGCCGGGTCATAGACCGTCTCGCCTTCCTGCGGATCGAGGATGTCGACGAGCAGTTTGACCACCGAGCGCGGGGTGTAGTACTCGCCGGCCTTCTTGTTGGACTGGTCCGCAAATCGCTTGATCAGGTACTCGTACGCCTGCCCGAACACGTCCGGGGTCACAGCCGCGTTACTCAGCGTCTTCGTGGAGAAGTGCTCGATGAGGTCACGCAGCTTGGCATCGGGCAGCTTGTCCTTGTTGGTCCACGCGGCGTTGCCAAAGATCCCGTACAACACGCCCTGGTTGGCCTTTTCTATCGCGCGGAAGGCGGTCACCAGGGCCTGGCCGACGTTCTCAGTACGGGCCCGGACCTCCTCCCACAGGCTGCCGCTGGGGATCCCGAAGCGGTGGTTCTCGGCAAACGACGCGTACTCGTGGTCGCCGTCCGACTCCACCAGCGCCCGCTCATACTCCTCCGCGTAGACGTCACTGATCCGCTTAAAGAACATCAACGGGAAGATGTACGCCTTGAAGTCCGCCTGGTCGATGCTCCCGCGCAACAGATCAGCGGCCCGAGCAAGGTACTGCTCCAACTCTGACAGGCTCATCGGAATGGCGAGGGTGTCATGGCTTGTCGCGGAGGCTCGCGCGTTGCGGTCGCTCATACTGGGCACCGATCAAAGGTCATCATTTGCTGTTGTCTCCTCGCCAACCTGCGTTCCGCCTCCGGGCGGGCCCAACCGTAGCCGCAGCCTCGAAACCCGAAAATTGCCGGGTCGGTCTGCCGCTGCGGCTGCCTGAACACCACCTGCAGCCCATGAGCTGCGTCTCCACCCTTGCCTCTCTTATCGGTCAAAGAGCCCGTGTTAGCCACCGCCACTCAAGGCACCGTCGTGAAGACCCTTACTTTCGATGCCTTCAAGTGCGCCAACACCGACTGGTTCGCCTCCCAGCCGTCGGGGAACTTGACCGGGACGTTGAGGTGCACCGGCTCGACCGAGGGGTGGGCGTCCAGCAGCTCCGCGATACCGGCCCGGGCCACCAAGATGCAAGCCTGTCGGTGCCGGGATGTCAGCACGCAGAGGCGCCCCGACTCCAGGTGGAAGGCGGTCGCGTCCCGCCGCCCCGACAGCGGGTGCAGCACGATCGTCACGTCGTACTCCCGGCCCTGGAGCCGGTTGGCGGTGTCGACGGTGATGTCTGCTCCGGCCGCGCCGAGCTGCGCCCGGATGGCCGCCACCTGGTCGCGGTGCGCGGCTCCGACGGCGATCCGGTCCGCGGTGACCGGCGCGCCGCTCGGTTCGCGCTCCGAAACCGCGACCGCTCCCCGCTCCAGCACCCGCCGTGCCAGGGCCGCACACGCCGCCGCCGCCTCGGCGTCGGTCCGCAGCGTGTGCCGGGCCGGCAGCTCATACAGCGCCCACCCGGTCGCCGCCGCCGTCTCCACGGCCGCATCGACCGGCCCATGCCCAAACCCAGCCGTGGTGAACGACAGCGACCGCTCACCAGCGGTCGTGCCGGCCTGGAACCCGGTGAAGGGGTAGAACGCCTGGGCCACCACCGGCGCCGCCGAGGGAGGCAGTCGCCACGACACCGGCAGCCGGTGCACCGGCAGGTCGGGGTTGTGCCGCAGCAGCGCCGCCACCGCGGACTGCATCGGGTCCCAGGTCAGCCCGGTCCACCGCTCGGTGTCGACGGTGGAGAACGGGTCGAGCTGGCCCGGGTCACCGACGAACAGCGCCCGCTCGAACCGGCCGGCCACGCGCAGCAGGGCGTCCGACCGCATCTGGTACGCCTCGTCGACAATCGCCCACGGCCAGCAGCCCTCGGACACCATGGCCCACTTGGCGGCCGTACCGATGATGACGGACGGACCACCGAGGTCCGCGACCTTGGCGGCGACCCGGACGGTGGGGTACTGCTTGATCCGGTCAGTCGCCGCGTAGTCGGTCGCCGAGAGCCGCCCGATGTGCAGCTCGGGCGCCTTCTGCGCCAGGCGGTCGATCAGGTCGTCGACCTGCTCGTTGGTTTGCGCGATCACGATCAACGGCTCGCCGGCACGGGCCAGCTCGACGGCGGCGCGGACGACGAGGGTTGACTTGCCGGCCCCGGGAGGCGAGTCCACCACGACGCCGCGGTGCAGGCCGGAACGCAGGTCGGTCAGCACCTCGGTGATGACGCGCTCGGCCTGAACCGCCGGCGCGTCCGGCAGGAGCAGGGTGGTCATGGTGCTCACCGTCGTGCCGTGGTGTCGAAGTCGAACTGCCGCAGGCGGTGCCGGGCGATGTCGAGCTCGTGGGGCGTGAAGATCGACTCGTACTCGTCCTTGACCACCAGGGCCTCCACCGTGAGGTCGAGTCGCCCGCGCTCCCACAGCGCCGCGAACCCGTCGGAAACGACCGGGCTGGCGAGCAGCTTCTTGGCGGTGGCGAGCCCCCCGTGCTCGGCGATCATGCCGAGGAAGTAGGTGGCGTTGTAGCCGGCCTCGCGCCGCGCCGCCTCGTACACCCCGCGCATCGCCCGCTCGAAGTCCGCGACCGTCCCCTGATCGCCACCGGCCTGAGCCGGTACGACCGGCGCATCCTCCGAACCGTTGGTCGTCTCGGCGTCGGCGTCCGGTTCCTCGACGAGCGGCTCAGCGTCGGCGAGTCCCGCCGCCTGCTCGTTGCGCCGGGCGACGTAACCGCGCAGGGCGTCGACCGAGGTGAAGACCTCGTAGCCGAGTTCCTCCATCCGAGCCAGCTCGGGGTTGGCGTCCAGCTCCAGCACGACCGGGTTGCCCAGCCCCGGCTGCAGGCCGTCGGGCCAGTACGCCTCCGCCACGCCCAGCAGCCGACCGGTGGCGGGATCGGCGATCTCGCTGTCGAGGGCGGGCTCGGCGCAACCCGCGGCGACCAGTTCCTCGACGAGGGCCTTCACCTGCCCGGCGCGGACGTCGTCGGCCTCCTCCTCGGAGACAACGACCACCGGCCGCAGCGGCTCGGCCGCCGGCTTCGTGCCGTCCCGCAGGCCGGCGAGGAATCCGTTGGCGGCGTTGGCCAGCAGCTCCCGGCGGGCGGCGAGGAAGTCCAGGTAGCGGTCGGGCCGCCAGAGCTGCGGGTCCGTCGGGATCCACTGGGATTCGAGCGCACCCGGGTGCTTCTGCTCGGTCTCGGCGAAGTAGTCCTCCGGCGGCCGCTTGCCGATCGCGAGGTTGGTCTGCTGGGTCAGGAAGGAGAAGTTGGCGACGGCGTTGACCTCGGACCGGCCGTAGCCGTGCTTGTAGAGCAGCGCCTTGGGGAAGATGTGGTGCACCTGGAGGGATGTGAGGTAACCCAGCATCTGGCTCTTGAGTTCCAGGCCCGAGCCGAAGTCACGCGCGCCGAGCACGCGGGTGAGCAGATAGAGCAGGGGGTAGAAGCGGGAGCCGCGGCCGAAGCCCTCGAAGTCCTGGCCATCGATCGTCAGGTTGCCGCCGCGCCAGCGGCTGAGGCTGGCGATCAGTCCGTCGATGCCGCTGCGGGCGACCGTCTCGTAGTCCTGCGTCAGGATGGTCTCCGTCGAGCCCGCGAAACGTCCCCACAGCGCGGCGTGGATGTACCAGAAGAGCATCCGATCCTGCTCGGTGGCATCGGTGAACGAGCCGCCGTTGAGGTGCAGGAAGCGGGAGACCACCGGGAAGGCGTAGCGACCCATCAGCACTCGGTCGTGGTCCAGACCGAGCCGTCCGGAGACCACGTCGAGGAAGCCGCTGATGTAACGCTCACTCGAGTTCAGAGCCTGCGCGAAGTCGGTCGAGCCGACCCCCTCCAGGAACTCGAACTGGGCCCGGCCCGTCGCTACCGCGTTGACGTTGCGCAGCAGCCAGTCGAGGTTGAACTCGAACCCGGCGGTCGACCAGGTGCCCAGGTGCTTGCGCATCGTCGAGCGGGCCTCGGGCCAGTCGGCGCAGATCTTCGCCAGCGCCAGGTCACCCTTGGAGAGCTTGGTGCCGCCCGAGTTGACCCGGTTGAAGATGTCGACGACCACCTCGACGCCCTTGTCCGCACCGGTGATCTTCTCCTGGTGGAACTCGCGCTCGAGGAGATTGCGCAGCCGGCTGAGCCGGGTCATGTACGCCACGATTCGCGGCGCAATGGAAGGGTGCTCGTTCAGCTTCCCGATCTGCGCTTCCAGGCCCTCGACGAAGAGCGCGGTGACGTCGACCCAGGTGGGGTCGTCCCTCATCTTCGCCGGCGCGTAGAACTCGAAGGTCTCCTCCTCGACGTTGAACCGCAGGCCGGTGAACGCAGACGGATCGCCCTCGAAGAAGGCCGGCGGCTTGCCGCGGACCACCCCGTAGAGGGAGGTGATCCGCTGCTGCCCGTCGAGGAGCAGCAGCTTCACGCCACCGCCGACGTGGTCGCTGCCTCGGACCGAGCCATGGTCGGCTTCCGTCTCCCACACCAGCAGCCCGCCGACGGGGAAGCCGAGGTAGAGCGAGCGCATCAGGCCGCGTACCTGATCCCGGTTCCACACGTAGCCGCGCTGGAACTCGGGCAACAGCACAGTGCCCGAGTCAATCTGGTCGAGGATGGTGCCCAACTTGCTCAACTCAGCTCCCCCACGGATCTGAATGGTTGGTCGTTGACTAGCGATGCTGCGGGCCGAAACGTCACGACCACTCTTCGCGGGCGTCTTCGGCGGTTGGTGCGCTGTCCTCGTATGGTGCCGGTGGGCCGCCGTGGGTCCACGGCGTCTCTTCCCGGGACGGGAAGGCGCCCGGCGGCATGAAGGAGTCACTCAGCGTGGTGTAGCAGATTCGCTTCCCCACCTCCGGCACGCTGCCGGGGGCCGGGGTGAGCGAGCGACCCATGCCGCCGGTCAGCTCCAGCACGACCGCGGTCGTGCCGTCGTCCTTCCGCGCCACCGACATCACCCGCGCCTTCTGCCCGTTGGGCTGCTCGGGTGAATACAGCGTCGTGCCCGGCGTGACCAGCACCGTGTCGGCGGTGGTCAGCGCGACCCAGGGGCGAAGGACCGGCTTCTTCCCGCTGGTATCCACCCGCGTCGGGTGGGCGGCCGTCACGTCGCCCACGAACGCCTCGCCGGTGAGCCGGTAGTCGGCCATCACCATCGGGTCGTCGTAGGCCCGCTGCACGTCGTACGAGGTCAGGGCCCGCTCCATGCGGTGCAGCTTCCTGGCCGCGACGACGGCTCCGTCGCGGCGAGGCTGTGGGAACCCGCCCTCGTCGAGATGCTCAGTGAAGCTGGTGAAGGCGCTCCGGTCCTCAGCCCAGCGTTTGGGCACGTGCGCTCCGGCGGGCAGGTCCCGCAGCAGCGAGATGGCTTGCCACATCAGCCCCCAGGTCGGCTCGAGCTGCGAGCGCAGGATGTCCTCCAGCTCGTCACGACGCCGGGCCACCTGTGAGTCGGTGGCCACCGCCCGGTCGTACGCGGCCATGGCCGGGGCCAGCACCTCGTTGTCGAAGGTCGGGTCGGTGGCCGGACCGGCCGGCGGCCAGGTCACGGGATCCTCGGCCGCGGCGGCCGCTTCGGCGCCGGTCATGTCCGACGGGGGTGTGATCCAGGCCAGGAGGGCGGCCAGCTGCGCGTCCTCGAGCGGGCTCTGTCCGGTGGCCCAGTGCATCGAGAGCGCCTGCGTCATCGCCACCAGCGCCGACGAGCCCGGGTGTTCGGCGCGCTCGAAGAAGTACGTGAGCCAGCGTCCGAGCAGTGGCACCGACGGATCCACCGGGTAGTCGCCGTCGGTGCGGCGGAACCGGGTGGATCGGCCGAAGAGCCGGATGAAGCCCACTCCACCGGGATTGGGTACGAGCAGCTGTGGCGCGTCGGCGTACCGGTGGCGGATGTCCTTGCGCTTGTTCGTGGGCACCGCTTCGACGTCGCTGCGGAAGCTATCGACGTAGGGAACGACGACGCCCGCCAGCTCGGCAGCGAACGTGAACCGCTGGTCGCGGTTCCGGGGCTGCGGCACGATCAGCAACGTCGGATCGTCCGGGTCGTCACCCACCATCGCGGCGAGCGATGCGTTGGCCTCCCCCGCCATGCTGAGGGGGATGAAGACC
Source organism: Micromonospora sp. NPDC005299 (assembly GCF_042872345.1). NCBI lineage: Bacteria > Bacillati > Actinomycetota > Actinomycetes > Micromonosporales > Micromonosporaceae > Micromonospora > Micromonospora sp. NPDC005299. Next base: position 174,474 of record NZ_JBIAKG010000007.1, read on the forward strand.
AGGGGCCGGTCGGCGATGTGCACGTGACGGACGGTAGTGATCCGCTGGGCGATGCCCTCCACCACGGCCTCGGCCCGCGCCAAGGTGGTCAGGGTGCTCATCCGGCCACCCCGCTCATCAGCTCAGCCCGCAGCCGGGCAGCAGCGCGCAGCAGTTGGGCCGCCTCCTGCTGGTCCTCCGCCGGCGCGAGCTGGTTGCGTGCGATGGCCAGCGCCGTTTCGACCCTCTCGATGCCGCCCATCTCCTCTCGGGCGGACTTGCCCAGCGCCGCCGTGCAGCCGCGAGCCTCGTGCCGGCAGAAGTACGCCAGCTCGCAGCTCGCCAGGCACTCCGGCGCGTACCGGGCCTCGACGGCCTCAAGGGCGGCGACCAGCGCGGCCGGCGAGCGGGTGGGCACCCCGTTGCCGTCGGGCGCGAAGTCGAAGCTGAGAGTGGCCGGCAGGTCGGCCAGCAGCGCGTCGATCCGGGTCATCCGGGACAGCTGCCGCCGCAGCACGGCGAGCTGCTTGCGGACGTCGATCCGCACCGCCATCGGCTGGTTGGAGAAGTCGCGGGGGCAGACCAGCACGACGTCGTGCGAAACAATCTCCGGGTCGTGCCCAGCCTCACCGAGCAGCTCGCGCATGGCCAGCACGTAGACAGCCGCCTGGATCGCCGCGGCCGCCACCTTGCCCGAGTCGGCCTGCCCGTCGATGACCGCGAACGACTTGATCTCCACCACGTGGAACTGCCCGTCGTGCTGGAACGCGATCAGGTCCGGTTCCAGGTAGGCCTGCTGGCCGGCGACCTCGAGCCGCAGCAGCGGGTGGTCGAAGAGCGTGCCGGCACCCTCGGCCTGGGCGGCGGCCCGAGTGAGCAGGGCACGCGACCGGGCGTACCGGAGGTCCTGGCTCTTATTGTGGCCGGCGACCGACTCCAGGTCGTCGTAGGAGACCTCGGGGATTTCGAGGTCGAGCCGCTCCCGCAGCAGCCGCAGCAGCTCGGCGCAGCCGTTGGCCTTGACCTGCGCCTCGAAGGTATTGCCGCGGGTGATGGCGAACTGCGACTGACCGAAGCGGGCCGGGTAGTCGATGTAGGCGGCCAGTCGCTGCTTGTCCACGCCGGCGCAGTCGAGCACCTCCCGACGGGCGCAGCCCGGGTTCGTGGTCAGGGCGGCGATGGTCCGGGCGTTGTGCCGGCTCGCGACGCCCCCACCTCGAATCGCGGCCAGCCGCTGGCCAACGTTGGTCATGCCGTCCCCCTGAGTACCCGCAGCTTGCTGCCGAAGAGCTGCTCGGCCTCGTCCATCTGCCGGCGGGCACGGTCGGCCGCCGCTTCCCGCTGCGACTGGTCGGCCACCACGTGCACGTCGAGTTCGGCCCGGGCGGCCTTGATAACGGTGGCCGCGTCTACCGCCCCGTGCGGTTGGGCCGCTCCCGGGATGGTGGTGGCGAACCGCCAGAGCAGCCGGATAACGCCGGAATCTTCCTCAAGCATCCTGGCTGCCCGTTCCGCCACCTTGATGGCGGCTGTCAGAAAGTCGACACGGAGGCTCAGCGGCCCGATGATGCGCCGCTCGAGTGGCCAGGTGGAGATCGCGAGCAGGCCCCGGGCCGGGGCCAGGTGCTCGGCGGTGAGCGCAGAGCAGAGGTAGTACGGCCGGGAGTGGCGTGCCGTGCGGAAGGACCTCTCCTCGTCCCGACGCAGGTGGGTGAGCTTGCCCGCCGCGATCCCAGTGGCACCTGCGCCGTAGAACGCGGTGTGGACCTCGGCGATCAGCTTCGGCGCGGCCGGCACCGACAGCAGGGTGAGCGCGTGGTGGACCTGCTCGCGTACCGGCACCAGCGGCGCTTCAGGCTTCGTCGGCTCGGTGTCGCCCCCCGCCTCGTCGGCGAGGTCCGTGAGGGCCTGCTCCCAATTCCGTTCGGCGCTGCGCAGCTCAGCCCGCATCGCTCGGGCTCGGGCGGGGTCGCGGGCGATCACCGCCCGACGGACTGCTGCTCGCAGGTCTTCGATCCGGCGCTCGAGGTTCTCTATGGACTCGGCCACGAGAGGCATGGTACAAGTTCCAGTGTTTCCCAGCAATCCCCCGCAAGCGGGTTGTTTGTTGAGGCAACAATACTTAGCGTCGTGCCTGGAAGGGAGACCCGTATGGCCCCGGACCAGTCCCTACTTGACCAGGTTTTTGACCGGTTGGCCGAGGACAACGTCGCCGACGAGGTCGTAGATCTTGTGCTCGCCGCATATGTCGGGGACGACCAGCTCGTCGCCGTCCTCGCCGGAGAGCCGGTCGACCTGCCGGAGCGGGACCCATCCACTCGACCACGTCCACAGCCGCTCTACTTGGAGTCCATCACCGTCGCCGGCTTCCGGGGCGTCGGTCCACAGCAGAGCCTGCGGTTGCAGCCGCACGCCGGCCTCACCCTCGTGGTGGGCCGGAACGGCTCCGGCAAGTCGAGCTATGCGGAGGCCGTGGAGCTGGCCCTGACCGGCGACAGCGCGCGCTGGGCCGACCGCAACAGCGTGTTCAAAGACGGCTGGCGCAACCTGCACTGCGGCTCGCCGTGTGAAATCGAGGTGCTGCTCCGGGCCGAGGGAGCCGCGAAACCCATTCGAGTACGCCGTTCCTGGCGCGATGACCACACCGAGGCGCACCAGGGGGTCGGCCACGTCCTGGCGGATGACGGGAACCGATACGCGGACACCACGGAACTGGGGTGGCAGGAGCCGCTCGAGGCCTACCGTCCGTTCCTCACCGCGAGCGACCTCGCTCGGCTCGTCACCTCCACGCCCAGCGGGCTCTTCGACGCCATTGCCCCGATCCTCGGCATGGACCCGATCGTTGAGGCCGACAAGCGGCTGATGCGAATGCGCAAGGATCTGAGTGACCAGGTCTCGGCCGTCAAGACCGCGCGCGAGGCGCTGCGTGCCGCGCTCGCCGGCGTCGACGACCAGCGTGCGCAGACCGCGGTCGCGCTCCTCGCGAAGCGGGCTCCCGACCTCGAGGCACTCGACCAGCTGCTCGCCGACGCCGGTAGCGACACCAACGACCCGGTCGCCGTCGCGGCCCGCCGCCTGGTCGCCGTAGCGCTGCCAGACGCGGCATATGCCACCGAGGTGGCCGATGAACTCACCGCTGCGGCGGCGCACGTCGCTGAGCTCTCCGCTACCCACGCTGGCACGGCCGAGCAGGCAGCCCAGTTGCTCCGGATGGCGGTCACCTTTCACGACGAACACGGCGATCGCCCGTGTCCCGTTTGTGGCACCGGCACCCTCGACGCCGCCTGGCGCACCCGTGCGGGCGACACTATCCATCGGATCCAGCGCGAAACCGTCGCTGTCGAGGAGGGGCACCGGCGGCTCCAGGAGGCGCAGGCCCGGGCCGCGCGGCTGCTCGACCTGGACCGGCACATCAGCAGCGACGACCTCGAGGCGTTGGCCAGCTCACTCGACCAGCCTGAGGTGGTGAAGCGGTTCCGCGCGAAATCCGACGAGCTGCGCTCCGCCGCACCCCAGCTCTCCCCCGACCAACTCGCCGCGCACCTCCGGATCGCCTATCCGCCGCTGCTCGAGGCGTTCACCGAGCTGCAGGACGAGACGAGCGCCTGGCTGCGGCAGCGCCACGACGCCTGGCGTGAGCATGCCGTCTCGCTGCAGGACTGGCTGAATCGGGCGCGGGTCGGTGTGCAGAACGACGCGAAGCTCAAGCGGGTCAACGCCGCCCGAGACTGGCTGAAGACCGCAATCACCAAGCTGCGAGACCAGCGGTTCGAACCCTTCGCCCAGCGCTCGCAGGAGATCTGGGACGAACTCCGTCAGGAGAGCAACGTCGAGCTGAGCGGAATGCGGCTCGACGGCGCCAACACCCGCCGCAAGATCTCCTTCCCCGCCAGGGTCGACGGCACCACCACCTCCGCGATGGCGGTCATGAGCCAGGGTGAGCTCCAGGCCCTCGGTTTGTCGGTGTTCCTGCCCCGAGCCTGCGCCGATGACAGCCCGTTCCGGTTCCTCATCATCGACGACCCGGTGCAGAGCATGGACCCATCGAAGGTCGATGGCCTGGCCCAGGTGCTCGCCAGCCTGGCCGATACCCGACAGGTCGTGGTCTTCACCCACGACAACCGGCTGCCCGAGGCGGTACGCCGGCTGCGCATCGAGGCCACCATCTGGGCAGTGACCCGACGCGATGAATCGGTGGTGGAAATCCGGAAGAACAGCGACCCGGTCGAGCGGTACCTCAACGACGCCACCTCGATCCTGAAGGCGGAGGAGCTCGCCGACAATTCCCGCTATCCCCTGGTGTCCGGCTTCTGCCGTTCGGCCCTTGAGGCCGCCTGTCATGAGCGGATCCGGCGGGAGCGGATCGCGCGCGGTGAGCGGCATGGTGAGGTGGAAGAACTCATCGAAAAGGCGCTGACGCTCAACCAGGTGACCGCACTGGCGCTCTTCGGCGACCTGCACCAGGGCGGCAAGGTGCTCCCGAGGATCAACCAGTTCGGCAGGTGGGCCGGTGACGCGTTCCAGGCCTGCAAGCAGGGCATACATGGACCGGGCACGTTCGACCTCGAGGTGCTGGTCCGAGACGCGCGCCGGCTCGCGGAGCACCTGCGATGACCGCCGGCCCGCTGGGAACCATGCCCCAGAGTTGCCTGGACGCCGCCGATCAACTGCTGTCCAGCGTCGTACGGGGCACCCGTGGCGCCTGGCCGCGCGCCTGTGCCTGGTTGCTCCGGCTCGCGCTCGAGGCCGCCATGGACGACTACTGGCGGCGCTGCCACCCCGAGGTGTTGCCGATGCGCGCCCGCTCGCCGCAATTCCTGATCCTCGACCGCTACGCTGGCCGGCGCATCGCCGCCCGGGCCGGATACACGTGGTCGGCGCTGTCCCGCGCCGGCCACCACCACTGCTACGAGCTCGGTCTCACCGCAGGGGAACTGGGCCGACTGCGGGAGATGGTGGCGACAATCATCAGCGACCTCGCTGCCGAGCAGGTCGTGCGGCAACGGGGGGTCGAGGACGATGCTTGACGTAGAGCGCCTGCGGCGTGTGGCAGCGGCCGCGGACCGCTGGGCCAAGTCGCTCATCGACACCTCCGGCAACAACAGGCTGCTGTACTACCGGGATCTCAAGGCAGGGACCCTCGCCCTGGCCGCGGCCGACCCGACGGCGGTCATCCGGCTGCTCTCCGGCAAGCCGCAGACCCTCGGCCAGCTCTTCCCGTTCCCAGAGTCACGTGCGGACGCGCAGCGCCGCCTTCGGAACATCCGGGCCAAGATGCGGGAGCTGTCCGAGGAGCGCGGTCTCGACGCCGGCTACGTAGTCACCGGCATGGCCACCTGGCGCGAGCCGGACCGCACGCCCCGCGCGCCTGTGATCATGCACCCGCTGCAGATCGACGCGACGAGCGCTACCGAAACTGACTTCCGGCTACGGGTCGAAGCCTCACCCATCGTCAACCCGGTGCTGCTGTTCAAGCTGGCCCGCGACTACGGTCTGACCATCACCGAGGACGAGCTGCTGGCCGAACTGCCCGAGGCCGGTTTCGCGCCAGACGCGCTGCTCAACCGACTCAACCGCGCGGCATCGCGGGTGCCGGAGTTCGTCGCCGCATCGACGCAGGTCATCGGCACGTTCCTCTACGAGAAGCTGCCGATGGTGCAGGACATCGAGAAGAACGGCGAGCTGCTGGCCGCCAGCGACGTCATCGCCGCGCTTGCTGGCGACGTCGCGGCCGGCACTTCGTTGGCCTCGCCGGTCTCGGTCACTCCCTCAACACCAGACACCGTCCCGCTCGGCGACGAATTCCTGGTGCTGGATGCCGACTCGTCGCAGAGCTACGCAATCAACGCGGTGGTCGCCGGCCAGCATCTCGTCATCAAGGGTCCGCCCGGCACCGGCAAGAGCCAGACGATCGCGAACATCATCGCCGCGCTCGCCGCGCGCGGCCGTACCACGCTCTTCGTCGCCGAGAAGCGGGCCGCCATCGACGCGGTGCTCAACCGCCTCACGTCGGTCGACCTGGACGACCTTGTCATCAATCTGCACGGCGGTGGAACCAGCCGACGCGAGCTGGCTCAGGCACTGGGCGGCCGACTGCAGCGCATCGCACAGGAGCGGCAGCCGCAGCTGCAGGACCTCGGCCGGCAACTGCTCGCCCGCCGGGAGCAGCTCGTCGCCCACGACAACATGCTGCACCGGCGGCACGCGCCGTGGGACATGTCAGCGTACGAAATCCAGGAGCGGCTGATCGCGCTCGGAGCTGGCGCCCGCACAGCGTTCCGTTGGCGGGCGCCGATGCTCCAGCGGCTGGACCCGGCCGTGGCCGAGCAGCTGTGGCGAGCCGTGGGCGAGTTGGCGCGGCTCGGCGTATTCGACGGCTCCATGCCGTCCAGCCCATGGCAGGCCGCGACCGTCGAGGCGACAGCGGCGGTCCCGCAGGTCATGGCGGCGGCCGGGCAGGCGGCGTACGAGATCCTTCCCGAATCTCAGCAGTTGCTGCGCACGCTGACCAGTGAATGCGGGCTGCGACCGCCGCAGACTCGGACTGCCTGGCGCGACCTGCTCGCCCTCGTCCATGACGTCACCGGGTCGCTGGACCGCTTCGCGCCGGAGGTGTTCGCCGGGGAACTCGACCGCTGGATCGCCGCCACCGCCGACCGGCGCGGCCGGAAGTCGGCCACGGTGTCGCTCGGTTGGCTGGAGCGGCGGGCGGCGGTGAAGGAGGTTCGCGCCTTCTGGGTGGGTCCAGAGAAGCCGGCCCGTAAGGATCTGCACGCCGGGCTGCTCGCCGTGGCCGATCAGCGGAGCCGCTGGCAGCGGTGCTGCCAGGAAGACAGCCAGCCGCGTGGGGCCGACTGCCTGCCCACGGCGCTCGCCAATGCGGATCACCTGGATCGGTCGCTGGCTGTGCTGGAAGCGGTTCTGCCCGCCACGTTCACCGATGCTCCGGAACGGCTTCAGCAACAGCTCTCCGCCCTGGCCAGCGACCAGTTGGGGTTGCAGCGGGTGGCCCGGCACAACGAGCTGCGGGCGGCGTTGCTCGGGTGGAACCTGCACGCGCTACTAGCCGAGCTGGCGGAGCGCCGGGCCGGGGCTACCGAGGCCGAGCACCTGCTGGAGTACGCCTGGCTGCACTCCATCCTCGATCACATCGCCCTCGCTGACGCCCGCTACGCGGGCCTGAACGCCGAGCTGCTCACAGCGGCAGTCACCGACTTCCAACGGGCGGATCACCAGCACATCGAGGCCACCCCTGGTCGGATCCGGCGCGCGGCGGCGGCGCACCTGGTCGCCACGCTCGACGCCAACCCGGAGCAGCAACAGCTCGTCCGCAAGGAGGCTGTCAAGAAGGCCCGGCACCTGCCCGTCCGAGAGCTGTTCCGGGCTGCACCGGAGGTATTGCTCGCCGTCAAGCCCTGCTGGGCGATGAGCCCGCTGCTGGTGAGCCAGGTACTGCCGGCGCAGCGCCTCTTCGACGTCGTAATCTTCGACGAGGCGAGCCAGGTCGAGCCCGTCGACGGCATCACCTCGATCATGCGCGGCCGGCAGATCGTGGTCGCCGGCGACGAGCACCAGCTGCCACCGACCCGGTTCTTCGACAGCGGCGACGACGACTCCGCCGCTGACGAAGATGGCGAGACGGCGCTCACCGACGACGTGGAGTCGCTGCTCCAGGCCTTCGCCACCGCGCTCCCGCTGTCGCAGAACAAGCACCTCGCCTGGCACTACCGCAGCCGGGACGAGCGACTGATCGCCTTCTCCAACCTGCACATCTACGCGCCGAACGGCAACGAGCTGGTCACCTTCCCGGGCGCCGCCACGGAGGGCTGTCTGACACACGTGCTGGTAGACAACAACCCGGTCGGCTACGGGCCGGGCGACCGGGTGAGCGCCGAGGTCGGCCGTGTGGTCGAGCTGATCCTGGAGCACGCGGAGAAGCGCCCAGACGAATCGCTGGGCGTCATCACCATGGGCATCAAGCACGCCGAGCGGATCGAAGCGGCCCTTCGTCGTGCGTTGATCGACCGCGGCGGCTTCGACGAGTTCTTTCAGGAGCGGGGCGAGGAGCCCTTCTTCGTCAAGAGCATCGAGCGGGTGCAGGGCGACGAGCGGGACGCGATCATTCTGTCCGTCGGCTACGGCAAGGGGCCAGACGGCCGGATGCTCTACCGGTTCGGGCCGATCAACAACAACGGCGGCCACCGGCGCCTCAATGTCGCGGTGACTCGGGCACGGCAGCGCGCCACGGTGGTCAGCTCGTTCAGCGCCCGGGACCTGGACCCGAACAAGCTCAACGCCCATGGCGCCAAGCTGCTGCGCAGCTACCTGGAGTACGCCGAGAGCCAGGGCGAGCGGCTCTCCACCGTCGACACCGCGCCCACACTCAACCCGTTGGAGGCGGACGTGCGGGACCGGCTGACGGCGGCCGGGATTCCACTCGTCGCTCAGTACGGCGCCAGTGGCTACCGGATCGACTTCGCCGCCCAGCATCCCGATCGGCCGGGCGAAATGGTGCTGGCGATCGAGGCGGACGGTGCCACCTATCACTCATCGGCGACCGCCCGGGACCGTGACCGGCTGCGACAGGAGCACCTCGAGCGGCTCGGCTGGCGCTTCCACCGCATCTGGTCCACAGCCTGGTTCCGCAACCAGGACCAGGAGGTCGCGCGGGTAAAGGCGGCCTATGACGCAGCCGTCGCCGAGGCGAGCCGACCGGCGGCGGTGAAGCGGCCGGTGGTGCGGCCGCGGCCGGAGAGTGTCCCGCCGTCGTCCACCGAACCAATCCGCAGCATGCCGAAGCCCCAGCTCTACCCGGGCGCCCCCATCACCGAGTACAGCCGGAGGCAGCTCGCCGCCTTGGTGGCGTGGATCAATAGCGACGGCTGTCTACGTACCGAAGAGCAGATCATCACGGAGGCGATGCAGGAGCTGGGCTTCCGCCGGCGGGGTCAGCGCATCAACGCCGCCATTCGGCTCGCGATCCAGGACGTCCGCCAAAGTGGGACACCTCGCTAGCGCTTAGGAGCGACGCGACGAGGTGGTAAGGGGACGGGCATAACCTCCGACCTCGGACAATCACTCTCGCCGGAGGCATCACCGCTGCTACGAGCTGAGGCCAACCCTGGGGGAGCTCCAACGGCCGCGAGACCGGTCGCAGTAGTCATCATGGACCTCGCCGCCGGACATGTGCTGCAATCAAGAGCCGATGCTGAATCTCCAGCCTCCTGATGGGGACGCTGACTCATAGGGAATTACTCAGACATGCAGTGGTTGGTAGGACAGGACCCGTGGTCCGAACGCCTGGCCGTGGTGCCGTTGGCCCAGGCAGTGCAAGACGTTGAGGCGATCGGGACCATCGGCGCCGCTCAAACTCTGGGCGAGATTCGCCAGTCAGCTCCGGCGCTCGCAATCGTGCGCGAGTGGTACGACCCCGACCGCTGGGACGAGCATGCCGAACTGGACTCGTTGCCAGACGACACACCCTTTGACGTTGAGGATTGGCTAGGAGAATGCACGTGGCAGCCCGTCGTGCGTCTTCGAACGGCCGAGCTGGCGCCGCAAGACTTGCTTGAGGAGTACGGCCGCTTGGATGATGGGTTCGGCATCGACTACGAGCCCGCACCCTGGTTGTCAGTAGAAGACCAGCCGGCAATTGAGGCCCGTCTACGCAAGATGGACTACGAGATCGTCCACGATGATGCACTGCTTACGGCATACCTTGGCTGAGGTGCCGCACACGCTGAAGCATCTGAAGTGGGGGAAGGATCAGCACATGAACCCTCCCGATCCGGAGCAAGCCGCCATCTCGTTTGTCACCCTTCTCAGCAAGGCAGCCGCATTAGTAGACAGCCGTTGGTTCCTGCTCCCGGTCGCGCGGAGTGGCATCAGTGAAGCAGTAACCACCTACCGCGAACGCGTGTATTGCTACGAGCTCTACCACCAGATCCGCTCGCTGAACGAAGCAACGACAGGCCCTGCCGCTGCTGGCGCCCCCGACTACGTGCTGTCGGGAGAGATAGACAAGGCGGGCTTGAACACGGTAATCGACGGGGGGCGGCATAAGCCGGACATGGTTTGGCATATCCCTGGCCGCTGGACTCACAACGCCGTCGTACTCGAGGTGAAGGCTGCGGACCATCTGGGATCTGAGCCATTGCGCAAGGACCTAAAGACCCTGGGCGCGTTCCTCGAGGCGCGACGCGGGTACAAACGCGGCGCCTTGCTCGTCTTCGGCGACACAGACAGCAGTGTGCTCCGGCGACGGGCTCTTGAGGCGGCCAACGACGTCGCGTTACCTGAACGGACGCGGCAACGGATCCTGCTACTTTGGCATCCGGCGGCGCGGATGCATATCGAAGACCTGGGAACTCTAGCCCGCATCGCTGAGGAAGAATGATGTCATCGTGATGAGGGATGCCTGCAAGCTCCTGGCTCGACGGGCAACTGCCTTACAACCGCAGGGGCAGCGCAATGGCACGCCAGATGGTTAGCTTCCCCGCGTGACTGATCTTGAGCCGGGCGTCTATCAGCATCTCATCACTCAGCAGCTCGCTGAGCATCTTCAGCACGTTGATTCCGCTCTGGTCCAGCACGACAAGCTCGACCCCGCCGACGCTCACCACGTCCTCAGCAGACACATCGCAGCCCTCGCCCACCGCGTGCTGCTCGCCCTCCCCGGCGGTGAGGACAAGCTGGCACGCCAGGTCCAGGCGGCTAACCGCATCGCCGAGGCGATCGCGGCGGTTGAACCACGTGCCGTCAGCACGAAGGACCAGGTCGCCGACGCGAAGAACCTCCTGCACGCCATCGCCGCCCCACCCACCCCACCGGCGCAACCGTCCTTCCCGCAGCGCCCGACCACTCCGCTCTCCATCGGCGCGCTTCTAGTGAACGGCAAGCACCAGCCGCGGATTGGCCACGAGGTCACGCACGAGATGGCCTCCGCCGAGCACGTCGACCTGCTCTGCGCGTTCATCAAGTGGCACGGCCTGCGCATCGTGGAGCCCGCCATCCGCGACGTGATCCGGCGCGGCGGCCGACTCCGTGTCATCACCACCACGTACATGGGCGCGACTGACCAACGAGCCATTGATCGGCTCGCCGAGTTGGGCGCCGACATCAAGGTCTCCTACGAGACCCGGACGACCCGGCTGCACGCCAAGGCGTGGCTGTTCCGCCGAGGCAACGGGACCACCACTGCGTACGTCGGCTCGTCGAACCTCTCGAAGTCGGCGCTGGTGGACGGGGTGGAGTGGAACGTCCGGATCTCCAACATCGAGCAGCCGCACGTCATCGACACCTTCACCGCGACGTTCGAGGACTACTGGAACGACCCGGCGTTTGAGGACTACGACGCCGCCAAGGACGCGGAGCGGCTCCGACAGGCGCTCAGCGGTGAGCGCGCTGACGATGCACCGACGCAGATCGCGAACCTGGATGTGCGGCCGTACCCGTATCAGGCGGAGATCCTGGCTGACCTGGATGCGGAGCGGCAGGTGCACGGCCGTCACCGCAACCTAGTGGTGATGGCCACGGGCACCGGCAAGACGGTGGTGGCAGCGCTGGACTACCGGCGGCTACATCGGTCAGGCCAAGTCGACTCGCTGCTCTTCGTCGCGCACCAGCAGCAGATCCTCAAGCAGAGCATGTCAACCTTCCGCCAGGTCATGAATGATGGCAGCTTCGGCGAGATGCTGGTCGGGGGCAAGGAGCCGACCCACTGGACCCACGTCTTCGCCTCGATCCAGTCACTGCACCGCCGGGAGATCAACCCCGACGCGTACGACATGGTGATCGTTGACGAGTTCCACCACGCGGAGGCGCCGACGTACGCCCGGTTGCTGGAGCGGCTGCGGCCGCGCGTACTGCTGGGGCTGACGGCGACTCCCGATCGGGCTGACGGCGGTGATGTGCGCCGGTGGTTCGACGGCCACGCGGCGGTGGAACTGCACCTGTGGGATGCCTTGGAGCGGCAGTTGCTGGCGCCGTTCCAGTACTTCGGTGTGCACGACGACGTGGATCTGTCGCACCTGCGGTGGAAGCGCGGGCAAGGGTACGACCCGGCGGAGCTGGACGGCCTCTACACCGGCAACCACGCGCGGGCACGGATGGTGCTGAAAGCGGTACAGGACACGGTCGATGTGGGTCGGATGCGGGCGCTCGGGTTCTGCGTGAGCATCGGGCATGCCGAGTTCATGGCGGACTGGTTCAACCGGCACGGCGTACCGTCGGCCGCGGTGACCTCGCGGGCGGACCGCGCGGGACGGACCCGCGACGGCCTGCTGCGGGAGTTCAAGGCCAGCGAACTCCGTGTGCTGTTCACCGTCGACCTGTTCAACGAGGGTGTCGACCTGCCGATGGTCGACACGATCCTGATGCTGCGGCCCACCGAGAGCGCCACCATCTTCCTGCAGCAGCTCGGCCGTGGGCTACGGCTCGACGACGACAAGCCCTGCCTGACCGTGCTCGACTTCATCGGCGGGCAAAACGCCAACTTCCGCTTCGACCTGCGGTGGCGGGCGCTGACCGGGGTCAACCGACGGGCCGTCGAGGCGGCCGTCCGGGATGACTTCCCGTCGTTGCCGAGTGGCTGCCATGTCCAGCTGGACCGGGTGGCGAAGGAGATCGTGCTCGCCAACCTCAAGTCGGCGCTGCCGACGTCGCGCAACGGACTGGTCGGCGAGCTGCGCCAGCTCGGTGACGTGAGCCTGGCCGACTTCCTGCGGGAGACCGGCCTGGAGATCGAGGACGTCTACCGATCGGCAAGCATTGGCGGGTGGGCCGGGCTGCGGTGCCTGGCGGGCATCGACACCTCGACCGGCGGGCCGGACGACCGCGAGCTTGGCCGAGCCATCGGCCGGATGCTGCACACCGACGACGTCGATCGGCTGAACCTGCTGGCCAAGGTGGCAAGCGGCGAACACCCCGGCGGCGGACGGCTGCTGGACATGCTGCACTTCAGCCTCTGGGGGCCGTCGGTGCCGCTGACCGAGCGCGATGCCCGGCTGAAGCGGCTCTGGGCGGAGCCAGCGCGCTGCACGGAGCTGCGCCAGGTCGCCGAGGTGCTGCGAGACCGCATCCACCGGGTCACGGTGGAGCCGGAGTCGGCGCGGGTGCCGCTGCGGGTGCACGCACGCTACAGCCGCAACGAGGCGTGCGCGGCCTTCGGGATGGCGAACCCAGGGTCGTTGCGCGAGGGGGTGAAGTGGCTGCCGGACGAGCAAGCCGACCTCTTCTTCGTCACCCTGGTCAAGGCCGAAGAGCATTACTCCCCCACAACGATGTACGCCGATCGGGCTATCACCGACCGCCTTTTCCAATGGGAGTCGCAGAGCACCACGTCGTCGGCGTCGGCGACCGGGCAGCGCTACATCCACCACGCCGAGCGCGGGTCGACCGTGCACCTGTTCGTCCGTGAGACCAAGCTCGCCGACCGCGACCTGGGCGCGCCGCCGTACCTGTACGCCGGGCCGATGACGTACCAGGAGCACAGCGGCGACCGGCCGATGCGCATCCTCTGGCGGCTGCACCACCCGCTTCCCGCCGACATGTACGCCGCCGCCCGGGCCATTGCCGCATGAGCACCGGGCAGGAAGTGCTGGAGCGTCTGACCTCGTTGCGCCTGCACCAATAACGTGGTGGGGCGTCTTGATGCTGCACCGCATCTGTCCTACGCCGGGATCCCGGGTGCGGCGGGTCGCTCACGCCCTGGTGGAACAACACTTCCCGCCCACCACCCACGCCAGACGTCCTTACCGCGGCAAGCCTGGACCCGACGACATCCTCCAGGCGACCGGCGTCACACCGAGCTCCACTCGCCATCGGGACGCAGCCTGGCGGGCCGGCGTGGGACCGGCAGTGCGCGTTCTGCGGCTACGACGGTCAGCTTGCCACGCCACCGTGGCGTAGAGACGGCACACGTGCGCCGGTGGGCCGTCAATGGCCCGGATAACCTCGACAATGGACTTGCGTTGTACGTATTGCACCGCAAGCTCTTCGACGTCGGCGCGCTGGGCCTTGATGCAGGCCTGCGCATCAACGTGTCGGCCGCCTTCAACGCGAGAACGAACGTCGGGCGCAGCGTTTACCGACCTGCACGGCCGGATATTGAGGCCGCGTACGGGCACCGCGTTCCCGCCTATCGGCCATGTCTCCTGGCACCGTTACGAGGTGCTTAAGGGAGAGGTGCTTAAGGGAGAGGTGCTTAAGGGAGAGGTGCTTAAGGGAGAGGCGCTGAACACATAGAGGCAACGGCGTTGCCGGCGGGCAGGCGCGCCACGAACGACATCGCCAGTTGATCAGCGCACGCCCATTCCCTTGGCTCCCTGGATCAGGCAGCCTTGCGTTGCTCCGCGCCCTCAACCGCCGCGCGCAGCCTTGCTAGCCACCGCGGGGGTAGCGGCCGCGGGTCCCCAAAAGACCGAAGATGGGGCCTGCGATACCGCACCTGCTCCGTGTCATGCCACAGCTGAACTATCTGTGCTAGCCCTGTGGTCAGGGCCAAAGCACTCGCCGCCACCGGCGAAGCCGCCGACCTCTGCACCCCAACCGCTCGCGACATCAGCTCCGAGTAATCGGGGATTTCGGTCGGCCACACCAGGGGAGCAACCTTTGACTTCGCCGTCTGACGGTATTCCTCTGCAGCCGCGGCGATCAGCGCCCGATGTTCCGCGACCTCTTCAAGAAGGTCAGCCAGCACAAGGACATTCCTTCGCATCGCGGCGGAGAGCCGAGCCGGCATGTGTCCAGCAAGCTTGTCGAGGACCCCGGCCGACGTGTCACTGCTCCAGACGACCAAACACCGGTCCCGCAGCAGCTCCATCAACCTCTGGAAATAAGAGTTGCGCTCGTCGAGCAGATCCAGGCCAAGAACCCATGCCCCTACCGCTTGGCCCGTTACGCCTAGCCGCCAAATAGCCAGCGCATCGGAGCCGGATTCGTCACGTCCGACGGCAAGGACGGCATGACCGCGTGCACCCGGCACGTAGTCCATCTGTGCAGACAGCTCGTCCTCGTGTGCCTCGACAGCTGAGGTCATACCTGATCCTTGATCGTTTGACGATGGGATGACCACCCTAGCGGTACCTGCCGACAACCTGGACTCAGCTGGGTGGCCACCTCAATCGGGATGCCTGCCCAGCCGGCCGTTGCCTCAGACAACCGACCGAACAGCCGACAGGCAAACGCAGGCGAGGTTTGACCGAAAGGTGGACCAGGGGCCCGCAAGGCGACACTAAGGTAATTGATCATGGGTTCATGGGTCGCGATCGATTTTGAGACGGCTAACGAGTACCGAGGTAGCCCATGCGCCGTTGCCATGGTCGCCGTGCAGGACGGCAAGGTTGTCGAGCGCTGCAACACCTACATCCAGCCTCCCCCCGCAGCCGACTACTTCTCCCCCTTCTGCGTAGCACTGCACGGAATCACTGCTCGACACGTGGAGAACGCACCCAGTTGGCCACAAGCGCTCAAGCAAATCGTCGAGTTCGTCGACGGCCGGCCGGTGGTGGCCCACAATGCCGCCTTCGATCTCGGCGTCATCAGGAGCGCCTGCGATCTGATGGACCTGCCGTGGCCGGATCTGACCTACGCCTGCACCCTCGTGATCGCACGTCGCACCTGGCAGCTCATCTCGTACTCGCTCCCCTGGGTAGCCGACGCGGCGGGTCATCAGCTTCTTGACCACCACGACCCCGCAGCTGATGCTCACGCGGCTGCAGCGATCGCCCTTGCGGCACAGCGGATTCACGGCGTTGAGGAGCTACCCGAGCTCCTAAGCGCCACGCGGATCAGGTTCGGCGCACTCTCCGGCGGCGAGTGGAACGGGTGTCGCTACCACGCCCCGTCGCCCTCGGGGGCTCGATCTTCTCTTCCGGGCGCGAACCCAGATGCAGACCCCGACGGCCCCTTCTACGGCCTCTCCGTCTGCTTCACCGGAACGCTGCTCGCCATGAACCGTGATGAAGCACGCCACCTCGTGGCCGAAGTAGGTGGCCAGCCCGTGGCAGGCGTGTCCAAGAAAACGGACGTGCTGGTTATCGGCGAACAAGATCTCAGGCGGTTCAGGCCCGGGGCCAAGACCAGCAGCAAACACCAGAAGGCCGCCGCGCTGCTTGAGGCCGGTCACTCGATCGAGGTCGTATCAGAACTGGACTTCTTGCAGCGACTTGCAGCCACCGAAGGCGTCTCGCTACGAACCACACAAGCGTGAAGCACCAAAGGCTCCGGACCAGCGAGTCACGCCGCCTGGATCCAGGTTCTGATCCACTCCGCCTTTCGCGATCCGGGGCTGGTGGCCGCCGACGCGTAGTCGACGGCCAACAGCGTTCAAGCAGCAAACTGGCCTATTGAACGGCCACCCTCTGCTTGTTGTAGTTCTTCCCCCCACCCTCCGGCTTGTAGTTGCCCTCCACGTTGCCGGCGATGTCGATCGAGAACCAGTTCACCGTCGTGTCCCGGTTCACCGTGATGCTCTGCACTCCCTCACGCATCCCAGCCAGCGCCAGCTTCGGCGAGCTGTACGT
The DNA here is from genome assembly GCF_042872345.1 of Micromonospora sp. NPDC005299. Lineage (NCBI taxonomy): Bacteria > Bacillati > Actinomycetota > Actinomycetes > Micromonosporales > Micromonosporaceae > Micromonospora > Micromonospora sp. NPDC005299. The sequence continues at coordinate 190,976 of NZ_JBIAKG010000007.1, forward strand.
CGGCCGGCTCCCATCAAGCGTGTAGTACACGTTCGCCGGCTCACTGGTGCTGAACGTGAACGCCGTAGCCCCCGCCTCCCGCTTGACGACCTTCAGCGACGTCCGAGGCTGGCTCTTGTCCGTCGCGTACGCCCGGGCCACCTCAAGGATCGCGATGTTGCCGTTGGCGAACTCCATCGCCTCCTCGTGCCCCTCGGCGAACGGCGGCTGGAACCCGACCGCGCTGAACCGCCCGGTCGCCGGGTTGTAGATGTCGGCGCCGACCTCGAAGTCCCAGCCGATGATGCCCCGGTTGTACCAGTGCTCGTCGGCGCTGTTGCCGGCCGCCGAGTACAGCACGTCCGTCACGGGTCCGGTGCGGCCCGGCCAGATGGCGGTGCCGCGATATTCCTGCACGCGGGACAAGATGTAGTCCGAGGAGGTCCAGAAGTACGCCTCGGTGCCCTGGTCCACCCGAGGCAGCACCTCACGCCCCTCCGCCTTGTACGCCCCCGGCGGCCACATGAAGTACCCGCCGTAGGAGTGGGTGTTCATCGAGAGCTTGATGTTCGGGAAGTGGTCGACCAGCCAGACCTCGTTGCGCGCCTCCGGCTCGGACAGCTCGTTCGGCCCGGCGAACGTGTCGCTGGTGCAGCTGGTGGCCGACGCGCCGACGTAGCCGTCGAACACGGAACCGACCGAGAAGTTCCGGTTGATGTCGACGCCCCAAGCGTTGCGGCGGCCCGGGTCCGCGTTGGACGCCGGGCAGTAGTTGGTCATGTTCCGCCGCTGCATGTTGTAGTCGTACATGCTGTAGTGCGCGCCGTCGGGGTTGACGACCGGCAGGATGAAGATGTCCAGGCCGTCGACGATCTTGCGGGTGTTCGGGTCCTTCGCGTAGTTGCGCAGCAGCCGCTCGGCCGACTCCACGCAGACCAGCGGGGTCACCCATTCCCGGGCGTGCTCCTGGCAGTAGAGGAAGACGCCGACCTTCGAGCCGTCGCGGTGCTTGCCGATCCGCAGGACCTTCATCTGGAACGGCTCGCGGGACACGCTCGCCGGCCCCTTCAGGTTGTCGGTCAGCGGGGTCACCGGAGCCGCGGCCACGACGCCCGAGCCGGCGTTGCCCCGGTACGTGCTGGCGGTGAGCAGCTTGGCCGCGTCGGCGTTGCCGTTGACTGCGGCGACGACCTGCGCCGCCGTGCTGGTGATCGCGCCGGAGCCGTCGGTGGCCAGGCTCACCGTGACGGCCTTGCCCGACACGCTGACCGTCAGCGGGGCGTTCGCCGTGCCCGGGTTGACGAGCGACACGGTGATGTCGTTGCCGCCCTCGGAGCCGTACGCCGTCGAGGAGACGTAGACGGTGCTGGCCGCGGCGGTGCCGAACTGTGCCTGTGCCTGGCGACGGTAGCCCTTCGTCTTGTGCGGGAGGTCGATCAGCTCGGTCAGCCTCGGGAACTCCGCAGCCAGGCCGGTGAACCGCGCGGTGACCTCGGTCGGGTCCATGTAGTGGTCGACGAAGTCCGACACGTACGGGTGCTTGCCCGGGTTCTTGCGCGGGCTGCCCAGCCACTTGGCGACGTCGACGGTGGCCGAGCCGCCCTTGTTGCTGGTGATGGTGGCCTTCACCGGTGCGGCGGTGATGGGGACCGGGTTGCTGAACCGGTGGTACATGTACTGGCCGGCGTCGGTGAACCGGGACATGGTGGCGGTGCCGCCGGAGCCGATCTCCGTGCCGGGTCCCCCGTCCCAGCTCGCCGTGAGCACCGTCGTCGAGTCGGTGCCGGCGCTCGACTTCACCTCGATGTTGAGGAAGAGCTGGTTGTCGAGGCTGGAGAACCATTCGGCCCGCAGCACGGTCAGGGTGTCGGTGGCAGCGGTCGCCGCAGTCGCGGCGCGGATCGCGGCGGACCGCTCGGCCATGTTCTGCGCGTAGTCGCTCTGGTCGGAGATGGCGTCCTGGACGTCGAAGCCCTTGTCGCGCAGCGCCTGGCTCTCCTCGGGGCTGAGGATGGCGTGCACCTCGATGCCGTTGTCGACGGGCTTGACGTATTCGGCGAGGTCGACGCCGAGGTTGTTGAGGCGGTCGATGCCCGACTTGTCTGCGACGACGATGCGCATCAGGCCGACGCCCTTCTGTTCGCCGGTCGACGACCGGTCGCGGGCCACGGTGCGGTCCGTCGTCGGGCTGGCGAGGCCGGGTGCGCTGACGGCGAGCGCCAGCGGTAGGGCGAGCAGGGCCAGGAAACGGCGCGGCCCGTTGGATCTTCTTGTACTCCTCATGAGCGCCCATCCGGCGAGACAATGCAGAGGGCCGCGCGGTCGAGGCGTCAGGGTTATGAACTGCTGGGGTGCCGGTGGTCGTTAGCAATATGTAGCGCTCTATAGTTGCTGCTGTGAATTTGAAGGAGTGGGCGGCGGCGACTGGTGTCTCGTATGTGACGGCGCGTCGGCAGTACACGGCCGGGAAGCTGCCCGTTCCGACGTATCGGCTCGGCCGGCTCATCATGGTGGGTGAACCGGTGAAGGGCGCGGCCTTGGAGGCCGGGCAGGTCGTTGTGTACGCCCGGGTTTCGTCGGGCGAGCAGAAGGCGGACCTAGACCGGCAGGTCGCTCGGGTCACGATGTGGGCGACCGGGCGGCACCTCGCCGTCGATCGGGTGGTGACCGAGGTCGGTTCGGCGCTCAATGGGCATCGCAAGAAGTTCCTCGCGCTGCTGCGCGACCCGGCGGTGGCCACGATCGTGGTCGAGCACCGAGACCGGTTCGCCCTGTTCGGCGCCGAGTACGTCGAAGCCGCTCTCGCCGCGCATGGCCGCCGCCTGCTCGTGGTCGATCCCCGGGAGGTAGACGACGCCGCGAACCGCGCCCGCCGCGCCATCGAGGTTGCCACCGAGGATCCGGCGTGAGGACGGTCCAGGCGTACCGGTTTGCCCTCGACCTGACCCCCGGTCAGGAACGAGGCGTGCTCGCGCACGCCGGCGCCGCACGGGTCGCGCACAACTGGGCGCTCGCCCGGGTCAAAGCCGTCATGGACCAGCGGGCGGCTGAACGCACTTACGGTATTCCCGATGGCCAGCTCACTCCGGCTATCTCGTGGTCGCTACCCGCGCTGCGCAAGGCGTGGAACGCCGCCAAGCAAGACGTTGCGCCGTGGTGGGCCGAGTGCTCGAAGGAGGCGTTCAACACCGGCCTCGACGCGCTGGCTCGCGCGTTGAAGAACTGGTCCGATTCCCGGACGGGCATGCGGGCCGGCCGGCCGGTCGGATTCCCTCGGTTCAAGTCCCGCCGCCGCACTACGCCTAGCGTGCGGTTCACCACCGGACCGATCCGCGTCGAGCCGGACCGCACGCATGTGGTGCTGCCGCGGCTGGGACGGTTGAGGCTGCACGAGTCGGCCCGCAAGCTGGCCCGCCGCCTCGACAACGGCACCGCCCGGATCATGTCCGCGACCGTCCGGCGCGACGGCAGCCGGTGGCACGTCGCGTTCACCGTCGCAGTCGAGCGAGCCGAGCGCCGACCCACGCGGCCCGACTCGACGATCGGGGTCGACGTCGGCATCACGAACCTTGCCGTGCTGTCCACCGGCGAAACGGAGCCCAACCCGCGCCACCTGAGCGCTGCCCAGCAGCGCCTGCGGCACCTCGGCCGGGCGCTGTCGTGCAAGACCGGCCCGGACCGCGCAACCGGCCGCCGCCCCTCCAACCGGTGGCAGCGCGCCGCGAACAGGCTCGGCCTCGCCCACGCCCGGGTCGCCAACCTGCGCCGCGACGGGCTGCACAAGCTCACCACCCGGCTGGCCCACGAACACGCCACGATCGTGGTCGAAGACCTCAACGTCACTGGCATGCTCGCCAACCGGCGACTCGCCAGGCACATCGCCGACGCCGGACTCGCCGAACTCCGCCGGCAACTCGCCTATAAAACCCAGTGGAACGGCGGCCGGCTGATGGTGGCCGACCGGTGGTACCCGTCCACGAAAACCTGCTCGGGCTGCGGCACCGTGAAAGCCAAGCTGGCCCTGTCCGAGCGCACCTACCACTGCCAGGCGTGCGGCCTGGTCATGGACCGCGACCGCAACGCCTCACTAAACCTCGCCGCCCTGGCGGCCCAGTACGACACCGCCGGGAGTGGCCCGGTGGCAGCACGTGGAGCCGACCAGAAGACCCGCCAACGCGGGCAGGCGGCCGTGAAACGTGAACCCGGCACGGCACCCGCCGGTCAGACCGGGACCGTCCCACCGCAAGGCGGGACTACCAACCATGTGCTCGCTAAAGCACACTGAGAGGTAACGGTAGGTCACCCCCGGCTGCCGTCGCCCCGGCGCCGCAGCTGCGCAGAGTGTGACGCGCGTGTCGCCATCAGGGAAGATCGATGGGGTTGGGCGGCTCGGTGCGCCGCCCCCTACACCCCCGCCACGCTCGCCGGCTCCGGCGGCGTGTGTCGTCCCCTGGCCGGCCGCTCATCTCCATGCCCCGGCCACCAGGCCTTGTGCCCGATCAGCGCCGTCAACGCCGGCACGAAGAACATCGACATCACGAACGCCGACAGCACGATCCCGATCGCCACCGCGAAACCCATCTGCTGCAGGAACGAGATCGGCGCCAACATCAACACCCCAAAGGTCCCGGCCAGGATCAGCCCTGCCGCGGCAACGGTCGGCCCCGCATGCTCCACGCCGATTGCGGCAGCCTGGTGCGGCTCGTTCCCCTCCCGGGCCTCCTCCCGCAGCCGCGCGATCATCAGGATGTTGTAGTCCGTCCCGATCGCCACCACGAACAGATACAGGATGATCGGCAGCTGGAAGGTCACGCCGGGCTTGCCCTGGAGCCCCTGGAAGAGATAGACCGTCGCCCCCAGCGTCGCCCCGAAGTTGAGCAGCACCGCGATCACCAGGTAGATCGGCGCGACGAGGCTGCGCAGCAGCAGCGCGAGGATGAGCGCGATCAGCGCCGCCGCCACCGGCAGGATCACCGACAGGTCGCGGTTGTTGGCCGAGTTGATGTCCGCGAAGATCGCGGTCGTCCCGCCGACCAGCGCCTTGGTGCCGGACGGGGCTGCCTCGTGCAGGGCGGACCGCAGGTCGTCGCGGACGAGCGTGATCGCCTCGTTGGACACCGGGTTCTCGTTCAGCAGCAGGTTGACCCGCGCCACGCTCGGGTCGCTGCTGCGCTCCGGCGGCTGCACCTGCCCCACGCCCGGGGCCTTCGCCGCGGCCGCCGCGAAGTCGGTGACCTGCTGCTCGGTCAGCGGCGTTCCGTTGCCGGTGGTCAGGTAGACCTCCGTCGGGGCCAGGGCGCCGGCGGCGAACCCGCGCTGCAGGTCGGCGGCGGCCTTCGCCGACTCGGTGTCCTGGGGGAAGCCGGAGCTGAAGTCGTAGTCGGCCTTGTAGCCGAGCACCCCTGCGGCGAGCGCGACCAGCAGGGCGCCGGAGGCGGCCGCGACGAGCGCGGGCTTGCGGCCGACGGCGGTGCCGAGGCGCCGAGACAGGGTGGCCTTGGGGGTACGTTGCCACGCCTTTGACGGCCAGAAGACGTACCGCCCGAGAAGCGAGACGACCGCGGGGATGAGGGTGAGCGAGGTGATCAGCATGACGGCGACGGCGATGGCGAGCGCCGGGCCGAGCGAGCCGAAGAAGCCGAGCGAGGCCAGGAGCAGCACGAGGAACGCGACGATGACGGCTCCGGCGGCCGAGGTGATGACCTCGCCGACCCGCTGGACGGAGACGATCATCGCGGTGCGCTTGTCGTCGCCGGCGCGCAGCCGCTCGCGGTAGCGGAAGAGCAGGAAAAGGATGTAGTCGGTGCCGATGCCGAACAGCACGATCAGCAGGATCGTCTGCAGGTCCTGGCTCACGCTGAGGTCGAACACCTTGCCCGCCGCCGCGACGAGCCCGGTGGTGATGGTCAGCACCAGGCTGACGACCACGACGGGCAGCAGCGCCGCGATGGGGCTGCGGAAGATGATCAAGATCAGTCCGATGATCAGGATGATCGTCGCGACGCCGACCACGGCGAAGGCACTGTTGAAGGTGTCCTCGTTGTCGACGAAGCTGGCCACGTCGCCGGCCACGCCGGCGGTCAGCCCACTGCCGGCCAGCTCCGGGCCGAGGGCGGCCCGCAGATCGCGTACGGCCTTGAGCAGCGCCGGGTCGTCGGGGGCGGTGGCCTCGAGCCCGACGTTGACCACCTGCACCGACTTGTCCGGCGCCACGGCCGGCGGGCCGGTCAGGTAGCCGGACGTCTTCGGGATGTTCCTGGCCTTGAGCGACTGGGCGACCTGGCCCACCTTCGCCTCGTCGGCGGGGGTGAGTTTCTGCCCGTCGGCGCGCTTGACGACGATCGTCGCCGTGGCGGCGGCCTGCTGCGGGAACGCCTTCTGCCCGAGCTCCGTGGCCTGCACGGACTCATACGAGCGGGGCAGGAAGCTCTCCTGGTCGGCGGAGGTGATGTCGCTCAGCGACGGTGTGGTGAGGATGATGGCGGCGGCTGCGATCACCCAGCCCGCGATCACCCACCACGCCTTGCCCACGACGAATCTGCCCAGCCGCTCGAACATGGTTTCCCCCGCGTCTTCGGCTCTCCTGATGTCCAGGCCCGACACATTGGTGCCCGCCCGATCGTCACGTTGGCGGCAGCCTTGGCTACCCCTGGTGCATGCTACCGCCGCCCCGCAATCCTTTTCGGACGCCGCACGGATCGCGACGGTGGCTATCGAGGGCTGCCGGCTTCCCCCGGGCCGCGCGCCCGGAGCGTGGCCGTGGCGAGCGGGGAACTGGCCAGCAGGCCGGCGAGGTGTTCCTGCATCCGCTCCAGTGGACCGTCGGCGCTGTGCAGCCCCTGGTAGAGGTCACGGAGCACGTCGTCGGATCCGTTGGTGAAGGCCAGGATCTCGGCGAGGGAGAGCTGGTGGTTGAAGATCTCCGCTTCGTTGCGCCAGTCGTGGAGCATGCCGGCCAGCGACTCGTCGCGGCGCGGGGACAGCACCGCCGAGGAGAGGGCGGCGTTCACCGCCGACAGGTTCATCCGGGGGTAGACCTGCCGGCGTGCCGGCTGTGCGGTTCCCACGGCGAAGGGCGGCGAGGTGAGGATCTTCCGGTTGTCGTGCAACTCCTCGCCGATGGCCTGGAGGGCCTCCGCGCGCCGCTCCCGGCCTGCCGCCCATCGTTCGGCGACGATGCCGGTGATGCCGCCGAGCAGACCCAGGACCTGCACCGCCGGCTCGAAGCGCGACGTGCCGGTCGATCGGCTCCACCAGACGGCGCTGACCACGAAGGCCACCGCCAGGCTGCCCGCGGTGACCGCCATGATCCAGGTGCGCGGTGCCGTCGCCCAGGACGGCAGGGGCGCCGGGCGCGGCCGCCGCCCCGGTCCACTCGTCATGTGCCGGGACGGCGGAAGACATCCCGGGCGGCCGTGTCGTGGCCGTTGCCGGCGTCGCTGCTCGACAGGAGCATCAGGTCCATGCCGAACCGGCGGGTCCTCTCGTACGCCTGGAACTGCGTGAACGCCTCGCTCTCGACGAACAGGCCGGCCTTGCCCAGCGCGGCCGCGAGGGCCTTGAGCTGGTATTTCCGGGTGATGAGGAGGCGGATGGTGTCGCCGCTCGGGAAGTGGACCTCGCTGCGGTTCGGCAGCACGATCTTCAGGTCCTCGGCGGAGCGGTTGCAGTAGATGACCTTGATGACCAGTGACCGCCCCTCCTCGACCACCCCCTCGAAGCGGACATAGTTCATGTTCACCGAGAGGTCGGTGTTCTGGCGCAGGGCGCTGATGACGAACTCGCGGAACACCCAGCTGGTCTCGTACTCCCGGGCTGCCTGCTGCGCCATCCGCTCGTCGAGTTGGGATGCGGTGGCGACCTCCACCATGAGCCGGTCCTGCGGGCGCAGGAGTTGCTTGCTCAGCCGCTCGACGAGCTCGACGTCCTCGTCGAAGTTGGCCATCGTGTTGCCGAGCAGGGAAAACAGCACCGGCTCGTCGCCGATCAGCCGGTCACGCAGTTCGTTCAGCTCGGTCACGTTCTCCTCGACCGAGAAGTCGAGTTGCACCGGAAGCAGTTGATTTCGGAACTGCCGGAAGAAGGGCAGGGCTTTTATCGGCTTCAGGCCCAGGCGCAGCATCTCCGCGCTCATGTCGACGGGCACGTAGTACATTTCCGGGTTCGCCCGCTGGAGGTCGGCCAGCACCACGGCGTCCTTCTCCCCGGTGCCGGGGCCGAGGCTGATGTAGTGGTAGGGCCGGCCGTTGTGCCGCGAGTGCAGGTTCCGCCAGCGCCGGCTGAAGGTCTCGATCCCGTCCCTCATGACGGGATAGTTGGGGTCCGTGCAGGCCCGCTGCCAGTTGACCGCCGGTTCGATTCCCCAGTACGAATAGCCGGACACGATCCTCTTCTCGTCACCGGTGGACGAGAAGGGACGCTGCAGCTCGGCGGCCAGTTCGTTGAGCTTCCGGGACTGGTCCTCACCCACGAGGCACAGTGACCAGGAGAATTCGGTTTCCGAGATGACTTTTTCGAGTCTCCGCAGAAGCTTCAACTGTTCCCTGGCCGGCTGATCCATGTTGTGCCATCCCCCCGGCGAGGTCCGAGCTTCCCCATGTTCCGCCCGCCAACCTTAACAGCGTCAAGGTCTCCTCAGTGGACCGCGAACCAGGGGTGACTGCCTGCATCGGGTGACAAGGTCGCGGAACACACCGCGGTCGGGCGCGGGAGTGCCTAGCCTGACGGTGAGACGCGAGGGGGCATCGTGGCGAACGCGGTCTGGGACGCGCTGGACGGAGTGCGCGAGGTCGAGATCACCGTGACCGGCCGGAGGACCGGCCGGCAGATCACCCACCCGGTGTGGTTCGTGCTGGACGAGGACAGCGTGTTCCTCGTCCCGGTGACCGGCTCGGACAGCCAGTGGTACAAGAACGTCCGGCAGACCCCGATGATCGAGGTGTCGGCGAACGGGACGGCGCTGAGTTCGAGTGCCACTCCGATCATCGAGGCCGACCGGGTGAACCACGTGGTGGAGCTGTTCAAAGCCAAGTACGGCGCCGACACGGTGGAGAGCTTCTACCCGAAGCACGACGTGGCGGTCCAGGTCCCGCTCGGGTAGCCGGCCTAGTCGTTGCGCGCCGTCTCCGGGTCGTGGTCAGAGCCTCCCCGGCGATCCTTTCCGAGGAGGCTCTGACCACTGCTGGCGGACCGGTTCGGCTAGCTCACAGGCGCGGGTCCTGCTGGATCTTCAGGGCGTTGAGGATCGGGTCGCTCTCGCCCTTCTCGCGGCGAAGCTCGATCTTCAGATCGCCACCGGCGTGCTCGACGGTGACCGTGTTCATGTCCGCGGTCAGCGCGCCCACCTTCGCCTGCACGTCGTGGTCGTAGAGCACGACCTTGCCGTCGGCCAGAACATCGAAGGCACGCTTGCCGGCCTTGACCTTCTCGATCTCCGCGAAGTCGAGGCCGATCCGGTACGTCCCGGCCGGGGCGTTCTTGAACACGTAGCTGAACGTCTCGCCGGTCCGCTGGGTGCGGAACAGCGCGTCGTCCTCGGTGCCGGCGATGTCGGCCTTGGTGGTACGCGCCTTGCCGCCGACGTAGCCCCACGGCCGCGAGCCGAGCTCCTGGTCGGGCGACCAGACGAAGCCGTCGGTGCCGATGTACCCGGATCCGCCCACGTCGACGCCCTGCCAGTAGGCCGAGGTCGCCAGGCGGACCGGCTTGAGCTGGACCTCGCCCTTGCTGGCATTGGACGCCACGAGCACGTCCCCGACGAGCACGCCGGGCTCGACGCCGGCGTTGTCGGCCGTCGCCGTGACCGTGGTGGACTCCCCGGCCGCCAGCGTGACCGTGCCGGTTGCGGCCGCGCCCGTGAGGGTCAGCCACGGAAGGTCGGCGGCCTCGTGCCCGCCGTCGCTGGTGCGCTTCTGCTCGCTGAGCCGCACCTCGAGCGGGGCGGAGCCGGTGTTGGTCACGGTCACGTCGGCCGTCGCCTTCTGGCCCTTGTCGAGGAGCCAGTCGAAGTCACCTCCGCTGACGGTGGCGATGCCCGTGGTCAACGCCGTGTCCACCACCTCGGCCTGGTCCTTCTTGGCGATGGTCACGGGGTGGCTGGCGGTGACGTAGTTCGGCGCCTCGACCTGCACGGTGTTCTCGCCGACCAGCGCCTGGGCCTTCCACCGGCCCTTGGCGTCGGCCGTGATGACCCGCTCACCGTTCGGCCCCTTGAGCATGACGATCGCCCCCTCGATCGGCTTGCCGTCGTTCTTGTCGGTGACGGTGCCCTCGATCGTGCCTGCGGCCGGGAGGGTGTACTCCAGCCCCAGGCCGGCCTTCAGGATGGGCTGGTCGAAGGAGTACTGGCCCGCGGGGTTGCGCGTCAGGCTCTCCACGCCGACCGTCGCCGACGACCCCCGGGTGAGGGGGTTGTCGCCGCCGACGCCGTCGCCGTACCCGATCTGGATGCGGCCGTCGGCGATCAGGGTGACTGAGAAGCTCACGCGAGCCGTCTGGTCGTTGTAGAAGGTGGCGTTGCGCCACTCGATGACCTCAGCGGCTTGGCCGTCCACCTCGGTGGTGCCGAAGTAGATGCCCGCCTCGTCGTCGACGACGAGGTCGTCCCAGAGCGGATAGATCGCGTCGAACGCGTATGGCGACGGCAGTTCCGTGTTGTTTCCCACGGCGCTGGCCTGGTCGAAGATCAGTTGGCCGTTCGTCGTCACGCACACGCCGTCCCAGGCCGTGTCGTAGAACGGGAACAGGAAGCTGGAGTCGAACCACAGCACGCCGCAGACGTCATCGCCGTGCCACCCGGACTCCTCCGTGCCCTGGCGGTAGAGCCCGTCGGTCACCTTCATCGAGTACGAGCGACCGGCGGGGGCCACCGGCACGGGGCCCGGCTCCGGCTGCTCGGGCTGGGGCTCCGGCTCCGCCGTGTCTGCGCGCGGGTCGAGCGTCACACGCAGCGCGGCGATGGTCGGGGCCTTCAGGCCCTTCGAGCCCCGCAGCTCCACGGTCAGCGGACCGCCCTCGTGCTTCACGACGGCGGTGCGCCAGTCGGCGGCGTTCGGCCCCACGGCCGCGGCCGGGTCGTACGCGTAGTCCGTCAGCGTTCCGTCCACGAGGACGTCGAACACCCGTTTGCCCTTGGCCACGTTCTCGATCTCGGCGAACCCGAGGTCGATCGCGTAGGTGCCCTTGGGTGCGTCGGGGAAGCGGTAGAACAGCTGCTTGTCCGGCGTGGTGCGCTGCGACTGGAACAGGGCGTCGTCCGTCGTACGTTCGATCCCGGACGTCGTGGAGGCGACCTTCGTCTTCCCCTCGTAGCCCCACTTCCCGTCGCCGGCGGCGTGGTCGGCGGACCAGGTGTAGCCGGAGCCGTCGGTGAACGAGGTTCCGCCGGCGTTGACGCCGACCTGGTACTTCGTGGTCGTGAGCGTCACCGGGACGTAGGTCTTGGACTGGCGTCCGGAGTCGGACCTCACGACGATGTTCGCGCCGATTACCCCTGGCTTGGTGTCCTTCGAGGAGATGGAGACCTTGACGGTCGTCGACTCGCCCGGGGCGAGGGTTCCGCCGGTCGAGGACAGCGACAGCCACGGCAGGTCGGTGAGCAGGTCGTCCTCGACGTCGACCAGCACGACGTCGTCGGCGACCTGGTCCGCCGCCCACAGCGCTCCGGTCGAGTCGGTTTCGAGGCCGCCGCCCTGGGTCGCCTTCTGGCCCGGGAACCACCACGCGTTCACCAGCGAGCAGTCGTCGGGGTCGACCTGCAGCAGGCGGGTGGGCCGGTTCGAGGTGAGGTCGGTGTACCAGATGGTGTTGGACGCCTGGTTGTAGGCCAGGCCCATCACCTCGGGCAGCGGCGGCGCGCAGAACGACAGCAGCGCACCGGCGTTGTCGTGCGACGTGCCGGCGACGGTGCCGATCATGCCGTTCGCCCGGCCGCCGACGTAGAACACGTCCTCCGTCGGGTTGTAGGCGAGGCCGGTCAGCTGCAGCGTGGACCAGTCACCCTTGATCTGCCGGGTCTCCTTCCCGGTCTCCCGGTTGAAGCAGTGGATGTAGCTGGCCGGGCTGTCCTCCATCTGGCACATGTCACCGGTCTTGGTGTCGAGCGCCATGTCGAACGCCCGGTACGCGGGGTTCCACGACGCGTCGAAGACCTTCCCGGTCGGCTTGCCCGTCACCGTGTAGGCGGTGTTGGTCCGCGCGTTGTAGTCGTGGACCCAGACGTCGCCGTCGTACCCGATGCCGGTGGGCTCCTTCTCCTGGATCGTGCCCGGGATGGGGATCCGGGTGATGACGTCGCCGCCGGAGGTGGGGCCGACCTTGGCGGCCGCCTGTGCTTCCGCCTTGGTCGCCGTCGCAGCCTTGCCGTCGGCGTTCGACGGCTTCATGCCGCTCGCACCGGCCTTCCACGCGGTGAGGTCGATCGTGCTGTCCGCACCCGTCCCGGTGCGAGCGGTGGCGCCGGTGGCGTCAAGCTCGGGGTGGCGCGCGGCCTCGCCCAGGTCGTACGTGAGCGGGGCGGAACCGGTGTTGGTCAGCGTCAGCGAGCCCACACCGTTCTGGTCGGTGCCCAACAGCGCGTCGAGGCCGTCGGCCTTCAGGCCGGCGACGCCCGTGGTCAGCCGTGCGTCGATCTTGGCGTTCGCGTAGAGCTTGTCGAGGGAGAAGGGGTATGCCGCGGTCGTGTAGTTCGGCGCGTCGACCGTCATGGTGTAGTCGCCGACCGGAAGCTGACGGTGCACGATGCCCGTCCCGTTGGTCGTGACGGTCTCGACGAGCCCCAACTTGTTCGTGAACGAGACCTTGGCCCCGGCCACCGGCAGCCCGTCGTTCTTGTCGACGACGGTCGCGTCGAGGTAGCCCCAGTCGGGAAGGTCGTAGGTGACGATCATCCCGTCGTGCAGCACCGGGGCGTTGTCGGAGAACCGGATGCCGTCGACGCCGGCCCAGCCCTGGATGCCGGTGATGGTTTTGGCGCCGGCGGTCACCGGGTCGTCGGTGCCGATGCCGTCGCCGTAGGAGAAGATCACCTTGCCCGAGCGGGTGAGCGTGGCCGAGAAGTTGACCGGCTCCGTGTACTCCGACCGGATCGGGTAGGCCCAGATCTTGGCGTTACGGAACTCGACGACGAACGCGTCCTCGCCGTTGACCTTGGTGGCTGCCGTGAAGACGCCCCCGCCGGGGGCGAACTCGACGGGGGTCTGGACGTAGAACGGGAAGACGCCCGCACCGCCGCTGCCGGGTCCGGTGCCCTCGTCCGGGGTGATCACGCCGCGCAGGCTGATACCGAGGGTGTCGTGGCTGCCGTTGTAGAGCGCGATCGGGAACGGCAGCTTCACCGTCGCCCACACGCCGCTGGTGAACGCGACCGAGTCGGTGCCGCGCAGGTACTCGCCGTCGGAGACGGCGCAGCTGTAGCCGCCCTTGTCGACGACGAGCCCGACCGGGATCTCGCGCGACTCATTCTGCGCGCCGACGGTCAGCGGGACCGTCGTGGGCGAGAAGCAGGCGTTGGCCTTGACGGTCAGCGTGTACGCGCCCTCGGGGACAGCGCTGATCGTGAACGCGCCGTTGGCATCCGTGCGTACCGGCTTCAGCGGCGTGTCCTTGACGGAGACGTCGGCGTTCGGGACGGGCCGCTTCTTGTCGTCGACGACCCTGCCGCTGACGTCGTGCCTCGCGGCGGCCGTGAGCGGCAGCTTGACGGAGGCGTCCTGGCCGAGGGAGATCGTGACGTTGGCGGTCGCGGTCAGGTAGCCGAAGACCCTGGTGCTGAGCTGGTAGTCGCCGACCGGGAGGTTCGTCGTGAACCGGCCGTCCTTGTCGGTTCCGATCGACCGGCTGAACGGCCCGCTGATCGTCACCTCGGCGGCGGGGACCGGAGCGCCGTCGGCGGTGACGACACCGGTCAGGGTGCCGCCCTGCCGGGGCGCGAGCTCGAGCAGGCGGACGAGGTCGAGCCGGCCTTCGCCGTACTTGTTGTTGAAATCGGCGGTGCCGCCGCACTCGGTGTCGTCGACGTCGACGGCCGAGTCGGCGAGCAGACGGCGGGTCTGCTCGACCTGCCCGATGAGGGTCGGGTCGTAGCTCCACAGCGCCGCGACGGCGCCGGCGACGTGGGGAGCCGCCATCGACGTACCGGCCATCTCGACGTAACTGTTGTTCGGGTAGGACGAACGGACGGCGACGCCCGGAGCGGAGATCTCGGGCTTGATCCGTCCACCCTCACCCTCGCCCTTGCGGGAGAACGACGCGAGCGTGCCGTCCGACGCGTAGGCGCCGACGGAGTAGGCACTCTCGGCGGAGCCGGGCGAGGAGACGGTGTCGCAGGCCGCGTACGGCGAGGTGTTGCCCGATGACCAGACGCTGAAGATGCCCGCGGCGCTCCAGGCCTCGTCGATGGCCTGGAAGAAGTCGTCGAAGTTGTGCTCGACGGTTTGGCCCCACGAGTTGTTGATGACGTGGGGGCGCTTGGACGGGTCAGGGTTGTTTCCCTGGACGTCGGTCGGGGCGAGCAGCCACCAGCCCGACCGAAGCAGCGACTCGACGCCGCTGCTGTCGCAACAGCCGTTCGTCGCGATCCACTGCGCGTCCGGGGCGACGCCGACGTGCTCGGTGCCGTCGTCGCCGACCATGGTGCCCATCGTGTGCGTGCCGTGTCCGTTGTCGTCGCACGGCGCGCCCGCGCACGTGCCCCGGGTGGCCATCCAGTTGTAGTTGTGGTCGACGGTGCCGTCGGGCTTCGTGCCGCGGTACTGGTGCATCAGGGCGGGGTGGTCGAATTGGACGCCCGAGTCGAGGTTGGACACGGTGATGCCCGCACCGGTGGCGCCCATGGCCCACGCCTGCGGGGCGTGGATGGCGTCCAGGCCCCACGTGGTGGTGCCTGCCTCTGCGGCGGCCTTCGGGGCGGCGGGGCGGGCGGCCTGGTCGGCCGGGGTCTTCTCGTCCACGGGCTCGACCAGCGCGACCTGCGGCGCTGCGTGGATCTCGGCGACCTGCCCGACCGAGGCGACGTCGAGCGCGAGCTTCTGCGTGCCGCCCTTGACGAGCACGGCGTTGACGAGCGGGTAGGACATGTACTTCACGCCCGCCTCGTCGAGCTCGGCGGAGACGGACGCCGCGGAGCTCTTCGCTGCCGCTTTCAGCGCGTCGTAGACGAACTGACCGCGGGCGGTCCAGTTCGTAATCTTCTTGGCGGGGGCGAGATCGGCCATGGTGTCGAACGTGATCCAGAAGTCGGAAGCCGGCTGCGTGCGGAAGCGATCCTTCAGGTTCGACGCGATCTTGTTGGCGGCCGCGCCGGGATCTGGCTCAGCCGCGGACGCCGGTGTGGGCTGGATCATGCTCAGGCCGACCGCTACGGCCAGCGACGCCGCGAGGGCTTTGAGTCTCATGCGGGGTCCTTCGCCTACAGGGGTTGGTAGGGGTCGTGGCTCTCGTGGCCGTCGGCACCGTCGGCGTCGCGGGCGTCGGAGGCGTCGCGGGCGCCGACGCGCGGCTCGCCCGACTGCTGGAGTGGTGGCGGGGGCTCGACGGCGGAGTCGTCACGCGCGACAGGTCGCTCAGCCATGTATTGGCCTACGGCTATGGATCATGCAGTCATGCTCGGCGGACGAGTGACCGCTCGCTATCCAGCGGATACGTCAATTTTCACGACGCGTCGCCGAGGGAGTCCTCTTCTGCGAACACTCCGGCCTCCACCGCCTTGACCGCGAGCGCGGTCCGGGAGGTCACCTTCAACTTGCGCATCGCCGCACGCAGCTGCTGATCCACCGTGGCCGGCGACTTGGCCAGGACCCGGCTGATCTCCCGGTTCGTCTTGCCGGCGACAACCAGTTGGACCACGTCGAGCTCCCGAGGTGAGAGCTGGTCACCGTACCCTCGTCGGCCGCCGCGCCACAGTCGCGGAACCTCGGCACCGTGTTCGCGAAGCCGCTGCGCGACACGGTCCGCATCGCCGCGGGCTCCGAGCCTGAACAGTTGCTCGTACTGCGCGGCCAGCAGCTCTCGGCCCTGCGCGATCTGGCCTTGCGCGATGAGCGCCTCGGATTGGCGCTCGCGGGCGAGCATGGCGTCGTAGGGACGCGGCAACGCGCTCCAGGCGCGCGCCGCCCGACCATAGGCTGTCGCCGCGCGGGCGTGGTCTCCGGCCGCCGCAAGCAGCAGGGCACGGCATACGGTGAGCGCGGCGCGAGGCGCAGGCGCCGTACGGCCACGCAGTCCTCTGGCGAACTGGTCACCCAGGCGTGTCGCGGCCTTCAGGTCACCCGCGGCGAGATACGCCTCGATCCGGGCGGGGACGAGGTCCGTCGCCCAGACCCAGATGCCCTTTCTCCGGACCGTGTCCATCGGCTCGTTCGTGACCTGCAGCGCCCGGGCGCTGTTTCCGTCCGTCAGCCACAGTCTGGCCAGCGCAGCGGCGGCCTCCATCGTGTCGTCGGCCGCGCCGAGACGGGCAGACTCCTCGAGGACGAGCCGGAACTGCTCCTCGGCGGCGCGCCGCCGTCCGGCCGCGGCTGCCAGCCGGGCCGCGAGGCGAATGCTGCCGAGGTAGTGCGCCGGCCGGTCCCGGTCGGCATCGGCGAGTGCCGCGCTTCGCTCCGCGAGACCCTCCCACCGGCCGGTCAGCCACGCCAGGTTGGCCTGTTCGAGTCGAACGTTGTGCTGCAACCGGGACGCCTGCTCGGCCTCGGCAAGGCCCATGGCCACGGCGAGGTGTTTCTCCGCGTCGGCGTACCGACCCCAGATCAGTGCACCGGTCCCGACATTCGCGTGGATGCGGGCCACGTCGAGACGCTCCGCCGAGCTCGCGCCGTCGACGGGCAGGCCGGCGACGACGTCCCAGGCCTCCTCTTCGCCGAGCATGAGCAACGCCGCGGCTCGGTTGCCGGCCAGGTTCAGCCGCTCCGCGGGAGAATCGAATTCGGCGGTGAGCTCGGCGGCGCGATCCAGCCAACGCCGATGTGTCGACGCCGGCCACGGCCCCGCATAGGCCCATCCCAGATAGGTCATGGCCCGAGCCGCCTCGACCGGGTCATGGTCGAGGTTGGCCACCGCCTGCTCCAGCTCGCCGAGTGCGGCCTGCGCCTCACCCCCGGTGATCAGGAGCCGACCCAGGGGGTTGCGGATCTCGGCCTGCTGGCGGGCGGACAGACCGGGGGTCTCCAGCACCGAGCGCAAGGTACGGATCACGCGGTGGTAGACCTCGTCGACCGGTTCGCGACGGCCCAGTGCGGCAACGCCGGCGATGCGCGCGACTCGTGCCCGATCCGCCGGCGGCAACACCGCCCATGACAACAGATCGACCAGCACGTCGACTGCCTTGGTGTGGTCACCCGAGGCCATGGCCAGCTCGGCAACCTGCTCGGCGTACCGCGCCCAGGACTGCGTCTCGCCCGCCTCACGGAAGTGGTGGGCAAGGCGTGCGACAGGCGGCGGATGGATGTCCTCCAAGGCGCGGCCGGCCAGCAGGTGGAAGTGTCTTCGGTCGGTCATCGGGATCGCTTCGTAGACGGCCGTGGCGGCCAGCACGTGCCGGAATCGCCACCGGTCGCGGTCGTCTCCGTCCAGGACGCCGGCGTCGGCAGCCTCCGCGACAGCGTCTCGACAGGCAGTTGGTGTCAGACCGGCGGTCATCGCGATCGTGGCCAGCGACGACCGTTCAGCCAGCGTGGCCGCGGCTCGCAGCACCTGCTGCGCCGTCGGCGACAGACGGCCCACCCGCTCCCGGGTGGAGTCGCGCACCGTTGGCGGCACCTGTAGCTCGCGCAGCTTCAGCCGGACCCACTGCCCGTCGCGGAAGACGAGGTCGGCACGGTCGCACATGAGGCGAACCGACTCCTCCAGCGCCAGCGGAACGCCGCCGGTCCGCTCGTGCATGAACGTCGCGAACTCCTGGGATATCGGGTTGCCGTCCAGCATTGAGGACACCAGCGCTGCCGTGTCGTCGGGTCGCATCGGCGCCAGGGCGATCCTCAGCTGGGTCACGCCAGCGGGCAACCGGGACGTCAGCCGCAGCAACAGCGACCCGACGTCCACCTCCTCCGGCCGATAGGAGATCACGAGGCTTGGCCCGTCCGATTGCTGTCGGGAGGTGACGAACAGCAGGAACTCCAAGGTCACCTCGTCGGCCCAGTGAGCGTCCTCGAGCACGAGAACGTCGACACGCAGAGCCCGCAGCAGCTCGTCCAGGGCGCGGAACAGGCGATGCCGTGCCGCCTTCGCATCGTCCAGGGGCGGCAGTGCGGGCGGCAGGTCCGAGGACCATTCAGGGAACAGGGGCCGTAACGCGCCCGCAAGCTCGCTGAGCCGCAATCGCGACACCGGGCGGTCGATCCCACGGAACGCGTCGACGATCGGCCCCAACGTCAGCGACTCGCGAAGCGGTGGGCACACCGAGACCAAGGCGGTGTGCTGGTCCGGCGCGGCCGACCACTCCCGCAGCAGTCGGCTCTTCCCGATCCCCGCCTCGCCCTCCACCAGCACGATCGCCGGTGGCCGGGCCAGGGCGCCGCGAAGCGCCGTCATCTCCCGATCACGACCCACGAAATGCGGCGTGGAAACCATCGGTGACGTCCGGTCGTCCTCGGGCGAGGGGTCGAGCATGGGTGATGATCTCTCTTTTCCCTGCTCGGGCACAAGTACCATCGCGCCTCGCCCGGCCCCTCCCCGACCGGACTCACTCGTTCCGCGCGGTCTCCGGGCCGGTGATCCGGCGCAGCAGCGGCAGCGTCGAGGCGACGATCCCCAGCGACACGGCCAGCCCACAGGCCACCATCAGGTAGAACGACCCGTGCGGCGCCAGCAGCGTGTAGCCGAGCTGCGCCCGCAGGAACAGGTGCGCCGCCAGGAATCCCATCCCGATCGCCACCGCCGCGACGAGCAGCAGCGGCACGACGGTCTCCAGCGCCACCACCCGCCGCAGCGTGCGCAGCTGCACCCCGGTGAGCCGCAGCATGCTGAACGGCCGCTTCCGGTCGCTCAGCCCGCCGGCCACGCTCACCGCCAGGCTGCAACCCGCGATCGGCAGGCTGGCCAGCATGATCACGTTGGCCAGCTGCTGGAACTGCACCATCAGCCGTGCGGAGTTCGACTCCCACTCGGCGATGCTGGACGGGAAGCCCGTCGCCGGGAACGCGTTGACCAGCATGGTCCGGGCCTGCTCGAACGCGGCACGGCTGGTGGTGTTGACGACGACCGACCGGATCGGTCGCCGGTCGACCTGCGCGGGGTCCATGTCGGCGGCGGGCCAGACGTAGTTGTCGTTGGTCAGGTCCCACGCGCGCTCGCCGATCAGGTCGTCGGCCACGGCCGCGACCCGCGCGCCGGCGGGGCAGGAGCCGAACACCGCCAGGCGGTCCAGCTCGGCGCAGGTGATGACGCTCGGCCACCACCACTGATAGGCGGCGGCTCCCGCCGGCGTCCCGCGCACCTCCAGCGCGGGCGGTTCCTCGACGGGGTTGGCGTGGACCAGGGTCACGCTGCGTACCCCGGGGATCGTCGCGAGACCGGCCGGGATCTGGTCCGCGGTGGGCGCGGGGCCGTCCTCGGGCGGGAACCGCAGGGACAGGGACGTGGCGGCCACCGAGTCGGTGCGCGGCTCGCCCCGGTTGGCCACGTAGGTGGTGATGATGCCGGTCGCGACGCTGGTCACGAAGAGCGCCACGATCAGCCCGCTGACGGACCGGAAGCCGGCCCGGGGGTTGTCGGCGAGGCGCCGCCCGGCGATGAGCGCCGCCGGCCGGCTCGCCCGCCCGGCCAGCACCCGCGCGCCGACCATGGTCAGCCAGGGACCGGCCAGCACCAGCCCGACCAGGATCAGCAGAAATCCCGAGAGGTACGCGGTGAGCTGCCCGTTGGTCGTCGGCGGGCGCCGGCCGACGAAGTACGCCAGCTCGACGAGCCCGGCGACCAGCGGGATCAGCCGCCAGGCGCGCGGCGGTTTCGGGGTGACCCGGCGCGCGACGCCCAGCGGGGAGATCTGCACCCGGCGCAGCGCCAGCCAGGAGGCCACGACGGCGCCGAGCGGGATGCCGAGCGCGACGGCCAGCACGTCGACGGCGGTGAGCGACAGGTCGCTGGTGAAGAACGGCTCGCCGGTGAACGGGATCGCGGCGATGCCGGGCCGGGCCGCGAGGAACAGGCCGAACCCGGTGAGGGTGCCGGCCACGGCGGCGAGGGTCGACTCGACGGCCGAGATGAGGGAGATCTGCCGCGGGGTGGCGCCGATGAGCCGCATGGCGGCGAAGCGCTGTTCCCGCCGGGTCGCGGCCAGCCGGGTCGCGGTGCCGATGAAGATGAGCACCGGGAAGAGCAGCGCGGCGGCGACGATGGACAGCACGAGAGCCATGCCGTCGTGGTTGATGCCGACGTAACAGCCTCGGGGGCAGCTGTCCGGCGAGGTGGTCATGATCTGGGTGACCTTGCGCGCGCCCAGCGGTTCGAGGTCGGCCGGGGTGCGGCCGATGACGATCAGCAGCGAGTCCGGCGAGGGCAGCGCCTCCCGGCCGATGGTGCCGACGTCCCGGCCGGGGAAGCGGTCGCCCAGTTCGGCGGCCGGGGTGGTGCGCAGCAGCTCGCCGAGGGCGGGTGAGACGTAGAACTGGCCCGGCCCGGGCAGCTCCGGGATGCCCGGCGGGACGGGGGCGTCCGGCCCGGTCGCCGCGACCTCGACCCGGCCGATCGACCGGCCGTGGAAGTAGTCCTCCCGGATCAGCCACCACATCGGCTCCGCCGACGGGTCGGCGGCGGGCGGGGCGACGGCGGTGTTGAGCCAGGCGTACCGCTGGTTCTGCGCGTCGACCGCGTTCATGCCGGCCAGCGTGGTGAGGAGCATGCCGACGCCGAGCGCCACGGCGGCGGCGATGACGACGAGCCGGGTGGCGGCCTCCCGCCCGCCGGCCAGGGACAGCCGCACCGCGAACCGGATCATGCCGACACCAGCGCGTTCACCTTGCCGTCGCGCACGATGACTTGCCGGTCGGCGTACGCGGCGACGCGGGCGTCGTGGGTGACGAGGACGACGGTCGTGCCCTCGTCACGGGCCGAGGAGACCAGGAGGTCCATGACCTGCTCGCCGGTCAGCGAGTCGAGGGCGCCGGTCGGCTCGTCGGCGAACAGCGCGCCGGGGCGGGCGACGAGGCCGCGGGCCAGCGCGACCCGTTGCGCCTGGCCGCCGGACAGCTCCCCGGAGCGGCGCCGCTCCAGCCCGGCCAGGTCGAGCCGCTCGAACCAGGGCCGCGCCTCCTTCAGCGCGGCGGCCCGCTTCACGCCGTTCAGCAGCAGCGGCAGCGCGACGTTCTCCTCGGCGGTCAGCTCCGGCACGAGCTGCCCGGACTGGAACACGAAGCCGAACCGGTCCCGGCGCAGGACGCTGCGCTGGTTCTCGTTGAGGGTGTCGATGCGGCGGCCGTCGAAGTGGATCTCGCCGGCGTCCGGCACCAGGATCCCGGCCAGGCAGTGCAGGAGGGTGGACTTCCCGGAGCCGCTCGGGCCCATGATGGCGACGATCTCGCCGGGGGCCACCGCGACGGTCGCCCCGCGCAGCGCCGGAGTCTCCCCGAAGGACAGCACCACGTCGCGCGCCTCGACGGCCGTCATCCCCGCACCTCCTTGGCGAGCGCGTCCAACCGGGCGGCCGTGGTGTCGATCCAGTGCAGGTCGGCTTCGAGGTGGAACAGGCCGTGGTCGGCGAGCATGGCGTCGACCAGCGAGCCGGAGCGCTTGATGTCGGTGAGTTCCTTCATCCGGCCCAGGTGGGCGGCGCGCTGGCGGTCGAGGTACTCCTCGGCGGGCCGGCCGAGCATGAGCGCCAGCACCACCTTGGTGAACAGGACCGTCTGCAGGTTCGGCTCGGCCGGGACCGGCTCGGTCAGCCACGACTCGACCTCGGTGGCGCCCCGTTCGGTGATGACGTAGCGCTTGCGCTCCGGGCCAACGCCGGGCTCGACCTCGCCGATCACGATCTTGCCGTCGCGGGCGAGCCGACTCAGGGTCGCGTAGACCTGCCCGAACGGCAGTGGCTTGCCCCGGCTGAAGAAGGCGTCGTAGTCGCGCTTGAGGTCGTAGCCGTGGCTGGGCTCCCGTTCGAGCAGGCCAAGGAGGGTCATGGGAACGCTCATGCCGAGACTATAACCCGAGGGTATACCTCGCGTATATACCTCGCGCGTATGTCAGCGGGCGGTCCCGCTGTCGGCACCGGCAGCGGCGGGCTGTCCGGTCGCCGCCGGCAAGGCCAGTGCGAAATGGACGGTGCGGCCGGTCCGGGCCCGCCCGAGCCGGTGGGTCAGCGGCACCAGCACCCCGTGCAGCAGCGGATGCTTGCGGGTCAGGGCCCGGCTGGCCGCCCGGTACTCCGCCCCGCTCAACCGCCGCGCCACCGCGTCCACCGCCTCCCCGGTCGGCTTGCCGAGGGCCGTCGACGGGGCGAGCGTCACGTGCGGGTTGTTGCGGATCCGCCGGGTTTTCCACGCCTTCTCGAAGCTGCGCACGTACGCCCGCTCCCCCGCCACCGCAACGCTCACCGCCGTCGGCACGGCGGTCCCGTCCCGCTTGAACGTCGTCAGCACCACGGTCTTCTGCCGCACCAGCGGCGCCCAGCCGGGCGCCGGCGCGGGATCGACGTACCCGACCACCCAGCCCAGCTGCCGCAGCCGGGCCACCAGCGCGGCCAGGGCCAGCAGGGACGACAACAGGACCAGCCAGGTCTGGGCCGCGCTGCCGCCAAGGTCGGCGTCGAGCACGTGCGACAGGGTGTGCGCCGCCGCGCCGACGACGTAGCCGGCCAGGGCGACTGCCAGGGCATCGGCCCAGATGAGCGCCAGCAGCAGGGTCGTCCCGATGCCGAGCTGGAACGCCCCGACGTCGTGCACGAAGTGCTCGTGCGGCGGGAACCCCACCGCAGAGCTGAACGAATCCGCCCGGGCCAGCGCCCACACCCCGACGATCAGCGACGCCGCTGCGAGCAGCGCAACTGTCCCACGTACAAGTCCTCTCATACTGGCGGGACGGGCCGGCGGCCTGGGATGTGACCGCCGCCGGAGCGGCACGCGGTGAGCCGGCCCTTGGCCGTCCCGGAACGCCGGCCGATGAGCCAGGTCAACTCGGTGAGCCGGCGATCAGCGGCCATGCCGCGGAGGCTTCGGATCACCGCGTCGGTGAGATCTGCACCTGGCGCAGGGCCCGTCTGGACGCCGCGCTCACGCCGATCGGGATTCGGAGGCCGGGCCATCCTCTGCCTCCGTGCCACGGGGGCTGGTGGTGGCGAGGTCGGCGAGGGTGAGCAGGCCAGGGCGGCCATGGAGATGCCACAGCGGACCCGCAGGGCCAGTGCGCACAGCCTGGTCACGGCTCGCGGTGGCGACAGGCACGGGCACCGGCGCGCCGGTGAGGTGCTGGTGCAGGTGGCGGGCACGGGCGGCGGAGTGGAGCCAGAACAGCACCGGCCAGCGGGGTCCGCCAGCGGCGGTGAGGCGGGCGTAGCCGATGAGTTTGCGCATGAGTTCGGTCAGCGGTTCGGTGCCCGTGTCGTATTCGAGGAAGAACGGCACCTGTCCGGTGGGGGCGGTCCAGATGCCATGCCCGTCGGGGCGGATCGGCGTGGCCAGGGCGAGGACGTCGACCGGATCCCCCGGGCTCCCGGGACGGGTGAAGGCGCCAGGTTGGGCGCAGCGGCTCTCGGGCCACCAGCGGGTGAGGGCGTGATCAGGGTGGGTGCGGGCGTGGCCCACGAGGTCGGTGAAGAAGCCGTTGACGCCAAGCCGGTGGCCGAAAGTGCGGGCCGCGGTCCAGCGCCGGCGGTTGGCCTTGCCCTGGCCGGGACGTGGTGGGGGCTGTCCGCGTTGGGCGGCGACGACTTCGACGCCGAGCTGGTCGATGACGTAGTGGAAGGGATAGGAGCCCCCGTCAGGACGGAAGGGCCGGAATCGGTCGACGACCCGCAGCGTGGTGAGACGAGTGAGGCGGTGTTGCGCGAAGTCCAGGGACGGGAACAGGGCGTAGGCGAGCTGCGGTGTGGTGAACACGCCGTGGTCGACGAGCCATTGCAGGAGGAGGTGGTCGCGGGCGGTGAGGATGGACTGCAAGCGCAGGACCTGGTCGGGCACGACTGGCATTCCTTCCCGTTGATGAAGATGCGCGGCTGGGCAGAGATGACACGTCTGTGTCTCTGAGCGGTGGGCGGGATCTGTCACACCGGCCGGGAGCTGCGCTGACAGGCCGCGGTGGGGGTCCGTGTGGGCGTCCACCTCAAGGCGGACGGCACGACGGACAGCAGCGAGGACAGCAGCGGGGACAGCAAGCCGACGTCCGCGAAACGTCATGCTGTTCCTGCCGCTGGCACCCGCCGACCAGCTGACTGCCGACGGCATGGCGCGGGTTGGCATGTCACGTCGTTACTGCGCCACCGGGCGCGGTGTATGTGCATCCGCCGCCGCCCCGGGCCCACCCTTCACCCTCAAACCGGGGTCTGTCAGCTGTGACGGACACCCTTTGTGTCTGACACCGGCCTGACAACCGCTGCCCGGTGTCAGACACCGGTCTGACAATCTCGCGCGGTGTCTGACAGCCCAGCCCGCCGGCACTCTGTCAGGGCATCCCGCGCTGCCATTGACAGATGCGGTTCTGCCCGCCGGGTTCTGACAAATGACCTGCTGGCCTGTCAGCCCAGCGCTGTCAGACATCGACAGACATTAGCCCATCACACGGCTGACACCGCGCGCTGCGGACAGAACCCGCAATGAGCTGCGCGTTGACAAGGCCGCGAGGCTCCGCTGACAGGCGAGAGCGCCATCCGCAGGGCGGACACCCACGTCAGACTCCTCGTGTGGGGAATGACAGCGAGGCGTTGTCGGTCCAGCCGGGTCTGCCAATGGCGCCCGCGTCGGCGATGCCACCACCAATGGTTGACACCCGCCGGTCTGACACATCAGCTTCACCGCGGGTGACATGACATCCCTGTCAACGAGTCAAGAACGGCCGTGACTCTCCAGCCTTCAGCCGAGGCGATCCGAGAATGGGCACCTCCGCCACGGTGGCCTGACAGAAGTCCTCGACACCTGGCACCACGTGGCCTCGGCCTGCCCGAACGCCCGCGCCAGCGCCTGCTGCTGGACGGGCGTTGGACAGATGCGGTACCTGTACCGAAGCAGCACGTCGATCCCCAAAAGTTCAGGGCGCCCGTTGCACAACGGGCGGTACCGGAGAGCCAGGTCCGATACCGCCCGCCCCGCGTCTCGCTAGCACCGCTTCAGAACCCTTGAGGTCCTCTCAGCCCTCGTGCGGCCCCTCACTCACCCGCCGCACATCCACCTCGACGTCGAGCCCGCTCTCGGTGAAGACGTCGACGAACCGCTTCGCCCACTCGACCGCCTCCTCCTTCGACCGGACCTCGATCAGCCCAAACCCGGCGATCAGCTCCTTGGTCTCGGTGAACGGCCCGTCGGT
The DNA here is from genome assembly GCF_042872345.1 of Micromonospora sp. NPDC005299. NCBI lineage: Bacteria > Bacillati > Actinomycetota > Actinomycetes > Micromonosporales > Micromonosporaceae > Micromonospora > Micromonospora sp. NPDC005299. Next base: position 216,395 of record NZ_JBIAKG010000007.1, read on the forward strand.
GACGGTCTTCTTCCCCTTGGTCGCGGTGATCCGCGCCGACTCCTCGCTGCTCTTGCAGAGCCCCTCGGCGGCCAGCAGGATCCCCGCCCTGGAGACCTCCTCCATGTAGGCGCCCATCCGCTTCATGAACTCCGGCGACGGCTCGAAGTTGCCGGGAACGGCCTCGTCCAGCTTGTGCATCAACATGAATCGCATCTCAGTGCTTCCTCTCGGTGATCGTGTGCAGGGAAACCGCGGTGAGCCAGCCGAAGACCAGGGCCGAGCCGAGCATCATCCGGACGCTCACGCTGCCCTGGTCCGGCCAGGCCATGACGGCGACCGTCGCCAGGGCGACGAGGACCGACGACAGCGCGCCCACCCGCCCAAAGCGGCGGGCGAAGACCAGGCAGGCGACGGTGAGCGAGCCGAAGGAGAGCATCGCCCCGACCCCGTGGCCGTAGGAGTGCCAGCTCATCGTCTCGGGGTTACCCTCCGGCGCGCCGGCCGGCCAGCCCATGCTCGGGTCGGCGCGGAGCACCCCGGCGACGATGAGCCCGACGCCGAGCACCGCGACCAGCGCCGGCCCCCACGTCGCGGCCGGTCCGCCGCGCAGTGCCCGCCGGAAGCCGGCCGCCCCGGCGAGGGCCAGCAGCCCGGAGACGACGAAGTTGGCGATCTGGATCCAGCCGTGCTCGCCGAGGGCGAGCAGGCTGAGCGGCTGCCGGCTCAGGTCGAAGCCGTCCCGGGTGAACGCCTGGGCGAGGCCCAGCCCGAGGAACAGCGGCCCGGCGGCGGCGCCCGCCGTGAGCAGGGTGGCGGTCGAGACACCCCGTGTGGTGCCGGCCTGGGTGAGCGTCGTACTGGTCATCTCGATCTCCTCGTCATCGGTGCTCTCACCGACGCGTCGATCGGGGCGACCCGGATCCGACATGGGTTTCCAAGATTTTTTACGAGCCGCAGGCGGCGGCCCGGTCGAGCAGCAGGGCCCGCTCGCGGCCGTTGCCGGTCAGCGACGCCGCCCGCTCGAACTCGGCCCGTGCCTCCGCGTGCCGGCCCAGCTTGAACAGCAGGTCGCCGACCACGCTGGGCAGCAGGTGGTAGCCGGCCAGCGCCGGCTCGGACTCCAGCTCCCGGGCCAGTTCGAGGCCGGCGGCGGGCCCGTCGGCCTGGGCGACGGCGACGGCCCGGTTCAGCTCCACCACAGGCGAGGGCACGAGCCGGGCCAGCTCCGCGTAGAGGGTCGCGATCCGCGCCCAGTCGGTCTCTTCCGGGGTACGCGCCCGCGCGTGGCAGGCCGCGATCTCGGCCTGGAGGGTGTACGGGCCGGGGTGGTCGGTGCGGGCCCGGTCGAGGGCGGCGAGGCCGCGCCGGATGAGCAGCTGGTCCCAGCGGCTGCGGTCCTGGTCGTTGAGGAGGATCGGCGTGCCGTCGGGGCCGGTGCGGGCGCGGGTACGCGATGCCTGGATCTCCAGCAGCGCGGCCAGCGCGTGCACCTCGGGCTCGTCGGGCATGAGCCCCTGCAGCAGCCGGGCCAGGCGGAGGGCTTCCTGGCAGAGGGCGGGGCGCATCCAGTCGTCGCCGGCGGTGGCCGAGTAGCCCTCGTTGAAGATGAGGTAGACGACTTCGAGGACCGAGTCGAGGCGTTCGGCGGCTTCGGCCGGGCCGGGCACCTCGAAGGGGATCTTGGCGGTGGCGAGGGTCTGCTTGGCCCGGGTGATCCGCTGACCGACGGTGGGTTCGGTGGTGAGGAAGGCGCGGGCGATCTCGCCGGTGGTGAGGCCGCCGAGCAGCCGCAGGGTGAGCGCGGCGCGGGCGATCGGCGACAGGATCGGGTGGCAGGCCACGAAGATCAGCCGCAGCAGGTCGTCCTCGATGTGCTCGTCCAGCGCGGCGTCCAGGTCCGGGGTGACCTGCTCGTCGAGGTCCCGGCCGAGCTCGGCGAGCGTACGCTGCTGGGTCTGCCCGCGGCGCAGCATGTCGACGGCCCGGCGCTTGCCGACGGTCGTCAGCCACGCCCCGGGGTTGGCCGGCACACCGTCGCGCGGCCACTGCTCCAGCGCGGCGACCAGCGCGTCCTGGGCCAGCTCCTCGGCCTGGCCGACGTCGCGGACCAGCGCCGCAATGCCGGCGACCACCCGGCCGGCCTCCATCCGCCACACCGCCTCGACGGTGCGCCGCGCGTCGGACTCCCCCATGGCCACATCACAGCAGCCCGGTCCGACGTTCGCCAGCAGGCGGGGAAGTGTCGTAGGCCGCTCGTAGCCTGGCGCGGTCAACGACGATCGCTGGGAGGCCATGTGCTCGACCACTTCTCCGTCATGGTGCGCGACCTGCCGGCCAGCGCCGCCTTCTACGACGCGGTGCTCGCCCCGCTGGGCGGCAAGCGGATCATGGAGCCCGGCCCGATCGGCTACGGCGTCGACCGTCCCGACTTCTGGCTGGTGCCCGCGCCCGCGGAGGCCGGCGGGCTGCTGGAGTCGCACATCGCCTTCACCGCCCCGGACCGGGCGGCCGTGCAGGCGTTCCACGACGCGGCGGTGGCGGCCGGCGCGGAGGTGCTGCACGCGCCGCGGGTGTGGCCGGAATACCACCCGGGCTACTTCGGGGCGTTCGTCCGCGACCCGGACGGCAACAACGTCGAGGCGGTCTGCCACCGGCCGGAGTGAGGCGTCCCCGCTTCCCGGCCGGCCTCTTGACCCGGTGCGGCAACACCGGTCCGGCGGCGGCCCGGCGCATCGCGCGCCGGGCCGCCGCACTGCCTCCGGGTTCCGGTCGTTGAACCGGGCGGGTCCACGGGGGCCCGACGAGGAGGCGGCATCCCGTGTTCGACGGCTTCGCGGAGCTGGACATCGTCACCAGCGACACGACGATCCACGGGCGGCGGGGTGGTGACGGGCCGCCGGTCCTGCTGCTGCACGGCATGCCCGAGACGCACCTCATGTGGCACCGGGTCGCGCCCCGGCTCGCGGAGCGGTTCACCGTGGTCGCCACGGACCTGCGCGGTTTCGGCGACAGTGGGGCGCCGCCCAGCGCGCCGGACCACGCCCCGTACAGCATGCGGCGGGTGGCCGCCGAGCAGGTGGAGGTTATGCGACTGCCGGGCTACGACCAGTTCGCGGTCGTGGGGCACGACCGGGGCGGGCGGTGCGCGTACCGGATGGCGCTGGACCATCCCGACGCGGTGAGCCGCCTCGCGGTGCTCGACCTCGTGCCCACCGGCGACGCCTTCGACCGGGCCGACATGGCCTTCAGCCTCGGGTTCTGGCTCTGGTCGTTCCTGGCCGCGCCGGAGCCGGTGCCGGAGCGGCTGGTCGCCGGGGCGCCGGAGGTCATCGTCGAGCACATGCTGGACGACCTGTCGGAGGTGCCGGACGCCTTTCCCGCGGCGGTGCGGGCCGAGTACGTGGCGCAGCTGCGCAGGCCGGAGGGCGTCCACGCGATCTGTGAGCAGTACCGGGCGGCGGCGACACTGGACTACGAGCACGACCGGGCCGACCGGGGCCGGCGGCGGATCGGCTGTCCGGTGCTGGCGCTGTGGGGGCACGCCGGCCCGGTGGCGACCTGGTACCGGCCCCTCGAGGTGTGGCGGGCCTGGGCGGACCAGGTCGAGGGCGGGCCGGTCGCGGCCGGGCACTTCCTGCCCGAGGAGGCGCCCGACGAGACCCTGCGGCACCTGCTGGCGTTCCTCGCGTGACCGCCGCACCGGGCACCATGGACCCGTGGACATCGAGCCGGTCGACTGCGCGCCCGTCCGGGCGTTCCCGCGCGCGTGGCTGCGGCAGCGCTGGCAGGACCTCACCTTCCTGCACTGGGCCGTCGAGCCGCAGGTGGTCGCGCCGCTGCTGCCCGCCGGCACCCGCCCCGACATCCTCGACGGGCTCAGCTACGTCGGGCTGATCGGCTTCCGGATGGTCGGGTTGGGCCTCGGCCGGGGACCGGGGGTGCCGTACTTCGGCACGTTCTGGGAGACCAACGTCCGGCTCTACTCGGTCGACGGCACCGGGCGGCGGGCCGTGGTGTTCCGCTCGCTGGACGCCTCCCGGCTGGTGCCGGTGCTGGTCGCGCAGCTGAGCCTGCGACTGCCGTACAAGTGGTCGGCCATGCGGCTGGACCGGGACGGGGACCGCCTCACCTACCGCTGCCGGCGCCGCTGGCCCGGCCCGGCCGGGGCGTCGAGCCGGATGGCCGTCCGGGTCGGTGCGCCGATCGCCGACCCGACCCCGCTGGAGCACTTCCTCACCGCCCGCTGGGGCCTGCACACCCGGGCGTACGGGCGCACCCTGCACCTGCCGAACTGGCATCCCCAGTGGCCGCTGCACCGGGCCGAGCTGCTGCACCTCGACGACGAGCTGGTCAGTGCCGCCGGGTTGCCGCCGCCGGCCGGGCCGCCGGTGAGCGTGCTCTACTCCCCCGGCATCCCGGTCGTGTTCGGCGGCCCCGCGCGACTGGGCTGAGGCGTCAGCGCAGCGGATCGTGGGTGCCGCGCGGGACGCCGGGGCGGCAGCGGCGGACCCGGTCGGCGGCCAGCCGCCCGCCCACCGCGAGGCCGTACCTCTCCACCGCCGCCAGGCCGTACGCGCTGCACGTCGGGATGTAGCGGCACTGCGCGGGCCAGCGGTGCGACAGCCACCGGCGGTAGCCGACGATGGCGGCGCGGCCGGCGCGGTCCACGGCGGGGCCCGCGTACCACGCCGGCGGCCACCGAGCCGAGGGTCAGCAGCAGGGAGAAGAGGCCAAGGTCGCAGCAGCCCGGGCCGTCACAGTCAGGGACGTCGCAGTTGCACCAGTCCCGGTCCTTCTTCTTGTGGCGCCGCTTCCGCATGATCACCAGGCCATGATGCGACACGCGCGCCAGCGACCTGGGCCAGCGCCAGCACGCTCAGGCCGAACATCAGGACACCCAGGGGGAGATGGACCGACGGGACGTGCGCGATGCCCAGGACGACCTGGACCGAGGCGAGCACGAGGAACCCGGACGCGTGCCAGACCGGCGTCAGCGGGCCGCCGCCCGGCTTCCACGCCAGCACGGCCGCGAGCACGTAGAGCATGGACGCCCCGTACATGACACGGGCTCCGACGCTGTGCAGGGTCTCCCCGTAGGACGAGGTCAGCAGCAGTCCGGCGGAGATGGCCTGACCGAAGATGGTCAGGGTCTGGAGGGCGATCGCGATGCGCAGGAACGTGGAGCTGCGTGGTGCCGTCGCCGTCACCTGGATGGCCATGTCACTCCCCTTGTCCGCCCTGGGGCGGTAGGTCGATAAGGTCTCACCAACCCGACGACGCGGGCCTGCGGAAGGTAAGGCGAGGGGGCGGCGGGAAGCGTGGGGACTGTCGCGACCAGCGCGGATGAGACAGCCGGCGAGCGACGCCAACTGATCAACGTCGCCTACCGGTTGCTGGGTTCGGTGACCGAGGCCGAGGACGCCGTGCAGGATGCCTACGCCCGCTGGTACGGGCTGCCGCCACACCGGCGGGAGGAGATCCGGTCCCCCGGCGCGTGGCTGACGACGGTGACCAGCCGCATCTGCCTGGACCTGCTCGGCTCGGCGCGGGCGCGCCGGGAACGCTATGTCGGCGCGTGGCTGCCCGAGCCGCTGCCCGAACGCACCGAGTGGGACGCCGCGGCCTCCGCCGGCCGGGCGGACCCCGCCGACCAGATCGTCCTGGACGAGTCGGTGGCCATGGCCTTCCTCGTCGTCCTGGAGTCGATGACGCCCGCCGAGCGGGTGGCGTTCGTCCTGCACGAGGTCTTCCGGTACCCGTTCGGCGAGATCGCCGGCGTTCTCGAGCGGACCCCTGCGGCCTGCAAGCAACTGGCGGCCTCGGCCCGGCGGCGGGTGACGGTCGCGCCCGCCCCGGTGCCGGCGACCGGGCAGGCCGACGTGGTGCGGCACGTCAAGGAGGCATGGGAGACCAGGGACATCGTCGCCCTCGTCGCTCTCCTCAACCCGGCCGCCGTGATGACCGCCGACGGCGGCGGCATGGTGGGCACCGTCCTGCACCCGGTCGAGGGTGGCGCGCTCATCGCCCGGTACATGGTCGCGATCGCCGAGCGGGCTCCGGGGCTCGAACTCCTGGAGCGGACGGTCAACGGCGTGCCGGGCCTGGTGGCCCGGCGTGCCGGCGTGGTCGAGACCGTGGCCTCGTTCGACGTCGCCGACGGGCGCGTCACCCGGATCTGGGTGGTCCGCAACCCCGAGAAGCTGCGGCCGTGGGCGCGGGAGGGCTGACCAGCGGCGCCGTGCCGGTACGGCTCAACCGATCGGATCGGGTTCGTCGGGGTCGGTTGGGGCGGATCCCGGATCCCTAGCGTCGAGGGTGTCAACGGAAGGAGCACCGGGTGCTGGAGCGGCTCAACCAGGCCATGGACCAGCTCGAACGCCACCTCGACGAACCGCTCGACGTGGCCGGGCTGGCCCGGATCGCCTGCACGTCGGAGCACCACTTCCGGCGGCTCTTCTCGGCCCTGGCCGGGATGCCGCTGTCGGAGTACGTGCGCCGGCGCCGGCTCACCGTGGCCGGCGCGGAGGTGCTGACCGGTGAGGCGTCGCTGCTGGACGTGGCGGTCCGCTGGGGCTGACAACTGCTCACTCTCCGGTGATCAAGCATGCGAATATATGAGTGTTAGTATCGTTGTGTGAAGCTTGCCGAGTGGGCGCGCCGTAACGGTGTGCACCGGCAGACCGCGTACCGCTGGTTCCGCGAGGGGACCATGCCGGTGCCCGCTCGGCGTCTTCCGTCCGGCACGATCATGGTGGAGGTGACCGACGACGCCCGGCAGGGTCAGGTCGTCGTCTACGCCCGGGTGTCGTCGGCCGACCAGCGAGCCGACCTGGATCGGCAGGTCGCCCGGGTGACCGCCTGGGTCACCGGGCGGGACATGGCCGTCGCGCGGGTGGTGACCGAGGTCGGGTCCGCGTTGAGCGGGCGGGGCGAGAAGTTCCTCGGGCTGCTGCGTGACCCGGCGGTGTCGACGATCGTGGTGGAGCACCGGGATCGGTTCGCGCGGTTCGGTGCCGAGTATGTTGAGGCGGCGCTGGCCGCGCAGGGGCGCCGGCTGATGGTGGTCGATCCAGCCGGGGTGGACGACGACCTCGTGCGGGACGTCACGGAGATCCTCGCTAGTCTCTGCGCCCGACTGTACGGCCGCCGCGCAGCGGCGGACCGGGCCAGCCGCGCCGTGGCCGCCGCCACCGGCAAGGACGAGTCGTGAAGCGGTACGAGCCGCCGGCCGGCTGGACCGTGCAGGCGTACCGGTTCGCCCTCGACCCGAGTGACGCCCAGGTTCTCGGTCTGCGCCGGAACACCGGCGCGGCTCGGTTCGCGTACAACCACATGCTGCGGCGGGTCAGCGCGGTGAAGGCGCAGCGCGCTGCCGAGGCCAGCTACGCAGTAGCCGAGGCGGACCTGACGCCATGGCAGGGCTGGTCCCTGCCGGACCTGCGGCGCACCTGGAACGAGATCAAGCAGTGGGTGGCGCCGTGGTGGGCGCAGTGTTCCAAGGAGGCGTTCAACACCGGCCTGGCGAACCTGTCCGCAGCACTGGGCAACTGGCACGCGTCACGCACCGGCACCCGCAAGGGCCGCCGGATGGGCTGGCCCCGCGCCAAGAAGAAAAACGGCCGTAGGTCGGCCCGGTTCACCACCGGCGCGATCCGGGTCGACCCCAGCTACCGGCATGTGATGCTGCCCCGGCTGGGTCGCATCCGCACCCACGAGTCGACCCGCAAGCTGGCCCGCCGGGTACGGGCGGGCACCGCGACGATCCTGTCCGCCACGGTCACCGAGACCGCCGGCAGGTGGTTCTGCTCGTTGCAGGTCGCGGTCCAGCGCACGGTCCGACGGCGGCCGGCGCACGCGCCGAAAGCGGGCCGGGTCGTCGGCGTGGACGCCGGGGTCAAGCACCTGGCGGTGCTGTCCACCGGCGAGATGGTGCCGAACCCGGCGCCGTTCAAGGCCGCGTTGCGCAAACTCGGCAAGGCCCAACGCCGGGCCGCCCGGCGGATCGGCCCCTACGACCCGCAGGCTAGGCGCAAACGGACCGCGTCGAACCGGTGGCAGCGGGCACAGGACGCGGTGGCTCGACTACACGCCACAGTCTCGGCCGTCCGCGCCGACTCGTGGCACCAACTCACCACCCGCCTGGCGCAGCAGTTCACCACGGTCGTGGTCGAGGACCTCCACGTGGCCGGGATGCTCCGCAACCGCAAGCTGGCCCGGTCCCTGACCGACGCCGCCCCGGCGACGCTGCGCCGGCACCTCGGCTACAAGACCGGCTGGTACGGCAGCACCCTGTACGTCGCCGACCGGTGGTACCCCAGCTCCAAGACGTGCTCCGCCTGCAAGACGGTGAAACCCAAACTGTCGCTGGCCGAGCGCATGTTCCACTGCACCGCGTGCGGACTGTCCCTGGACCGGGACATCAACGCAGCACGTAATCTTGCCGCGCTCGTGCGGCACGTCGACCTGGAGTTGCCGGGCGACGCAAAAACAGGACGTGGAGCCCACGTAAGACCCGTAAGACCTGCATCCGCAGGCGGGGCAGCGGGCCGTGAAGCGTCCAGACCGGTTCATCCGGTCAACGTCGCCCGGCAACGGACGACTGCCAATCATGAGCCACGTTCGCTCACTGAAAGGTAACGGATGAACCCGCACATCGTGGCGTTCATCAAGGGCCTGGACCCGGAAACGGTACGCCGGATCGAGGCGCTCTCCGACCAGGAGCCGATCGGCGTGGTGAACGTCAGCGACGACCTGGCCGGCTCCCGGGCCGAGGGCACCGAGCTGGACTACTGGCACGGGGTGGTGACCGGCGCGGACGTGCCGGAGGATCTGGACCGTCTGCCGGTGGCGGCCGGTTCCTGGGCCGTGTTCACCGTGTCGGCCGAGTTCCCGCAGGCGGTGCAGCACCTGTGGCGGGATGTGTTCACCCAGTGGTTCCCGTCCAACCCGTACGAGAGCCGCCCGGGCCCGGAGATCTCAAAGGTGCGGGTGTCGGCGGACGAAAGGACCGCCGACGCCGAGCTGTGGATCCCGGTGCGTCAGGCCGCGGCGACGGCCCGTTCCAGGCAGGCCGGCACGTCGCGCACGTGATAGGTGTGCTCGCTCGGCTCGATGCCGGCGAGGAACATCGCGTACACGGCGGCCATCCGCAGGTGGGCGACGGGGCCGAGAAGCTTCACGGCGCGCTCGGGGTCGCTGCCCGGAACGTCGGCGCGCCAGCGGGCGGCCCAGGCGTCGAGCAGCCGGGCGGCCACGTCGGGATCGAGGGTCTCGGTGAGGCGCAGGATGTCGAAGGCGGGGTGGCCCAGGAACGCGTCACCCCAGTCGATGACGACCCGGCGGACGCCGTCGCCGCGCACGTTGCCCGGGTGCAGGTCGCCGTGCACGAGGGTGTCGGGCAGGCCGCAGTCGCGGACCTGGTCGAGCCGGTCGTCGAGGCCGGCGAGCAGGTCGGCGGCCGCGGCCGCGTCGTGCGGGGCCAGCCGGTCGCGGATCCAGCCGGCCAGGGCCGGCCCGCGCAGGTCGGGTACGCCGGCCGCGACCAGCCCGGCCGTGTCGCCGGCGGCGCGGAGCTGGACGGTGTGGTGCTCGGCGGCGACGGCGGCCCGCTCCGCCTCGTCGGCGCCGTAGCGGTCTTCGCCGGGCACGTGGTCGAGCAGCATCCGGCCGGTGTCGTCGGCGGCGAGCAGGGTGGGGGCGGTCGTGGGCGCGGCGGTGGCCAGCCAGCGCAGCACGGCCGCCTCGTGCCGGAAGAACGGGGGCACCTGCTTGAGCCAGGCGCTGCCGGCCGGGCCGTCGAGCCGCCAGATCGCGGACAGGTTCCAGGTGCGCTGCTGCGCCACGGCGGTCACCGGCCGGCCGAGCCGGCGCAGCTTTCCGGTGGCCCACGCGACGCTGCGGGCCGGGCCGCCGGGTTGGGCGTACGGGGCGCGCAGCGGGTGCGGCGCGAGGTCCACCGGCGCCGGGGTCAGGGGTACGGCGGGCGGGGCGGTGACCTGGCCGAGGTAGGTGACGTGGCCGCCGGGCGGTTCGGGGCGGTCACCGGTGAGCAGCCGCAGCACGGCGACGTCGACGGCGTACCGGCGGTGGGCCTCGTCGACGATGGAGCCGACCTGCTGCCACCACGGCTCCGGCACGTCGTACGGGGGCAGGGCGCCGAGCGGCCGGCCGTCGGCGTCGACCAGGACCAGGGTCACGGTGCGGGACACGTGCGGACGCTAGCCGCGCACCCCTGAGGGGCGCGAACGGTTAATCCGGGGGCCGCTGGGGGTCAGCCCGGATGTCCCCGGCCGGCCGGGCGACGAGGCTGAGGCCATGACCCTCACCGATTCCCGCACGCGTCCCGCGTACCCCTGGTTGCGGCCGGTGGCCGTGACCGCGTCGCTGCTGCTCCTCGGCTACGGCCTGCTCCGCCTCATCGACCGCCTGGACGGGCACAGCGACAAGGGCGCCTGGGCGTGGAACACCGGACACACCCTGTTCCTGCTCGGCATCCTCGGGTTCGCCACGCTGATCGTCGGGCTGCACGGCGTGCTGCGTACCCGCTCGACCCGGCTGCGGGCGGTGGACGACGTGGCCGCGCTGGCCGGCCTGGTCGGCGCGGCCGCGTTCGTCTGGGTGATCCTCGGCGACCTGTTCCCGCGCTTCGCCGACGCGGTGCAGACGCCGGACCTGGTTCTGCTCGGCGGGCCGGCGCTGTTCGAGGTCGGCCTGCTGGTGCTGCTGTACCGGGCCACCGCGGCGCGGCTGCTGCCGGTGTGGGCGCCGGTGCTGGTGCTGGTCGGGTTCGTGGCGCTCGCCGTGAACCTGGACCTGCTGCCGGTCGGCGCGGCCCTGGTCCTCGCCGGCCTGCTCCCGCTGCGGGCGACGGCCCGCTCGCCGCGCCTCGCCGGATAGGGCCCGGGTCGGCCGGACCGGCTGGGTGGTCAGGTCCAGAAGGTCCGGCGGAAGCCCTGGTTGTCGGTGCACGAGTCGCGCCGCCCGCCGGTCAGGCTGATGGTGCCGTCGCGGCACTGCACCAGCCAGCCGCGGCCGGACCAGAAGCCGGGCACGCAGTCGAACCAGTCGCAGACTCCCCGGGCCGGTTTGCGGATGCGGGAGCCGCCGCAGAAGTCGTACCCGTAGGGGTTTGCCGGGGCGCCGCAGCGGCGTTCGGCGGCCGGCTGCGGCGGGGTGCTCCGCGACGGCGCGGTGGTCGGCGCGGGCCGGGTGCGCTGCGGTCTGGGGCCGGGCTTGACCTGCACGGCCGGGGCGATCGGCGGGGGCGCGGCGGTGGCGGTGGCCTCCAGGGTGGCCGCGGCAGCCATGTCCGACCCGGGGCGCACCGGCGGGTCGGACTCGAAGAGCATCGCCGGCACGATCAGGGCGAGGGCCACGCCGACCGCGACGGTCCGCCGGCCGCCGGGGAGCAGACCGGAGACCCGGGCCTGGGCCGGGGTGAGCACGGCCGGCCGGGCCGGCCGCACCGCCTCGTGTTCCGCGATCAGCTCGTCGAGCTGGGCGACGACCGCGGCGCGCTGCTCGATCGCGTCGGCGAAGGCCAGGGTGAGCTTGAACCGGAAGTCGGCCACCGCGCCGGTGGGCAGCAGCAGACCGGAAGTACGCCGCCGGTCGAGCACCTGGATCAGCGTGACAGGCGCCGCCGGGTCGTGGGACAGCCCGGTCATCCGCCCGTACGTCCAGTCCCGCCGGCCGCGCCCGCCGAGCAGGACGAGGCGCCGGTTGGTGAGCACGGCGAGGCCGGCGTCGGCGACCTTGACCCCTTCGGGGCGGCGCGGGCGCAGCACCGGCGGTTCCGGGTCGACGGTCAGCTCGGGGGCCGGCAGCACGGCGGTGTGCCGCACCTCGACCAGTTGCGCGGCCGGCAGCGTCCAGAAGACCACCTCGCCGGGGGCCAGCTCCATGGGCAGGCCGGCGCCGGCCTCGGACGAGCCGTGGAAGGACCCGGCGAGGGTACGTCGTCGCCGCAGCTCGTCGTCGCGGCGTCGCCACGCCTCGTCGGCCGCGCGGAAGGTCCGCTGCCGCCGGTCGTTCTGCCGGTGCGCCCACCGGTAGCGCCAGGTGGAACCCGTCGAATCAGTCATCGCCACGCCGACTCCTCCGCCGCGCGAGCCCACCAATCGGGGTGTCATTCATGTCAACTGTGGCGCGGGGGTGGCAAGACACGCGCAAGTCGCCAAATTGACCGAAAGGGTGATTGCGCGACACGTTAGGCGGAATGTTCCGCGTCCCGTGGCCGTGCCACGTGCGGCGCCGCTTCGCCGTGCGAGGGGGTCGGCGCGTCGGTAACGTCAGCCGCAGGGCGGGACGCGCCGCGACCCCCGGCACGCGAGGAGGTGCACCGGTGGGCGACCCGGCCGTCGTGGTGGGGGTGGACATCGGCACCACCAGCACCAAGGCGGTCGCGTACGACACCGGTGGCCGGCAGCTCGCCACCCATTCCATCGGCTACCCCCTGGAGGAGCCGCACCCCGGGTACGCCGAACAGGACCCGGTGCGGATCTTCGACGCGGTGGTCGGGTCGATCCGGGCGGTGGTCGAGGAGCTGCCCCGGCCGGTCGCCGGCCTGTCCTTCAGCACCGCGATGCACAGCCTCATCGGGCTGGACGCCGACGGCACCCCGCTCACCCCGTCGGTCACCTGGGCCGACTCGCGGGCCAGCGCGCAGGCCGAGCGGCTGCGCGCCGTGCCCTCCGGGCTGGCCATCCACCGGCGCACCGGCACCCCGGTGCACCCGATGGCGCCGCTGCCCAAGCTCGTCTGGTTCGCCGAGCAGCAACCCAAGCTGCACGAGCGGGTCGCGCACTGGGTCGGCATCAAGGAGTACGTGCTGCTGCGGCTGGCCGAGGCGCTGGTCATCGACCACTCGGTCGCCTCCGCCACCGGACTGATGAACATCCACCGGCTGGCCTGGGACGCCGAGGCGCTCCGCATCGCCGGGATCACCGAGGAGCAGCTTCCGCAGCTCGTCCCCACCACCCACGTGCTGCCCGGCCTGGCCGCCGGGGCGGCCCGGGCCACCGGCCTGCCCGCGGACACCCCGCTCGTGGTGGGCGCCGGCGACGGGCCGCTGGCGAACCTGGGCCTCGGCGCGGTTCACCCCGGCGAGGTGGCCTGCTCGATCGGCACCAGCGGCGCCATGCGGGTGATGGTGGAACGACCCGGCGTCGACCCGCTCGGCGGCGTCTTCTGCTACGCCCTGACCGAGCACCGCTGGGTGGTCGGCGGGGCGATCAACAACGGCGGGATCGTGCTCCAGTGGGCCAACGAGGCGCTCGCGCCCGAGCTGGGCGAGCACGCCGAGGAGGAGCTGCTCGATCTGGCCGCCGGGGCGCCGGTCGGCTCCGGCGGGCTGATCATGTTGCCGTACCTGCTCAGCGAGCGGGCGCCGCACTGGAGCGCGCTGCCCCGCGGCGCGTACGTCGGGCTGACCCACGGCCACGGCCGGGCGCACCTGGTCCGGGCCGCGCTGGAGGGCGTCTGCCAGCAGCTGGCCCTGGTCCTCGCCTCGGTGCGGGCGGCCGGCAACGAGGTACGCGAGGTCCGCGCCAGCGGCGGCTTCGCCCGCAGCCCGCTGTGGCGGCAGATCCTCGCCGACGCGCTCGGCATGCCGGTGCGCTTCCCGGCCGGACACGAGGGCTCCAGCTTCGGCGCGGCCCTGCTCGGCATGCAGGCGCTCGGCCTGATCGAGTCGATCGAGGTCGCCGCCGACCTGGTCCGGATCGAGGAGACGGTCCACCCGGACCCCGCCTCCGCCGCCACGTACGCGGCCCTGCTGCCGCTCTTCTCCGAGCTGTACGACGCGCTCGTGCCGACGTTCGCGTCGCTGCGGCGGTTGGCCCCGAGCCTGCCGCCGGAGCCACCACCCACCGCTCCTCCCCAGTGATCGCCCGTCGCGGAGGCACGGACGACTACCGAAGGTCGTGATTGCCGTGGTCACACTGCTCGCCGCACCGGCGCAACCCCTCACCAACGCCGGTGACACCCAGCTCGTCATCGCCGCCCTGCTCGGCATCGCCGCGGTGGTGGTGCTCATCGCCTGGGGCAAGGTGCACCCGTTCCTGGCGCTGATCCTCGGCGCGGCCGTGCTCGGCGTGGTCGCCGGGGTCAGCGCCGACAAGATCGTCACCTCGTTCAGCGGCGGGGTCGGCTCCACCGTCGGCGGCGTCGGCCTGCTGATCGCGCTCGGCGCGATGATCGGCGGCCTGCTCGCCGAGTCCGGCGGCGCGGACAGCATCGTGGAGCGGGTGGTCAGCCGGGTCTCCGGCGGCGCGCTGCCCTGGGCCATGGCCGGGGTGGCCGCGCTGATCGGGCTCCCGCTCTTCTTCGAGGTCGGCGTGGTGCTGCTGGTGCCGATCGTGCTGCTGGTCTCCCGCCGCGTCGACGTGCCGCTGATCAAGATCGGCATCCCGGCGCTGGCCGGCCTGTCGGTGCTGCACGGGCTGGTGCCGCCGCACCCCGGCCCGCTGGTCGCGATCGACGCGCTCGGCGCCAACCTCGGCCAGACCCTGGCCCTCGGCCTACTGGTGGCGATCCCCACCGTGATCATCGCCGGGCCGGTCTTCGGCAACTTCATCGCCCGCTACGTGCCGGCCACCGCCCCGGAGGCGCTGCTGCCCACCCGGCGGCCGCTCGCCGTCGGCGGGGACCGGCGGCCGACCCGCCCCGGCCAGGGCCGGCTCGACGCCGACGGCGACCTGGTGACCGAGGACGACCTGGTCAACCCCGGTGCCGGCCGCCCCGGCGCACCGATCGACGAGCCGGTGGGCCGGCGCGCCCGCCGCGAGCCGGCGCTCTGGGCCGCCGTGGTCACCGTGCTGCTGCCCGTGGTGCTGATGCTGCTGCGCGCGATCGGCGAGCTGACCCTGGCCGAGGACACCGGCGGCCGGAAGACGCTCGACATCATCGGCACCCCGATCGTCGCGCTGCTGGCCGGCGTCATCTTCGCGATGATCTTCCTGGGCTACCGGACGGGGTTCAGCCGCAGCCAGGTCTCCGGCTTCCTGGGCGGCTCGCTGCCGGCGATCGCCGGCATCCTGCTGATCGTCGCCGCCGGCGGCGGTTTCAAGCAGGTGCTGGTCGACGCCGGCGTCGGCAACCTGGTCGCGAACGCCGCCGAGGGCGCGAACCTGTCGCCGCTGCTGCTGGGCTGGCTGGTCGCGGTCGGCATCCGGGTCGCCACCGGCTCGGCCACCGTCGCCACCATCACCGCCGCGGGCATCGTCGCGCCGCTCGCGGCCACCCTCCAGGGCCCCGAGGTGGCGCTGCTGGCGCTGGCCATCGGCTGCGGGTCGCTGTTCTTCTCGCACGTCAACGACGCCGGTTTCTGGCTGGTGAAGGAGTACTTCGGCCTGACCGTCGGGCAGACCATCAAGACCTGGTCGGTGATGGAGACGATCATCTCGGTGGTCGGCTTCGCCGGCGTCCTCCTGCTCGACCTGATCCTCTAGCGGACGCTAGTCGCGCGGGCGCCCGGCCCGGCCGGTCGGGCGCCCGCGTCACGGCGCCTCGACGCCGGAGATGCGGAACCGGTGCACCTCGGCGCCGAGGATCGCCGCCGCCTGCTCCCCGTCCGGGCCGGAGCCGCGGAAGTCGAGCAGCTGCTCGTCGGACTCCCACCGCTCGTAGACGTTGATCCGGCCCGGCTCGACCAGGTCCGCGCTGACCGCGAAGTCCACGCAACCCGGCGCCGAGCGGGCCGCCCGGACGACCTCCGTGCAGGAGGCCAGGTAGGCGTCCCGCTGGGCCGGGTCGACGTAGAGGGTGCCGGCGACGATGAACAACGTGACCTCCCGAGGCTGAGCCGTCCGGCCCATCCTGGCACCCGGGGCGGATCAGGCCCGGCTGATCGCGTTGGCGTGGATCGCCTCGTTCAGGTACGCGGCCAGCCCCGGCCGGATCCTCTCGAAGTACGCGGTGAACCGCGGGTCGGCCACGTACATGTCCGCGAGGCCGGTGTGGATCTCGTACGAGCAGTCGTAGAACCACCGGCTGATGAGCTGCCGGTGCTCCTCGGCCAGCGCCATCGCCTCCGCCGAGTCGGCCGGGGCGCCCGACTCCACCAGCGCGGTGATCCGCCGCGCCCAGTCCTCGTTCTCGGCCTTGTTGCGCAGCCAGTCCTCCTTCGAGTAGCGGCTGACCCGCTCGGTCGACTGCCGGTACGCGTCGGTGCCGCCCCAGCGCCGCTCCGCCTCCTCGGCGTGCTCGTCCGGGTCGAAGTCCCCGAACACCTCGAACCGCTCCTCCGGGGTGAGCTGAATGTCCAACTTTCTCGCCTCCATCGCGAGTTCGATCGCCGCGACCATGTCCCGCAGCGTCCCGATCCGCCCGCTCAGCAGCTCGTGCTGCCGGCGCAGGTGCGGCAGCGGGTCGCCGCCCGGGTCGTCGAGGATCTCGGCGATCTCCTCCAACGGGAACCCCAGCTCCCGGTAGGCCCGGATCAGCTGCAGCCGTTCCAGGTCCGCATCGTCGTAGCGGCGGTAGCCCGCCGCGGTGCGGCCGCTCGGCGAGAGCAGCCCGATCTCGTCGTAGTGGTGCAGCGTCCGGACCGTCACCCGGGCCGCCCGCGCCACCTGACCCACCGTGTATGCCATGGGTTCCCTCCCTTCCGCCACCAAGGCTCCCGCCTCCCGTTGCGTGAGGGTCAAGCCCGATTCTGCGGCCGGCGCGGCCGGGCCGGCGCACGAAACGGCGATCGCCCCCGGCCTCCCGTGGGGGGTGCGGGAGACCGGGGGCGATCGAGGACCGGGTCAGGTGGTGACCCGCTCCCTCTCGGGGGCGGCGAAGGTCTCGCTGGCGGGGGTCCGGAAGGCATGCGCCAGGCCGGCGATCGAGAGCAGCAGGAGCAGTGCCGCGCCGAGGTACATGGCCAGGGCGCCCTGCTCGGCCTTGCGGCCGAACTCGCTGAACCCGTACGAGGTGAGCAGCAGGCCGCGCAGCGTCTCGCCCTTGAACACGGTCTCCCGCTGGGCGCTGACGTCGGCGAGTTGCTTCTGCAGGTCGGCCAGGTTGGCGGCCTTGGCCTGCTCGGCCTGGGCCACCTGCTCGCGCAGCGCGGTCTGCGGCGCCCCCAGGTCGGCGTACGTCTTGCCGCCGCCGATCGACGTCAGGTGCAGGCCGATGTAGGCGTTGGCGTAGCACTCGGCCTGCTTGCCGGTGGTGAGCGGCTGGCCGGCGTACTCGCGCAGGCAGTCCGACTTCTTCTCCTCGTCGCTGAGCCGGTCGGCCGGGGTGAAGCTGATGTGCTGGGCGGCAAGCTGGTCGTGCACGTAGCGGTTGGCGAAGTTGGCGTTCGTCGTCAGGACGACGCCGACGACGAGCAGCAGGACCGCGAGGCCCAGCCCACCGATGCTGAACAACAGGTCGAGCGTCCGTCGCTTCATCTCTGACTCCCGTGTGGATGGTGTCTGACGTGCTTGCCGACACCATCGTGGCGGTGGGCGGGGCACCGCCGGCAGGGCCAAATCCCCTGTCCTGTCCGGGACCTTCGACCCGGCGCCGGGCGGGCCGGTCAGCGGGCCGCGTCGACCGGGGTGAGCGTGCCGAGCAGCTCGGCCAGCGCGACCGGTCGGCCGTAGCGCCAGCCCTGGCCGTGCAGGCAGCCGATCGCGGTCACCGCGGCGTGCTGGCTGCCGGTCTCCACGCCCTCGGCCACCACGGCCAGGTCAAACGCGCCGGCCAGCCGGTTGACCATCTCCACCGTGGCGTACGCCCGCGCGTCGTCGGCGTCGAGGCGGGC
Source organism: Micromonospora sp. NPDC005299 (assembly GCF_042872345.1). Classification (NCBI taxonomy): domain Bacteria; kingdom Bacillati; phylum Actinomycetota; class Actinomycetes; order Micromonosporales; family Micromonosporaceae; genus Micromonospora; species Micromonospora sp. NPDC005299. Next base: position 234,114 of record NZ_JBIAKG010000007.1, read on the forward strand.
CACGAAGGACCGGTCGATCTTCAGCTCGGTGGCCGGGATGCGGTGCAGGTAGCTCAGCGAGGAGTAGCCGGTGCCGAAGTCGTCGATGGCGATGCCGACGCCGAGGTCGCGGAGCTGGGTCAGCCGGTCGAGCACCGCCTCGCTCCCCTCGATGAGCGCCGACTCGGTGAGTTCCAGGGTGAGCGCGCGGGGCGGCAGGCCGGCCGCGCCGACCGCCTCGGTGACCGTGGCGATCAGGTCGGGCCGGCGCAGGTGGGCGGCGGCGATGTTGACCGCCACGGTGACCTCGGGTGCCCGTTCACGCCAGGTGGCTGCCGCCCGGCACGCCTCGTGGATGACCCACCGGTCGATGGCGATGATCAGCCCGGTCTCCTCGGCCAGCGGCAGGAACCGCGCCGGGGCGAGCACCCCGAGCCGGGGGTGCCGCCAGCGCACCAGCGCCTCGGCACTGCGGGTCGCGCCGGTGGACAGGTCGACGATGGGCTGGAGCTCCATGAGCAGTTGCCCCTCGTCGACCGCGCGGCGCAGGTCGGCGATCAGCTCGGCCCGGGTCACCGCCGACTCCCGCAGCTGCGGCGTGCAGGTCCGGTACGCGGACTTGCCGGCCGCCTTCGCCGCGTACATGGCGATGTCGGCGTCGCGGAGCAGGTCGGTGTGGGAGGCGTGCTGCGGTCCGTACTCGGCGATGCCGATGCTGGCCGAGGGGTGCACCCCCAGGTCCTCCTCGCCGGGCAGCGGTTCGAGGGCGGCGAGCAGCCGGACGGCGAGCCGCTCGGGCGGCACCGGCCGGTCCCCGGCGACCAGCACGGCGAACTCGTCGCCGCCGAGCCGCGCGATCATCCCGTCAGGGCCGGTCGCATCCCCCATCCGCTCGGCGATGGTGCGCAGCAGCCGGTCACCGGCGGCGTGCCCGAAGCGGTCGTTGACCTGCTTGAACCCGTCCAGGTCGAGGAGCAGCACGGCGACCGGGCCGCCGTCGCGCAGGGCGCGGCGCAGCCGCCGGGTGAAGGTCAGCCGGTTGGGCAGGCCGGTGAGCTGGTCGGAGTACGCGAGGCGGCGCAGCCGGGCGACCAGCCGCAGGTTCTCGTTGGCGGCCAGCCCCTGGCGCAGCGCGAGCACCCCGAGCAGCATCATCATGCCGATGAAGATCAGGTGCGGGGTCTGCCCGGTGGGCCGGCGGGAGACCACCACGGCGGCGATGGCGCCGCCCACCGGCAGGTAGGGCAGGGCGACCCGCCACCACGGCGGCAGCGGCGACTCGCCGGTCTCCTCCTCCTCCGCGCACGTGGGCGGCGGCGGGTACCGGGTGGCGAGGCCCATCAGCAGGTAGCTCAGCGGCCAGCAGACGTCGATCGGCTGACCGGGCGCGTAGCTGCCGTGCGCGACGAGGGAGACGTAGACGGCGTCGGCGGCGGCCCGGGTGGCCAGGCCGACCCCGATCACGGTGAGCGCCCGCCACATCGGACGGGGTGGCCCGGCGACCGCCACCAGGATGGTGAGCTGCATCAGGTCGAGCATCGGGTAGAGCAGCCCGAAGGTGCGCAGCGGATCGGCCAGGTCGGCGGCGGCGAGGTCGCGGAACACCACCACCCAGCCGATCGGGATGAGGGCCAGCCCGACGATCACCCCGTCGAGCAGGGTGCGGGCCTGCCCGACCAGGCTGCGCGGGGCGGCCACGGAGCAGAGCAGCGCCGCGGTGCCGGTGACGATGCCGGCGGTGAACAGCCCGCCGACCAGCGGGGTGTGCGGCAGGTCGTGCCCGCCGAGCCGCTGCACCGTCCACACCGTCCGGCCGAGCGCCGCGAGGATCATGGTGGCGGCGAGCAACGCCCAGAACCGGCGCAGCGGGGCCGGGTGCCGCCGGGCCACGCCCGTGCAGGCCACCGCCGCCCAGCTCGACACCGCCACCGCGCCGAGGTCGCTGACCAGGGCCGCGCCCGGCAGGCCGGCGACCAGCCACACCGCTTCCCCGAGTACGACGAGGGCGGCCGCGACGAGCCCGACACGGCCGGAGAGCGGGCGACGGGCCGGCGCCACGGCGGCGAGGCTCACGTGCTGCTGGGGGACAACGATTCGCTCCGGCTCTCTCTCGGGCGTGCACCCTCGTCGATGCTGACCGGTTGCGGACGGCGAACGGCGCAAGCCTAGTCAGCGCCTGGTGCCGCCGCCAGAGCCGATCGGCGTCGGTCACCGCCCCGGCGGGCCGGGATGCGCGGGGTCGCCGCGACGGTAGAGGGAGACCAGCACGCCGTAGCGGGGCTGGTCCGGCCCGGCCTCCTCGGCCTCGCCGACGAGCGCGTCCAGGGTGGACCGGAGCCGCTCGGCCTGGGCCGGAGTGAGCCGCAGGTGGCGCAGGTGCAGAAGCGGGTCGGGGTCGCCGGCCAGCTCCTCGGCGACCGCGCCGAACAGCGCGCCGGTGGCGCCGGCGTCGACGGTCTCGCCGACGAGGCGGCGGAAGGCCCGCTCGTGGTACTGCTCGGTGCCGCCGCGGACCTGCCGGGTGTGCGCGATGCGGACCATGCCGGCCTCGGTGAGCACCTTGAGGTGGTGGGCGACGGTGCCCTTGGCCGCGCCGAGCCCGGTGGCGAGCTGGCTGATGGTGGCCGGCCCGGACCCGAGTGCGAAGAGCAGCCGGTGCCGGAACGGGTGGGCCAGCGCCTTGAACTGGGCCGGGGTGCGGACCTCCAGCTCGGTCTCGTGGTTCACCGCTAAAGCGTCTAATTCTCTTGACGCTTTGTCAACCGGCCTGCTCTACTCGGGACATGCGTCAGGATGAGATCACCGACATCGTCGAGCGGGCCGCGAAGCTGGTCGCCGAGCAGTACGTCTTCCCCGAGGTGGCCGGCCGGATCGCCGCCCACCTCGGTGACCGGCTCCGGGAGGGGGCGTACGCGGGAGCGGCCGGCGCCGCGGCCCTCGGCGCGCTGGTCACCACCGACCTCCAGGCGACCAACGGGGACCTGCACCTGCGGCTCAAGCACCACGAGACGCCGCTGGCCGACGTCGCCGGCGACCCGGCCGAGGAGCACTTCGTCCAGCTCGCCGCGCTCACCATGGGTGGCGTGGCCCGGGTGGAGCGGCTGCCCGGCAACGTCGGGCTGCTGGAGATCGCGCCGTACCTCTTCCCGCCGCAGCTCGCCGGCGACCTCATGATCGCCGCGCTGCGGCTGCTCGCCGGCACCGACGCGCTCCTGCTCGACCTGCGCGGCAACCGGGGCGGCAGCCCCGACATGGTGGCCCTGGTCTGCGGCTGGTTCTTCGCCGAGCCGACCCACCTGCACACCATGCACGAGCGGGCCGGGACCACCCACCAGTACTGGAGCGCCGCCTGGCTGCCCGTGCCGCGCTACGCGCCCGACAAGCCGGTGCTCGTGCTGACCGGCCCGGAGACGTTCTCCGGCGGCGAGGAGCTGGCGTACGACCTCCAGCAGCTCGGCCGGGCCACCGTCATCGGCGAGCGGACCCGGGGCGGGGCGCACCCGCGGGTCGGGCACCGGCTGCACCCGCACCTGGAGCTGACCGTGCCGGTGGCCCGGCCGGTCAACGCGGTGAGCGGCACCAACTGGGAGGGCTGCGGGGTCGCCCCCGACGTCGAGACGCCGGCCGGGGCGGCGCGCGACGCCGCGTACCGGAGGGCGCTGGAGAGCCTGCTCGCGGCGGACCCGGAGCGGCCCACGGCGGCCGAGGCCCGCGAGGCCCTGGCCGCGCTCAGCTGACGGCCGCGGCCGGCTCCCGGGTCAGGACCAGTCCTCGGCCGGGGCCTCGGGGGCGGGTGCCACGGCCGGTGGGCCGCCGTGGGTCCACGGGGTCTCCTCCGGGGCGGGGAAGGTCCCGGCCGGCAGGAAGCCGTCCGACAGGGTGGTGAGGCAGAGCCGCTCCCCCACCTCCGGCACGGTGCCCGACGGGGCGGTCAGCCCGCGCCCCATCCCGCCGGAGAGCTCCAGCACCACCTCGGTCTTGCCGTCGGCGGCCGGGGTCACGAAGACCACCTTCGCCTTCTGGCCCGGCCGGGCCGGGGAGTACAGCGTCGCGCCGACCGGCACGAGCACCGGCTCGGTGGTGACCACCTGGATCCGGGGGCGCAGCACCGGGCGCTTGCCGGTGTCGTCGACCCGCTTCGGGTCGGCCAGGGTCACGTCACCGACGAACGCCTCCCCGGTCAGCCGGTGCTCGGCCATCACCAGCGGGTCGTCGTAGGCGCGCTGCACCGCGTAGGAGGCGAGCGCCCGCTCCAGCCGGTGCAGGCGCATCGCCGCGGCCACCGCACCGTCGCGGCGCGGCTGCGGGCCGCCACCGGCGTCGACGTGCTCGGTGTGCGCCGTGAACGCGTCCTTGTCGCCGTCCCAGCGGCCGGCCACCCGCGCCCCGGCCGGCAGCGCGCGCAGCAACCCGACGCCGCGCCACATCAGCTCCCAGGTGGGCGTCAGCTGGTCGCGCAGCAGCCGCTCCAGCTTCGCGTACGCGGTCGCACGAGCGACCGGGTCGTCACCGGCGCGGGTGTACGCCTCGATGGCCGGCGCGAGCCGGTGGTTGTCGAAGTCCGGGTCGGTCGCCGGGCCGGCCGGCGGGCAGCGCGCCGGGTCCTCGGCGCGGGCGGCCGCCTCGGCGCCGCTCAGCCCGGGCGGCGGGTCGAGCCAGCCCAGCAGCGCCGGCAGGTGCAGGTCCTCCACGGCGCTCTGCCCGGTCGCCCAGTGCAGCGTCAGCGCGTCGGTCAGCGCCACCAGCGCCGCCGAGCCGGGATGCTCGGCGCGCTCGGCGAAGAAGGTCAGCCAGCGGCCGAGCAGCGGCACCGACGGGTGCACCGGGTACTCGCCGTCGGGCCGGCGGAACCGGGTGGAGCGGCCGAACAGCCGCAGGAAGGTGATCCCGGCCGGGTTCGGCACCAGCACCTGTGGGGCGTCGACGTAGCGGTGCCGGACGTCCCGGCCCCGGTCGACCGGCACCGCCTCGGTGCGGTCCCGGAACTCGTCCAGGTACGGCAGCACGATCCCGGCCAGCTCGGACGCGAACGCGAAGCGCCGGTCCCGGTTGCGGGGCTGCGGCACGACCAGCAGCCGGGCCTCGTCGGGCGCGGCCCCGACCAGGGCCGCGAGCGGGGCGTTCGCCTCGCCGGCCAGGGCGAGCGGCACCAGCACCAGCGGACGGTCGGACAGGTGCAGGTGCCGGACGGTGGCCACCGGCTGGGCCACCCCGGCGGCGACCGCCTGCGCCTGCGCCAGCGCGCGCAGGGTGCTCACCGGGTCCTCCGGGCGGGGCGTCGGGGCGTACTCATGCGGGGTGCCCGGCCAGGGCGTCGGCGCGCAGGCGCGCGGCGGCGCGCAGCAGGGCGGCGGCCTCCGCCTGCTCCGGTTCGGGGGCGCGAACGCCTTCGGCGAGCGCCAGCACGTCGGCCACCTCGGCGACGCCGCCCAGCGCCTCGCGGACCGGCCGGCCCAGCGCGCCGGTGTGGCCGCGCGCCTCGTGCCGGCAGTGGTAGGCCAGCTCGCAGGCGGCCAGGCAGTCCGGCGCGTAGTTGGCCGGGACGCCGGCGAGCGCGCCGGCCAGCGCGGCCGGGTCGGCGGTCAGGTCGGCGGTGAACCCGGCCGGCACGGCGGCGAGCAGGTCGTCGAGGCGCGCCATCCGGTCGAGCTGGCGGCGCAGCACCAGCAACTGCTTGCGCACGTCGAGCAGGCTGGCCACCGGCCGGTTGGCGAAGTCGCGCGGGCAGACCAGCACCACCTCGTGCGAGACGAGATCCGGGTCCCGGCCCTCGGCGGCGAGCAGCTCACGCAGCGCCAGCACGTAGACGGCGGACTGGATGGCGGCGGCCGCGACCTTGGCGGGATCGGCCTGACCGTCGATGATCGGGAACGACTTGATCTCCACGACGTGGAAGCGGCCGGCGAGCCGGGCGGCCACCAGGTCCGGCTCCAGGTTCACCCGGCGGCCGGCGACGTCCAGGCCGAGCAGCGGATGGTCGAAGAGCGCCGGCCCGTCCCCGGACGCGGTGAGCGCGGCGCGGGAGCGCTCCGGCCGGTCCTCGTCGCCGCCCAGGTCGGTCCAGGTGGCGCCGTCCGGCACCGGCACGCCCAGCCGCTCGGCGACCAGGCGCAGCAGCTCCGCACCGCCGTCGGCCTTCACCTGCGCCTCGAACGCGTTGCCGCGGGTGATGGCGAAGCGGGACTGGCCGAACCGGGCCGGGAAGCCGACCCGCTCGGCCAGCTTCGGCTTGTCGACCCCGGCGCCGTCCAGCGCGGCGCGGCGGGTGCAGCCCGGGTTGCCGGTCAGCGCGGCGATGGTGCGGGCGTTGTGCCGCCGGGGCGGCACGCCGCCCCGGATCTCGGCCAGGCGCTGCGCTGTGTCCGTCATGATCGCCCAGGATAGGCGCTGTGCGCTCCCGGGGCCCGCCGCCGCTCAGCGGCCGGCGGACCGGTTCCAGGGGGAACGGGGGGACCGGGCGCCCGCCGTCGGCCGGCTGCGGCGACGGCGCCGGCGACCGGGCGTGCACGGCGGGCGCGAGACGGTGTGCACCGGCGCGGCCGGCGGGGTGACCGGCTGGCGGCCGATCAGCCAGCAGAGGAAACGCGCCACGGTCAGCCGACCGGGAGGCGCTCGGCCTCGGCCCGGGAGACGTCGTATTGCGCGCCGCAGAACGTGCACTGCTGCGTGTAGCGGGTGCGCACCGGGATCAGCGGGATGAAGAAGAGGGTGAACTTCGTGGCCCGCCGGGTGATGACCTGGGCGGCCCGGTTGCCACAGTTGCGGCAGACCTGGGTGACCACGCCGGACCGGTCGACCTTGGTCCGGAGCCCGAAGATGAAGAACATCGCCCGGCATTACCCCGCCGGGCCCCGGAAATCACCAGCGATATTTTTTTCCCACGGCTGTCCGGAAGCGCGGCGCCCGATCGTCAGGGTGGACAGAAGCACAACCGACAGGAGTGAAGCGATGAAGTACATGATGCTCGTCTGCACCGACACCCAGCCCGACCGGAACCCGGACGCGGCGCCCGACATCGAGAAGTGGGTGGCCGAGCGGGACGCCAACGGCCAGCGGCTGACCGGCAGCCGGTTCGCGCCCCCGTCGGCCGCCACCACCGTCCGGGTCCGCGACGGCGAGCTGCTGCTGAGCGACGGCCCGTTCGCCGAGACCAAGGAGGTGATCGTGGGCTTCGACCTGCTGGAGTGCGCGGACCTGGACGAGGCCGTCGAGGTGGCGCGCGCCCACCCGATGGCGTACGCCGGGCGCATCGAGCTGCGCCCGCTGGTCGAGGACTGATCCGGTTGACTTCCTCCCCCTCCTGAAGGAGGGGGATTCCCACCGGCCGTACGGCCGATCCGGCTTACGCCGGGCGCCTCACGGCGGGGGGTTCCTGTTTCACGGCCGACTGCGGAAGGGAGGGCCCTTGCCGTCTCACGTCAGCTCCACAGGCATCACCGAGGTTGCCCTCGGCTACGGCTCGACCAGCCGCAAGGATGTTCTTCGCCGCGTTCACGTCCCGATCATGGCGGGTGCGGCAGGTGGGGCACGTCCAGTGCCGGGTGGAAAGACCCAGAACGGCGAGCAGATGCCCGCACGCCGAGCAGGTTTTGGAGCTGGGGTACCAGCGGTCGATCACCACGAGGGTACGGCCAGCACGCTCGGCTTTGTACTCCAGCTGGCGGCGGAACTCGCCCCAGCCGCAGTCGGAGATCGCTTTCGCGAGGCTGCGGTTGCGGAGCATGTTCTTGACCGCGAGGTCTTCGATCACGATCGTGTCGGCGGCCCGGACCAGGTTGGTGCTGGTGCGGTGCAGGAAGTCCACGCGAGCGTTACGGACCTTGCGGTGCGCACGGGCGACCTTCGCCTTGGCCTTGCGCCGGTTCGCGCTGCCGCGCTGACACCGGGCCATGCGCCGCTGGTAGCGAGCAAGGTTACGGGCCCGACGGTCCAAGTGCTGGGGGTTGGCGATCCGCTGCCCATCGCTGGTCACCGCGAAGTCCTTGACGCCAAGGTCGACGCCGATCTCGTGCCCGGTCACCTCAAGCGGTTCGGGCGAGTCGGTGTCGACCGCGAACGTCACGTACCAGCGGCCATCCGGATCGCGGGAGATCACGACCATGGTCGGGTTGAGGGTGGCGATGTCGACAGCGCCGAACGACCACGCGAACGGCAGAGGCCCATTCGTCTTCGCTACGTGCAGCGCGCCGCCCTTCATCCGGAACGCCGAACGGGTGTAATGCGCCGACTGGCGAGCGCTGCGGCTCTTGAAGCGCGGGTACCGGGCGCGACCGGCGAAGAAGTTCGCGAACGCGGTGTGCTGGTGCCGCAGGGTCTGTTGCAGCGGCACCGACGACACCTCGGACAGGAACGCCAACTCCGCGGTCCTCTTCCATCCGGTGAGGGCGGCGTCGGTCTGCCTGTACGAGGTCCGCTCGCCCCGCTGGTGGTAGGCGGCGTGGCGTTCGGCGAGGGTCCGGTTCCAGACAAGGCGCACACACCCGAACGTGCGGCTGAACACGGCCGCCTGCTCGGGTGTCGGGTAGGCCCGACACTTGTACGCCGTCCTCATAGGACTGAAGTTACACGATCTGTCCTCCGGTGTAAGAAGGCGGGTTGCGCGTCAGAGGACTTCGTTCTCGAACCGCCCCGGCTCCGCCGGGGCGCTCCTGACGGAGTCCGAATTTTTCCCCGGCCTGAAGGCCGGGGCATCCTCCGGAGGTACAGGTGACCGACGCGGCCGGGGCGGTCGCCGACGCGGGCGCCGAGGCGTATCCGCGGATCGTGGCCGCCCTGATCCGCGTCACCGGCGACTGGACCCTCGCCGAGGACTGCGCCCAGGAGGCCCTCGCGGCGGCGCTGGAGCGCTGGCCCCGCCAGGGCGTGCCGGACAACCCGGGCGGGTGGCTCATGACCACCGCCCGCAACCGCGCCGTGGACGTGCTGCGCCGGGCCACCGTGGAACGCCGCAAGCTGCGCGACCTGGCGCTGCTCACCGACCCCGCACCCGCGCGACCGGAGGGAGACGTGGTGGACGACCGGCTGCGGCTCATCTTCACCTGCTGCCACCCGGCGCTGGCGCTGGAGGCCCGGGTCGCGTTGACCCTGCGCACGGTGGCCGGCGTGCCGACAGCCGACATCGCCCGTGCCTTCCTGGTCACCGAGTCGACCATGACCCGCCGGCTCACCCGGGCCAAGGCCCGGATCGCCGCGGCCGGCGTCCCGTACCGGGTGCCGACCGGGCCCGCGCTGGTCGAGCGCCTGCCGGGCGTGCTGGGAGTGCTCTACCTGCTCTTCACCCGAGGGTACGACGCCGACGGCGAGCCGGCGTTCGCCGCCGAGGCGATCCGGCTGACCCGGCTGCTGCACACGCTGCTGCCGGACCAGCCCGAGGCGGCCGGGCTGCTCGCCCTGTTCCTGCTGCACCACTCCCGCCGGGCGACCCGCCGCGACCCGTCCGGCGACCTGCTCACCCTCGACCAGCAGGACCGCACCCGGTGGGACCGGGCCGCCATCGCCGAGGGCGTCGCGCTGCTGGACCGGGCCGGCGACGGCCCGTACGCCCTCCAGGCCCGGATCGCCGCCGCGCACGCCACCGCCCCGACCGCCGCCGAGACCGACTGGCCGGCCATCGCCGGCTGGTACGACACGCTGGCCCTGGTGCACCCGACCCCGGTGGTGCGGCTCAACCGGGCGGTGGCCCACGGATACGCGTACGGCCCCGCCGCCGGGCTGGCCCTGCTCGCCGAGGCCCGGGAGGGCGGAGCGCTGGACGGCTACCCGCCGGCGATGGCCGCCGAGGCCGAGTTGACCGCCCGCCGCGGCGACCCGGTACGCGCCGCCGCGCTGTTCCGGGCCGCCGCCGACGCGGTCCGCTCCGAGCCGGAGCGGCGGGCACTGCTGCGCCGGGCCGCCGAGCTGTCGCCCTGAGGCTCAGGCGTTGCTCGGCATCTCCACGTCGAGCCAGATCGGCTGCCAGTCGGCCACCTCGTGGAAGCGGCGCAGCTCGGCGAGCCCGGCCACGCTCCCGGTCCAGGCCGCGTACGGCGGGTTGCCCTCGTCGAAGCCGGACTGCACGAAGGTCAGCTTCGTCCGGCCGCCGGACTCGGCCAGCTCCCAGGTGCTGACGCCGGTCGGTCCCCAGTCGACGGAGAGCGCGCGGCCCGGCGTCAGGTCGACCACCTTGGCCGCGTAGCCGGCGTCGAAGCCGCCCATGGCGTAGCGGCCGCCCACCCAGGGCTCGATGCCGATGGGGAAGCCGAACCAGGCGCTGGCCTGCTCCGAGTCGGTCAGCGAGGTCCACACCTTGTCCATCGGCGCGTCGATCAGCAGCTCGCCGCGCAGGTCGGCGGAGGTGAAGTCGGTGCGCGGCAGCAGCGGGCGCCCCTCCAGGTGGGCGTTGAGGTTGGCGATCGCGAGCGCCCAGAAGGTCTGCAGGACGCCGCGGATGCTGCTGCCGCTCATCGCCTCCTCGAAGCTGAAGTGGCTCTGCCGCAGGGTCAGGACGGTGCTCCCGTCCTCCGGCGTCAGCTCGAACTCGGTGGTGGTCTCCACCCCGTCGAGCGTCCAGGCGAAGCGCAGCGTCCGCTCGTCGGCGTGCAGCAGGCGCTGCTGCGGCGCGGCGCCCTCGGGCGTGTGGCGGCCCCAGAACTCGTAGCGCCGGGGCAGGTCGACCTCGGCGTGCTCGGCGAGCCACACGCGCAGCTCGGCCGGGTCGGTCAGCGCGCGGCGCACGGTCTCGACGGGTGCGGCGAGGCGGGCCCGGACGGTCAGCAGGTCACTCATGGTTGTCGCCCTTCGGGTAGCAGGCCACGGCGAGTTTGAAGGCGTCTCCCTCGGCGCCGCCGTAGCGGGTGAAAAGGTCCTGCAGCGTCGACTGCAGGTCGTGCAGGAACTCCTGCCGCCGCTCGGCGGGCACCCGGATCTCGCCGGAGACACCGATCGACGGCAACTCGGGGGCGGTGCGGTCCAGCGCGGCGATGTCGGCCTGGACCTCCTCCATGAGGTCGAGCAGGTAGCCCAGGCTCAGCTCGTCCTGCGCCCGGCGGGCACCGCCGATCCGGCCGACCAGCCGGGGCGAGAGCCAGTAGGACCGGGCGACGGCCTGGTAGATGCCCTCGCTGATGCCGCGCACCCGCCGCTCGGCGACCTGCTCGGCCAGCCCGGCCGCGACCAACTGCTTGACGTGGTAGTAGACGCGCTGCGGCGTCTGCTCGAGCCGGGCCGCGATCTCGGTGCAGGTGCGGGGCTCGGCGAGTTGCCGCAGCACCTCGATCCGCTGCGGCTTGAGCAGGGCTTCGGCCTGCTCGCGCTGTTCCAGGTACAGGACGTCTCTCATGGCAAAATCAGTTTGTACGTACAAAACTTCTTTGTCAATAGGTTCGACGAGAGGCCGCGCGAGTCGCGCGGCCTCTCGTGCTGCCTACTTGCCCAGGACGACGACGTGGGCCGGTGGCTCCACCTTCACCGGCAGGCCGTAGCCGGACAGCTCGATGACCACCTTGAGGCGGACGGTGTAGTCCCTGCTCCGGGCCATCCCGGACTTGCGGTCGTAGGCCACCTTGGCGATCCGGTCGTCGGCACCGACCGTCACCTCGCCGACGAGGCGGTCGGCGACGATCTCCCCGGAGGCATCCGGCACCGAGACCTCGAAGTGGTAGACGCCGTCGGCCTTCTCCGTGACCGTGGCGCCGGCCTGGCGCAACATCCGGAGCAGCCCCACTGGACTCGCGGAAGCCCCCATGCCGCCGCCCATCGCCATGTCGTAGTTGAGGTTGTCCTGCTTCTCCTTGTCCCGGCTCCACACGATCTTCCCGTTGTCGGGATCGGCGCCGTCTCGGGCCCCGACGTACCGGACGCCGTCGATCAGGCGCTCGTGCTCGAAGCCCGCCACGATGGCGGGACGGAGTTGCCCCTTGTACGGCGATTCCAGATAGCCGGTGGCCGTCGCCGGATCGAAGGCTCCGGTGGTGACCCACCGCTCGCTCACCGGCTCCGGCAGCTCACCCTTCGGCGGGGGCTCGTTGAGCGAGGTGGTGGTGACCTTCACCCGGTAACTGATGTTCTCGCTGGCCGCTGCGGCCGCGGCGAGGCGCAGCTGCGGCGACTGCGGGCTCGCCGCGGGCGCCGGCCGCCCGGCGACCGGCCCGGACGCACCGGTGCCGCCGCCCGCGCCGACGGTCAGCGCCGCCGTCAGCGCACCGGCCACCCCGACCACCCCCGCGGCGTACGCGGTGCGGTGCAGGGCGGTGCGCCGCCGGTGCCGGCGGGTGGCCGCGCCGAGCACGTCACGGGTGGGCGTCAGGCCGATCGCCCGGTCCCGCATCCCGGCGACGAGCTGGTCCTCGAGGTCGGTGGTCATCTGCGTGCTCCGTTCATCCCGGCGCCTTCGAGCGCCCAGTCGGCGGTGAGTTCACGTAGCCGGGTGAGCCCCCGGGAGGCGGTCGACTTGACCGTGCCGACCGAGCAACCGAGCAGCTCGGCGGCCTCCGCCTCGCTCAACTGCTCCCAGTAGCGGAGCACGAGCACGGCCCGCTGCCGGGGCGGCAGCAGATTCAGGGCCTGGACGAGCGCCTGCCGCAGGTGCAGCACGTCGGTGCCGTCCGGCTGGCCGGGCGGTTCCACCTCCGCCAGCACCTCCGGCCGGCGCCGGCGCAGTCGCCACCGGTCCACCGCCAGGTGGTACAGGGTGCGGCGCAGGTAGCCCTCCGGGTCGCCGTGCACCCGGTGCCAGTTCCGCATCAGCCGTTCCAGCGCCGCCTGCACCAGGTCCTCCCCGGCGACGCGGCTACCGGTCAGCAGCACCGCCGTCGCGAGCAGGGCCCCACCGCGCTCGGCGACGAGGACGTCCAGCCCTTCGAAGCGCTTCTTCCGCCACACCGGCTCTCCTTCCGTCGCCACCAAGGACGACGAGAAACGCCCGGAGGTTGACCGGCCGGACCGACCAGTTTCACGACGAAAGGCCGCGCGGTCCGCGCGGCCTTTCGTGGAACCAGAACCCGTCAGGGCGTCCAGTCGGGACGCAGCGGGTAGCCGTTCTCCCCCTGCCGGCCGTTGTGCGTGGCGAGCACCTGGTGCAGCTGGATGCCGTTGCGCTCGAAGGCCATCCGGGAGCCGGCCATGTAGAGCCCCCAGACCCGGGCGGTGCCCACGCCCACCTCGCCCACGCAGAAGTCCCAGTGCTCGACGAGGTTGCGGCACCAGCCGGCCAGGGTCAGCGCGTAGTGCTGGCGCAGGTTCTCCTCGTGGTGCACCTCCAGCCCGGCGTCGTGGATCTCGCTGATCAGCCGGCCCGGGCCGGCCAACTCGCCGTCCGGGAAGACGTAGCGGTCGATGAACGCGCCGGAACGGTGCGGGGCCCGGTTGTCCGCCCGGGTGATGCAGTGGTTGAGCAGCCGGCCGCCCGGCTTGAGCCGGCTGCGCAGCGCCCCGAAGTAGGCCGGGTAGTTGCGCACCCCGATGTGCTCGGTCAGCCCGATCGAGGAGATCGCGTCGAACTGCTCACGCGGGGCGTCCCGGTAGTCCAGGTGGCGCACCTCGGCCAGGTCGCCCAGCCCCTCCCGCTCGATCGCCGCCTGCGCCCACTCGGCCTGCGCCCGCGACAGGGTGACACCGAGCGCCTTGACGCCGTATTCGCGCGCCGCGTGCCGCACCATGCCGCCCCAACCGCAGCCGACGTCGAGCAGCCGCATCCCCGGCTTCAGCGCCAGCTTGCCCGCGACCAGGTCGTACTTGGCCCGCTGCGCCTCCTCCAGCGTGTCGGTGGGGCTGCGGAAAACCGCGCAGGTGTACGTCATCGACGGGCCGAGCACCTTCTCGTAGAAGGCGTTCGAGACGTCGTAGTGGTGCGAGATCGCGTTGCTGTCCCGGGTCCGGGAGTGGCGCAGCCCGTTCACCATCCGCTTCCAGCGCGGCGCGGCCTCCTGCGGCGGGGGCGGCGGGGGCAGCAGCCGTTCCCAGCCGAGCCCCTTGACCAGGGCGAGCGCCTCGGCCACCGGCGGCATCCGCAGCGGCATCTCGTCCTTGAGCACCCGTAACGCCTCGTACGGGTCGCCCGGGTGGACGCCCTCCAGCCCGAGGTCGCCGCTCACGTAGGCCCGGGCCATGCCCAGGTCACCCGGTGCGGTGAGCAGGTAGGACAGCCCGCGTTCGGAACGGATCGCCAGGGTCATCCCGGCGTCGGCCGGGCCGACCGCGCTGCCGTCGTATCCGGTGATGCGCACGGGCAGGTCGCCCGTGGTGACCGCACGGATCACGTCCGCCACGGTCGGTCCGCCACGCCGGCCCCCCGCCGGCGGGCCGGCCGGGGCACTCGCCGCCCCGGGTGTTCGGTCGGTCAGACTCATGCTCGCGCTACCGCCTTTTCGTACAGTCCGGTCAGCCGGTGGTCCGGGTCGTAGTGTTCCTTCACGGCGCGCCAGGTCTCCCCGCCGTAGAGCCGGTCGAACGCTGCCCGGTCGTAGTACGCGTCGGAGTAGAGCGACTTGTGGCCGCCCGCCTCCGACACCGCGTGCTCGATCTCCCGGTTGACGTCGCCGTCGGCGGCGCCCTCGGCGATCGGCACGCTCCCCCAGAAACCGATGTTCACATAGGTTTCGCCCGGTTGGAGGGGATACAGCGGCCAGGCCCGGGCGGATCCCGGACCGGCCGGCTCCCGCAGCCGCAGCGGGCAGAGCCACACCGGGGTCATCCCCACCGTCCCGGCGAACCAGCGCAGGAACTCGGCGGTGCCGGCGAGCGGGATCTCCACGTCCTGCACCACCCGCTCCCGGGCCGGCCGGCCCCGCCAGCGGTCGATCCGGGCGGCCACCTGATGCCGGTGCTCCAGCCGCACCAGCCGGTGGTAGAAGTCGCTGCGCCGGTAGCGCTGCGGCCAGAGCCGGCGGACCACCGGGTTCTGCACCCCGAACGCCGCCGAGCACCAGAACCAGTCGGTGTCCCAGCGCCACAGGTAGTCGTAGGTGGTGAGCACGTCCCGGGTGCGCCCGCGCAGCGAGCGGTAGTAGATGTCCTGGCCGGTGTAGTCGCTCGGCGGGCCGTCGGCCTCGTCGGTGAACGTGGCGAGCACCAGGTACGCCTCGCCGGGGCTGAACATCACCCCGTCCATCCCGTCGACCGGCTCACCCTCCCAGGAGCCCTTGGCGACCACCTCGGCGATCGCGTCGGTCAACTCCTCCAGCCGGCTGAACCGGATGTTGCGCAGCGCCACGTGACGGCGGACCGGCTGCAGCTCGATGCGCAGCCGGGTCGAGTAGCCGAGGCTGCCCAGCGAGTTGGGGAAGGCCCGGAAGAGGTCGGCGTGCTCGCCCACCGGCCGGGCGGTGACGAGCTCGCCGGACCCGGTGAGGATGTCCAGTTCGGTCACCGACTCGTGCGGCAGCCCGTTGCGGAACGAGGTGGACTCGATGCCCAGCCCGGTCACCGCGCCGCCGAGGGTGATCGTGCGCAGTTGCGGCACGACCAGCGGCATGAGGTGGTGCGGCAGGGTCGCGTCGACCAGGTCCTCGTAGGTGCACATGCCCTGCACGTCGGCGGTCCGGGCATCCGGGTCGACGGAGAGCACCCCGGTCAGCCCACTTACGTCCAGGCCGGGGGTGCGCGGCGCGGATCGGGGTCGGAAGAGGTTGGAGGTTTGCTTGGCCAGCCGTACGGGTTCTCCGGCGGGCACCGCGGCGTAAGACCGCCGCAGCGCGTCCACCGCCCGCTCATGATCACGGACAGCGTGCATGAGATGACCTTACGCCTGGCTACGACAATTCGTGGGATGTCCACGGTGGCCTTTTGGCGGCCGCCCGGAGATCCACGGGTTACCGTGGCGGACATGCCGTCCCCCGCGTTCACCGCCCTGGACGCCGCCGGCCTGCCCTACCGGGTGATCCGCCACGGCCCGGTGCGCAGCCTCGCCGAGGCGGCGGCGGCGCGCGGCGTCCCGGTCCCCGACGTGGTCAAGACGATCGTGGTCCGGCGCGGGGAGGACGACCACCTGTTCGTGCTCACCCCCGGCGACCGGGTCGTCTCCTGGCCGAAGCTGCGCCACCTGCTCGGGGTCAGCCGCATGTCCATGCCGGACGCGGAGGCCGCCCGGGCGGTCACCGGTTACGAGCGGGGCACCATCACCCCGTTCGGCGCCAGCACCGCCTGGCCCGTGGTCGCCGACGAGCGGCTGCAGGGCCGGGAGATCACCCTCGGCGCGGGCGAGCACGGGGTGGCAGTCGCGCTCGACGCCGACGCCGCCCTGGCCGCGCTCGACGCGACCGTCGCCGACGTCACCGACCCCGCACCGGCCCGCTGAGCGGTGGCCGACGCCCGGCCGCCGGCATAGCGTGGAGACATGCCGAAAGCCGTCTGGAACGACCTGGTCGTCGCGGAGAGCGACGACACCGTGCTGGTCGAGGGCAACCACTACTTTCCCCGTTCGGCCCTGCGCGACGACCTGATCCGCGACTCCGACACCCACACGGTCTGCCCGTGGAAGGGCACCGCCTCCTACTACACGCTCGAACACGCGGGCGCCACCAGCCCGGACGCCGTCTGGTACTACCCGGACCCGAAGCCGGACGCGGAGATGGTGCGCGACCGCGTGGCGTTCTGGAAGGACGTCCGGGTCGTCGACTGAGTCACCCGGCCGCCGGGGCGACTGGCTCTCGACCCTCCCGGTGGGTCAGGATGCCCCCATGGCAGACCCACGCACCGATCCGTCCGGCACGGTCTACGGCGGCCGCCGGCCGGCCCGCCGCGGGCTGCCGCAGGACCCGCTGATGCGGATCGCGCTGGGCGTCGCCGTGGTCGGCGTACTCCTGGGCGTGTTCTTCGCCACCGGCGTGCTCGGCGGCGGCGGCGACCGGCCGGTGGTGCCGGCGGCGGCCGTGCCGACCCCGGCGGCGAGCGAATCGAGCCCGGCCCCGGCCACGACGGCGGCCGCCCCCACCACGGCGGCGCCCTCGCCGAGCGCCGCGCCGACCACCCCGGCGGCCCCCGCGGCCACCCCGAAGGTGATCCGCGGGGTCCCCTCCGGCCTCTGCGTCGGGGTGACCGGCGACGACCCCGAGGGCGCGGACGCGGCGCTGGCCGACTGCACCGGCGGGCCGGAGCAGCAGTGGGTGGTCACCCCGGTGGCCGCCGACACCTACGTCCTGGTCAACGCGACCAGCGGGAAGTGCCTGGACGTGGACGGGCAGCGCGCCGACGACGGGGTGGTCGTGCAGCAGTGGTCCTGCAACGGCCAGGCCAACCAGCAGTGGAAGCTCAACCCGACCGGGTCGGGTCCGGTGCTGCTGGTCGTCGTGCACAGCGGCAAGTGCGCGCAGGTCGACGACGCCGGCACCCAGGCCGGGAGCCCGCTCGAACAGGCCCCCTGCAACGGCGCGCCCGAGCAGCAGTGGGCGGTCGGCTGACCAATCAGCCCCGGTAGCTCCAGGCCCGCCGGCCGACCGCCACGGGGAGCGCGAACGCCGGCTCGTCGCCGCGGCGGCGTAGCAGCAGGGAGAGCCCGGCCGCGCCGATCGACAGGGCGCCGGCGACGTACCAGGCGGCGGCGTAGTCGCCGAGCCGGTCGCGGACCACGCCGGCCCCGGTGGCGGCGAGCGCCGCGCCGACCTGGTGGGCGGCGAACACCCAGCCGAAGACCACGGCGCCGGACGCGCCGAACCACTCCCGGCACAGCGCCACGGTGGGCGGCACGGTGGCCACCCAGTCCAGGCCGTAGAAGACGATGAAGACCAGCATGCTCGGCCGCGCGGAGCCGGCGAAGAGGCTCGGCAGCACCAGCAGCGAGGCGCCGCGCAGCGCGTAGTAGGCGCCGAGCAGCAACCGGCTGTCCACCCGGTCGGTGAGCCAGCCGGAGGCGACCGTGCCGGCGATGTCGAAGAGCCCGACCAGGGCGAGCAGGCCAGCCGCAGTGGTCTCCGGCATGCCGTGGTCGTGCGCGGCCGGCACGAAGTGGGTGCCGACCAGGCCGTTCGTGGTCGCACCACAGATCGCGAAGCCGCCGGCCAGCAGCCAGAACGGCCGGGTCCGCGCGGCGGCGGCCAGCGCACCGACCGCCCGGGCGGCCGCCCCGCCCGCCGGCGGCGTCGGGGCCACCACCTCGGTCGCGCCGTAGGCGGGCAGGTCGAGATCCGCCGGGTGCTCGCGGAGCAACCACACCACCAGGGGTACGACCGCCAGCGCGGCCCCGGCCACGACCAGCGCCGCCGGCCGCCAGCCGTGATCGCGCACCAGCACGGCGACCAGCGGGAGGAAGACCAGCTGGCCCGCCGCCCCGCCCGCGGTGAGCACGCCGGTGACCAGGCCCCGCCGCTTGACGAACCACCGCCCGGTGACCGTCGCCACGAAGGCCAGCGCCATCGAGCCGGTGCCCAGCCCCACCAGTACGCCCCAGCAGAGGATCAGCTGCCAGCTCGCGGTCATCCCCACGGTCAGCGCGCTGCCCAGCGCGACCAGCAGCAGCGCGCCGGCCACCACGCGGCGGATGCCGAACCGGTCCATCAGCGCGGCGGCGAACGGGGCGGTGAGCCCGTAGAGCATGAGGTTGACCGAGACGGCGGCGGAGATGGTGGCCAGCGGCCAGCCGAACTCGGCGTGCAGCGGGTGCAGCAGCACCCCCGGGGTGGCGCGGAAGCCGGCGGCGCCGACCAGGGCGACGAACGAGACGCCGGCCACGAGCCAGGCCGGATGCAGACGGTGTCGGGTCACGCTCCGAGTCTCGGCGGGGCGGGCCGGCACGACGAGTGGCCGGAAAGCCATCATGCGCAATAATCGGGCCATGGCTCCGCACCGCATCGCCGTCCTCGCCCTCGACGGGGTGGTCGGCCTCGACCTCGGCACCCCGGCCCAGGTCTTCGGCACCGCCCGCACCGCCGACCGGAACCCGCCCCTCTACGCCGTCGAGACCTGCACCCCCGGCGGGCGACCGGTCCGCAGCACGGCCGGCTTCCAGGTCCTCCCCGACCACGGCCTGGAGCTGCTGGACTCCGCCGACACGGTGCTCGTCCCCGGCATCCACGACGGCCCGCCCCTGGTCGACGGGACGCTGGACCCGGAGGTGGCGGCGGCGCTCCGCGCCGCCCACGACCGGGGCGCCCGGATCATGTCGATCTGCACGGGCGCGTTCGTGCTGGCCGCGGCCGGCCTGCTCGACGGCCGCCCGGCCACCACCCACTGGGCGTACGCGGACCGGTTCCGCCGCCTGCACCCCGGCGTGGCCCTCGACCCCGACGTGCTCTTCCTCGACGACGGCGAGGTGCTCACCTCGGCCGGGGTGGCCGCCGGCATCGACCTCTGCCTGCACGTCATCCGCACCGACCACGGCAGCGCGGTGGCCAACCGGTCGGCCCGGCGCTGCGTGGTGCCCCCGTGGCGCGACGGCGGCCAGGCCCAGTACATCGAGCGCCCGGTGCCCCGGACCGCGGAGACCGGCACCGCGGCCACCCGGGAGTGGGCCCGGCAGCGGCTGCACGAGCCGGTCGCCCTGCCCGACCTGGCCGCGCACGCCCGGATGAGCGTGCGCACCTTCACCCGGCACTTCCGCTCCGAGACCGGACTCAGCCCGGCGCAGTGGCTGCTCCAGCAGCGCACCGAACACGCCCGGCTGCTGCTGGAGACCACGCACCTGACGGTCGACCAGATCGCCCGGCACGCCGGGTTCGGCACCACCGCCGCCCTGCGGCAGCACTTCCACTCGCGGGTCGGCGTCGCGCCGACGGCCTACCGCCGCACCTTCCGCCCCACCCCCTGACCCGGCCGTTCGTCGGCTCGGTGGCCGACCGCTGCGGTCAGGCCAGGTGGGGTTGCCGGCGGAGGGCGCGGAGCTGGGCCAGGTGCATGGGAAGGTGCACGCGGGTGTGCAGGTCCAGGGCCCGGCCCCAGGGCAGGGACTCGTCCACGTCCAGGTCGAAGCCCTCCCGCAGCACGGTGTCGACCGGGGTCTCGGCGGCCGGACCCAGCCGGTCGGCGAGGGTGCAGAGCTTCTGGCTGGTGGCCCGGAGCAGGGCGGCCAGCCCGTCCAGCCCGCCGCACTCGGAGACCAGCGCGTCGAGCTGCGGCCGGTGGATGGTCTCCAGGTCGTAGTAGGCGAACGGCGAGCCGACCAGCACCGCCTCGGTCGCCTCGCTCATCAGCTCGTCGTTGGCGGCGAGGTGCGCCACGATCTGCTCGGCGCTCAACTCCCCGTCCGGGGGTGGCCCGAACCCGCCCCCGTCCACTTCCGCGAGCACCGACTCGTACGCCCGCCGCAACGCCGCGGCGTCCACCTCGTCCATGCCCGCATCCAACCCCCGCCCCCGGCGCCCGCACCGCGGTTACCCCACCCTCGTCACCCGGACGGGGGCGTTCCCTCCCGATCTTGGTGAGTTTCCGTACGTTGCTGACTGCAACTTGCCGCCAAGGTCCGGATACGCCGCTGGCCGGCACCCCGTTGTTGGGGTGCCGGCCAGCGGTCGTTGTTCGGGTCAGCTGTTCCAGTGCTGGTGGACGATGTCGGTGGCCTGCTGCTCCCACTGCGCGTAGGCGTCCGGGTAGGCCGAGACCTGCACGGTCTGCGCGGCCTCGGTCAGCGGCATGTCCTGCCAACCGTCGACCTGCTTCAAGCCCTTGAGGAACGCCAGCGTCGAGTACTCGGGGTTGGTGATCTGCTCCGGCGTGCCCCAACCCGAGGTCGGGCGCTGCTGGAACAAGCCCAGCGAATCGTGATCGTTGGCGTCACCGAGGTGGCCCAGGTTCTCCAGCTTCGACTCCTGCAGGCTCGTGGCGATCGAGATGACCGCGGCCCGCTCGGGCAGGCCGGCCTTCTTCGTCGCCGCGATGATCGCCTTGGCGTTGGCGGTCTGCTCGTCGTTCAGGTCAATCTTCGACTGGGCGCCCTGCACAGACACGGCGACCGCAGCCGGCTTGCCCTCAACGGGGCGGGCGTCGGCGTGGGCGGCGACCGGACCGGCGAAGACGCCACCGGTGAAGGCCAGACCAGCAATACCCAGCACGCTCTTACGCAGCATCGTGTTCACGGGGGTAGCTCCATTCGGGGGTTGGCGCACACACGCCGACGGGGGTCGACTCAAGGTGGTGTGCGCAAGCACCGTCAGGCGCTCAAGGAAAGTCTTGGGGGGATCATCCAGCGCGCGGGGCGAAGCCACTTCGCGGCGCCGGGACCATGTACAACGACCGCCGGCCCACCAACATTCCGGGGGCTGGGCACCCACCTCGGCGGGCGGCCCCAGGTAGCGGGACACCCCGCGGGGGCGGGAGCGGTCCTCGGTCGTTCACCCGTATACAACGACCCCCACCCGCCGGCCATTCCGCCGCCGGGATGCCGCCGGTCACCCCACGAACCGGACACCCCGCCCAGGGCGGGACGGTCGGTGGAACGCCATGGAGGTATCCCGGCCCGGGAGACACACATGGCGTTCCACTCGCCGCCCGAGCCAGGGCGGCAACCGGACATTCACCCCAGGCCGCCACCAACCAGAGTCGCCCGCCAGCTCGCCAGCCGCGCCGCCGGCCGGTCGGCCACCCGCTCGGCCCCTCTGCTCTGCTGCCCCGAAGCATCCGGGACCTCCGGCGTTGCGTGGGGGGCTGCAGAGCAAAGGGCGGTGGCGGGGCACCTGTCACCCGCGCCGGGACGGTCGGACCTGATCCGTCCCGACCTGGCCTCAGGGCGCGAACAGGGGCAGGACGTCGAGTTCAGCGGCGGCCGTGGCGGGCCCGGAGGTAGTCGGAGACGACGTACTCGCCGAGGTCGTCGAGGTCGGGGGTGAACATCCGGCCCTTGGACCGGCGGGCCACCGCGTCCACGAAGCGGCGCAGGCCCGGGTCGTCGCCGAGCATGAACAGGTTCAGCGTGGCGCCGTACCGGGTCAGCTTGTCCACCTCGCGGATGGTCGCCTCGATGGTCTCCGGCAGCGGCGGCCAGTGGAAGTACGCCTCGCCGCCCTCCGGGTCGAGGTGGGCGGTGGGCTCGCCGTCGGTGACCACGAGCACGACCGGTTCGGCGCCCGGGTGCCGGCGCAGGTGCCGCCCGGCCAGCCGCAGCGCGTGCTGGAGGTTGGTGCCCTGCTCCATGTCCGGCTCGACCGCGGCCAACTCCTGCTGGGTCAGCGGCATGGCCTCCCGGCCGAACCCGACGATCTGCAGGGCGTCCTGCGGGAAGCGGGTCGCCATGAGATGCGACAGGGCCAGCGCGGTCTGCTTCATCGGCCCCCAGCGCCCCTGGGAGATCATCGAATACGACAGGTCGACGCAGAGCGCCACCGCCGCCGACGCCCGCCGCTCGGTCTCCATCACCTCGAAGTCCTCGACCGCGAGCTGCACGGGCACCCCGGGGCCGGCCCGGCGGACCGCGCGGGTGAGGGTGCGCACCACGTCGAGGGGCTGCTCGTCGCCGTACTCCCACTGCCGGGAGGCGCCGCTGACCTCGCCGGCCGCGCCCGCGGAGCGCAGGTCGTGCTGGCCGCGCGGGCCGGCGGTCAGGTCGGCGAAGACCCGTCGCAGGGCGGTGCCGGCGAGCCGGCGCAGCGCCTTCGGGCTCAACGTCAGCCCCTCGGCGTCCCGGGTCACCCAGCCCTGCCGGCGCAGCTCACGCTCCAACTCCTGCAGCCGGCGTACGTCGTCGGCGGCGTCCCGGCCCAGCGTCCGGGCGACCGTCTCGACGTCGACGTCGTCCAGGGTGGCGCCGGGGTGGTCCTGGTCGAGGGAGTCGAGCAGCCCGTCCAGCTCGGCGATCTCGCCGAGCGCGCCGGTGGCCTCGCCGTAGCCGAGGGGCTGGTCGCCCCGGACCCGCTCGCCGCGGCGCCAGTTCAGGTCGGGGCGCAGCGACCGCAGGTGGGCGTCGAGCTGGGACAGTTCCCCGGCCAGCTGCTCGCCGAGGGACTGGCGCATCAGCCCGGCCAGTTCCTCGCGCTGCCGGTCCGACAGCGACCGCATCAGTCGCTCCCCGGCCGCCGACCGGCGGGCCAGCACGTCGATCAGCTCGTCGACGTCCGTCGGGCGCTCCGGGAAGAACTCGCCGTGCCGGCGCATGAACTCGGCGAACGCGTCGGTGGTGTCCTCCGACCGGGCGTGCCGGGCGAGCAGGTCGTTGAGGTCGCGCATCATCTCGGCGAGCTGCCGTTGGGCGGCCGGGTCGGCGGCGGCCCGGGTCGCGTCGCGCAGCCCGGCGAAGCGCTGCTCCAGCACCTCGCCGCGCAGCCCGTCGAGGATCCGCTGGTAGCTGGCGCGCGCGTCGTCGCTGGCCCAGTCGTAGCCGGACAGCTCCTCGACGGCGCGGGCGGTCGAGCGGGGCAGGTTGTCCAGCACCGCCTCGGCGAAGCGGGCGTCGTCGCCGTCCCGCCCGCGCAGCTCCTCCCGCTCGGCGGCGAGGGCCTGGTCGAGCAGGGCTTGCGCGCGGGTCACCGCGCCGTCCAGGTCGCCCCGGCGCAGCGCCTCCCGGCGCAGGCGGCGGGCCCGGGCGGCCAGGTCGTCCAGGCCGCCGCGCCCCTGCGGGCCACGCCGCAGCAGGTCGCGCAGCGCCTCCCGCAGGCTGCCGCCGGCGAGGACCTCCGAGCCGACCGCGTCCACCGCGGCGCGTACGTCGTACGGCGGGGCGAGCGGGTCGGGCCCGCCGCGCCACTGGCCGTATCGGAACCGGTTACCGGCCACAGTCAGCCCCGGCCGCCGTAGACGGTGCGCCCGGACTCGGTGACGTCCTTGCCCAGCCGGCGGGTGAGGTGCAGCCCCTCCAGGACGAACTCGATCCCGGCGGCGGCCTCCTCGGGGGTGGGCGCGTCGCCGAGGCCGAGCCGGTCGAGCACCTTGGCCAGCCCGGGGACGGTGCCGACCTGGCGGAGCAGCTCGGCCGAGGAGACCAGCTCGCCGGTCTCGATCTCGGTGCCCTCGGCGACCAGCGCGGTGAACCCGGAGAGGTCCAGCCCGGCCAGCCGGCCCCGGAACGTCTCGGCGGTGGCGGTCCGCAGCAGGTGGCCGAGGACCTCGATCTCCCGCCCCTCCTCACCGCTCTCGAACTCGACCTTGCCGCGCAGGGTGGAGGTCACCGAGGCGGCGTCGCCGACCCGGGCGACCGGGGCCTCGTTGGCGGAGGCGCCGAGCAGGCCGGCGCGGCGCAGCGCGGCGGCGGCGACGGTCTCGGCGGCGGCGATGGCGAAGCGGGCGGAGACGCCGGAGCGCGGGTCCACGGACGGCGACTCCCGGACGGCGCGGGCGAACCGCGCGAGCACCTCCAGCACGTGCTCGGGAACGGTGGCGACCAGGTCGGCCTCCTGGCGGATCAGGGCCAGCTCCAGCTCCAGCTCCAGCGGGTAGTGGGTGCGGATCTCCGCGCCGAAGCGGTCCTTGAGCGGGGTGATGATCCGGCCCCGGTTGGTGTAGTCCTCCGGGTTGGCGCTGGCCACCAGGAGGAGGTCCAGCGGCAGCCGGAGCTGGTAGCCGCGGACCTGGATGTCCCGTTCCTCCAGCACGTTGAGCAGCGCCACCTGGATGCGTTCGGCCAGGTCGGGCAGCTCGTTGACGGCGAAGACGCCCCGGTTGGTGCGTGGCACCAGTCCGAAGTGGATGGTCTCCGGGTCGCCGAGGGTACGCCCCTGGGCGAGCCGGACCGGGTCGACGTCGCCGATCAGGTCGCCGACGCTGGTGTCCGGGGTGGCGAGCTTCTCGCCGTACCGCATCGAGCGGTGCAGCCAGCCGATCGGCAGGTCGTCACCGCGCTCGGCGACCAGGGCGCGGGACGCCGGGGTGAGCGGGTGCATCGGGTGCTCGTTGAGCACCGAGCCGGGGATCACCGGGGTCCACTCGTCGAGCAGCGCGCCGAGCGAGCGGATGAGCCGGGTCTTGCCCTGGCCGCGCTCGCCGAGCAGCACCATGTCGTGCCCGGCGAGCAGGGCCCGCTCGACCTCGGGCAGCACCGTGTCCTCGTAGCCGACGATGCCGGGGAAGCGCTCCTCGCCGGCGCGCATCCGGGCGAGCAGGTTGTCACGGAGTTCCTGCTTGACCGTGCGGTGGCGATGGCCGGACGCCCGCAGCTCGCCGAGCGTGCCGGGCAGGTCGGCGGGCGGGACCGGGAGAACCTGGTTGGGCGCAGTCACCCGACCCACGCTATCTCGGCCGGGTGACCGCGCGCTTCCTTCCGGACGGCGGGGCCGTCACGGACGGGGGACGGGCCGCCCGCAGCGGGCGCAGGCGCCCCGTCGCCGCAGGTGGTACGCCAGGGTCGCCGCCCCGAGCGCGACGCCCCAGAGCGGCCAGAGCAGCATCGGCGCGGAGGCGAGACTGAACCCGCCGGTCATCCGCCAGAACTCCGAATTGCTCATCAGCCCGAGCGTGGCCGCCGTCACCGACACCGCGACCAGCGTCGCCGGGACGACCGCCAGCCGGATCGGCACCCGCCGGCCGGCCAGCCCGACCATCCAGCGGGGGAACCGCTCGCCCCAGGGGCGGACCAGCCCGAGGGTGAGGATCGCCCCGACGGTGGCGAATCCGCCCAGCCCGGCGCCGGCCCAGACCAGCCCGGTCTCCCGCATCTCGGCGAGGAAGTCCCGGGAGATGCCCAGCGGGATGCCGGCCGCCCAGGCGAACCGGGTGACCGCGTACCCGAACGGGATGACGGCGGCGGTGTACGCGGCCCAGCGGCCCCAGCGGGCGGCCGAGGCGGGCGAGGTCCAGCCCCGCTCGTCGTCGTCCCGGCCGCAGGCCGGGCAGGCGCCGGCGGTCCGGCGCTGCCACAGCAGCAGCGCCCCGGCCAGCAGGACGCCCCCGACGAGGGCGGCGCACCGGGCGCCCAGCGGCCAGTCGAAGACCTGCCCGTAGTCGACCGGCGGCCAGCCGAACGGCGCGCCGACGATCAGGATCGGCAGGTAGCCGAGCACGATCAGCACCCGGGCGTCCGGGACCACCACGGCCAGCGCGAACACGACCGCCCAGCCGTAGCCGAGCAGCAGCGCGCGGGGCAGGCCGGGCCGGCGTACCGCGGCCGAACCGCTCATGGCGAGCGCCGCCACCGCCGCGAGCAGCAGCACCCCGGCGAAGAGCGGCGCGCCGACGTCCACCGGCACGAGCCGGAGCAGGCTGACGTCGCCGCCGTGCGGGTCGTTGGCGCCGAACGGGTAGCCGGCGCCGGTCAGGGTCGAGAGCAGGGCGAGCACGCCCCAGCCGCCGAGCCAGGCGGCGGCGAGCGGGGCGGCCAGGTCGAGCCGCGTCCGGGCGGCCCGACGGGGTGGGGAATCGGTCGTTGTCGTCATGCCCTCAGCGTCGGCCGGCCGACCCTCGGATCCCTCCCGCGCCGGGGTGGACCGCCTCCCCTACGGGAGGGACCGGTCAGCCGGTCGGGACCACGAATCCCGACTCGTACGCGGCGATCACCGCCTGGGTCCGGTCGCGCACCCCGAGCTTGGCCAGCACGTTGCCGACGTGCGTCTTGACCGTCTCCACGCCGACCACCAGCCGGTCGGCGATCTCCGGGTTGGACAGGCCGGCGGCCATGAGCCGCAGCACCTCGCCCTCGCGCTCGGTGAGCCGGGCCCCGCGCAGCCCGTCGCCGCCCCGGCCGCCGTACGCGCCGACGAGCCGGCGGATCGCCGCCGGGAAGAGCAGCGACTCGCCGGCCGCCACCACCCGGATGGCCTCCACCACCTCGTCCGGGCGGGCCCGTTTGAGCAGGAAGCCGCTGGCCCCGGCGCGCAGCGCCTCGTAGACGTACTCATCGTTGGCGAACGTGGTGACGACCAGGACCCGGGGCGGGTCGGCGGAGGCGGCGAGCAGCCGCCGGGTGGCCTGGATGCCGTCGATGGCCGGCATCCGGACGTCCATGAGCACCACCCGGGGGCGCAGCCGGGCCACCAGCGGGGGCACCTCGGCGCCGTCCGCGGCCTCGCCGACCACCCGCAGGTCCGGCTGGGCGTCCACGATCGCCCGCAGGCCGACCCGGATCAGCTCGTCGTCGTCGACGATCAGCACGTCGATGGTCATCCGCTCTCCCCCCTCGGCGCGGGCAGGCTGACCCGGACCCGCCAGCGGTCGCCCTCCGGGCCGGCGGTGAGCTGCCCGCCGAGCAGCAGCACCCGCTCCCGCATGCCGTCCAGGCCGCGCCCGCCGCCACCCGGCCCGGTGGTGCCGCGCAGCGCGTTGACCAGCTCGATCTCCAGACGACCATCGGGTACGGCCACCCGCAGGCGCACCGGCCCCCGGCCGTGCCGGGCCGCGTTGGTCAGTCCCTCCTGCACGATCCGGTACCCCTCCCGGGACACCACGGCGGGCAGCCCACCGAGCGTCCCGCTGACCCGGGACTCCACGGCCAGGCCGGCGGCCCGGGTGTCGGCGACCAGCCGGTCCAGCCCGTCCAGGGTGGCCTGCGGCGCGATGGGCGCGGCCGCCCGCCCGTCCGCCGTCTCCCGGAGCAGCCCGAGCACGTGGTCCAGGTCGTCCATGGCGCGGCGGCTGGTCTCCTCGATGGCACGCAGCGCACGCCGGGTGAACTCCGGGTCGGTGTCGAGCAGCTCCCGGGCGGCCCCGGCCTGGAGGGTCGCCACGGTCAGCGCGTGCCCCACCGAGTCGTGCAGCTCGCGGGCCAGCCGGTTGCGCTCGGCCAGCCGGGCCGACCGGGCCTCCAGGGCGGCGATCCGCTCGGCCTGCGCCGGGCCGAGCAACACCGGCGCCATCGAGGCGGCGAGCGCGCCCAGCCCGGCGACCGCGTACCCGAGCGCGACCAGCAGGGCCAGCCCGGCCAGTCCCGCCGCGACCGGGTGACCCGGGTCGAACGGGCCGAAGCGGTCCTCGGGGGTGGCGCCGGTGTCCACGCCGGCCAGCCCGGCGAGGAAGACCAGCGCCATGGGGAACGCGCTGATCGCCGCGAACAGCACCAGCGCGCCGGTGAGCAGGTGCAGGGCGATCCAGAGCGCGGCGCGCAGCCGGGTTTCCCGGTCGATCCGGTGGCCCGGGGCGGGCTCGGGCAGGTCGACCGCGAGCAGCGCCCGGGCGGCGGCGATCTCCAACGCCCGGCTGCCGGCGAGGAACACCGGCACGGCGGCGAGCCCGGCGGCGACCAGCAGCAGCCCGGCGCCGACCGGACGGGGCACGTCGGCGTTGCCGAGCAGTTGCGCGAACGCCGCCGCGAGCAGCGCGTACGGCAGCGCGAGCACCCCGCCGAGGAGCAGGAACACGGCGCGCCGCCAGGTGCTCCCGCGCACCAGCGGCGCCAGTACCCCCGGGACCGTCACCCGGTCATTCTGCCGTCCGGGAGCAGCCCGCCGACTCCCCCGAGACGGGGAGATCGGTCAGCGGTGGTCCTGGACGTACTTCTCCGGGTCCTTGTCGCGGAAGGGCAGGTTGCGACCGTTCTTGTGCTCGCCGTAGAAGGTCAGCCAGCGCTGCCCCAGCTCGGCCCGCAGTTCGACGCTGGCGTGCCGGCGGAAGTCGGGCAACGCCTCGTCCTCCTCCTCGGCCAGGTGCTCGCTGTTCTCCCGGCGGGCCTGCCACACGGCCGCCCACCAGGCGTCCGAGCCGACCTCGTGGAGCTTGGACTCGGCGATGGCGTCGCGGATCTTGTTGTGGTCGCCGATGGCGTCCTCGGTCTCCTCCGCGCCGTCGTCGCCGTGCTTGACCAGGTGCGGGTAGAGGATGGCCTCCTCCGCCTCGGCGTGGATGTCCAGGTGCAGGGCGAGCGCCTCCCAGACGGCCAGCAGCTCGGGCGGGTCCCTGGTGTCGTCGAGTCGGGCGAAGCCGCGGCGGAAGGCGGCGTGGTCGTCGAGGATCAGTGCGGTGATGTCGTCCATGATGGTCACTTCCGGGTGCGGGCGCGGATCAGCTTGGGTACGGCGGCCAGCCCGGTGACCGGGCGGAACGCGTGGGCGGCGGTGGCCAGGGTGGCGTACTCGTCGTCGGCCAGGTCGATGTCGGCGGCGGCCGCGTTGCGCTCCACCTGCTCCACGCTCGACGCGCCGGGGATGGCCACCACGGTGGGGTGGCGGAGCAGGTAGGCCAGCGCGATCTGGCTGGGCGTGGCGTCGTGCGCGTCGGCCACCTCGCGCAGGGTGGCGATCAGTTCGGTGCCCCGGTCCAGGTTCTCGGGCAGGAAGTACGGGTTGGCCCGCCGGACCGCCCCGGCGGGCGGGTTCCTCGCGTCGTACCGGCCGGAGAGGAAGCCCTGCCCCAGCGGGCTGTACGCGATGACGATCCGGCCGGCCTGCTCCGCGTACGGGATCAGGTCCTTCTCGGGGCCGCGGTCGATCATGCTGTAGCGGACCTGGTTGCTCAGCACCCGGCGGCCCAGCGCGGCCTCGGCGAACCGCCAGCGGCGCAGCGTGTAGTTGCTGACCCCGACCTCGCCGACCAGCCCGACGTCCTGGAGCGCGCGCATGCCGCGCATGGTGGTGGTGTCGGCGACCACCGGGTTGGGCTGGTGCACCTGGTAGAGGTCGATGCCGGTGACGCCGAGCCGCGCGGCGGAGGCGACCGCCCGCTGCTGCACCACCGGGGCGAGCGGCAGCACCGGGAACAGCTTGCTGGCCACCACGACCTTGGCCCGGTCGTCGCCGAGCGCCGCGCCGAGGATGCGCTCGCTGCGGCCGAAGCCGTAGATCTCGGCGGTGTCGAAGAGGGTGACGCCCAGGTCGAGCGCCCGCCGGACGATCTGCGCCGCCCGGCGTTCGTAGTCGGGGCCGTAGCCCCATTCGCGGGAGCCGAACTGCCACGTGCCGAGGCCGATCTTCGAGATGGGCTTGGGGGTGTCGAGCGGGACGTAGCGCATGGACTCGAAGCTACCCAAGCCGGCGCGGCCGCACGCCGGTTCCGGCGGGCACCCGCCGGCCCCACCTCCGCTCCGAGCTGGGCACCGGCCCGGGACTAGGGTCGGAGGGTGACCTACCTCGCCAGCGAAGACCGTTACGACTCGATGATCTACCGGCGCAGTGGCCGGAGCGGCCTGCGCCTGCCCGCCATCTCGCTCGGGCTCTGGCACAACTTCGGGCCGGACCGCCCGTACGAGCGGCAGCGGGACATCGTCCGGCGCGCCTTCGACCTGGGCATCACCCACTTCGACCTGGCCAACAACTACGGCCCGCCGCCCGGCGCGGCCGAGGAGAACTTCGGCCGGCTGCTCGCCACCGACCTCAAGCCGTACCGCGACGAGCTGGTCATCTCCAGCAAGGCCGGCTATCTGATGTGGCCCGGCCCGTACGGGGAGTGGGGTTCGCGCAAGTACCTGATCTCCTCGCTGGACCAGTCGCTGCGCCGGATGGGGCTCGACTACGTCGACATCTTCTACTCCCACCGGTTCGACCCGGACACCCCGCTGGAGGAGACGATGGGCGCGCTGGACGCGATCGTCCGCTCCGGCAAGGCGCTCTACGTCGGCATCTCCAACTACAACTCCGAGCAGACCGCCCGCGCCGCCGAGATCCTCCGCGAGCTGGGCACCCCGCTGCTGATCAACCAGCCGTCGTACTCGATGCTCAACCGCTGGACCGAGGCCGACGGGCTGCTCGACACGCTGGAGCAGGCCGGCGCGGGGTGCATCGCCTACAGCCCGCTGGCACAGGGCCTGCTCACCGACCGCTACCTCGGCGGCATCCCCGCCGACTCCCGGGTGCGCACCAGCGTCTTCCTCAACGAGAGCGACCTCAGCGAGGAGAAGATGGCCACCATCCGCGGGCTCGCCGCGGTCGCCGAGCGGCGCGGCCAGAGCCTGGCCCAGCTCGCGCTGGCCTGGGCGCTGCGCGACCCCCGGATGACCAGCCTGATCATCGGGGCGAGCAGCGTGGCCCAGCTGGAGGGGAACGTGGCCGCGCTGGACAACCTCGACCTCGGCGTCGAGGAGCTGGCCGAGATCGACCGGCACCTGAGCTGACGCCGGGCGGTCACCAGATCCGGCGGCGACCGGCGCGGTGGCTGCGGACCCCGCACGGCCGGCCGGCGGGCACGCTGCCGGCCCGCCGCAACCGCAGCGCCACCAGGGCCGCGAGCAGCACGGTGACCCCGGCCGCCGCGCCGACCACGAGCGGTCGGGGGAACCTGCCGGTGTCGGTCACCGCCGCCACCGGCACCCCCGCCGCCGGGTCGCCGGCCGCGTCGCCGGTCGCGGCCTTCGGCACGGTACGCGGGGCCGCCGCGCTCGCCGACGGCTTGGTACGCGGCGTGGGCGCCGCCTCGCCGGACGGCGACCGGAACACCACGTCGGAGCAGGAGTAGTAGGTGTCCTGGGTGTTGGAGTTCTGCCAGATCGTGTAGATGATGTGCCGCCCGCTGCGGCCCGCCGGCAGCCGCCCCGGCATCTGGTAGGCGCCGTCCCGGATCGGCGGGTCGGTGACCGTCAGGAACGGCTTCTCCTCCAGGTCCGCCCAGGTCAGCCGCCGGGTCGGCGCGTACGAGGCGGTGGTGGCGTAGAACCGGAACGTGCCCTTGTGCGGGATCGTGGTGCGGTAGCGGAAGGTGTGCCGGGCCCCGGCGGTGAGCGTGGTGGCCGGCCAGTCGGTCCGGGGCAGGTCCAGCCCCCGGTACGCCGACAGCCCGCCGCTGCACAGCTCCCCGTCGGGGATGCGCTCCCGGTCCCGCCCGTCGATCCGGGCCACCCGGATGTTGTCCCACTCCCGCACGGCCGCCCCCTCGGCGATCGCGGCCCGGCAGGCCGGCGTGTCCGCCCGTCCACCCTCCGGACCGCAGGCCGCGGCCCGGCTCAACGGGCTGGTGGGGGCGCCGTGCGCGCTCGCCGGCACGCCGGTGAGCAGCAGGGTCGCGGTGACGGCGGCGAGCCCGGCGAGCGTGCGGCGTACGGCCATGTCATCGACCTCCCGCGCACTGGTACGGGCGCGGGGCGGCAAAGGTTCGATCGGCGCGACGGTGTGCCGGACTCCACGGCCGGCTCAGAGCGTGCTGACCGAACGAACGGTCGGGGCGGCGGCGGAGCGGGGTGGGGCCCTACAGTGACGGCACCCCGCGATCAAGGAGCGAGCCGTGTCCGAGCCGCCACAGACGCCAGATGCGCCCCGACCCGCCCCGGCGGCCGGGTCCGCGGCCGGCGACGTCCCCGCCGACGTCACGCCACACCTGCTCGTCGTGCCCGACGTGGCGGGCGCGCCACCCGCGATGCCGTGGCCGGGCCCGGAGGGACAGCCCGCCTGGGCGATCCCGGTGCTCGTGCCGCCCGGCACCCGCGGCTACGCGCTGTTCGTGCCGCTGGTGCCGGCGGCCGAGGGACAGCCGGTAGCCTCCGGGCAGCCGGCCGCCCCGCGGGTGCTGGTCCCCGCGCCGAGCGTGCCCACCCAGGCCACCCCGCCGGCCGTCGAGACCCCGACTCCGAGCGGCGCGGCGCCGGTCCCGGCTGATCCGACGACCGGCGCGGCCGGGTCGACTCCGACCGCGTCGGTGACCGGCGCTGTGCCGGAAGGCACGGCGCGAGCAGCTGAGGACCCGGCGGTGGCGTCCGCGTCCGGTCACGGCGGTACCGGCACGGCGACTGACGGCACCGCCACGCCAGCTCCCGCCGAACCGGCCACCGCCGAGCCCGAGCCGGAGCCCGGGGCCGCGCCCACCCCGGCGACGGCCGTAGCCACGGCTCCGGCCGCCGGAGCGACGGCGACCGGCACGCCGACAGCGCCGCTCACCGCGCCCGCCCCCGACGCCCGGCCGCCCGCCGCCGTCCCCACCCCACCAGCCGCCGCGCCGCCGTATCACGGGCAGGGGATGCAGCCCTGGGGCTACCCGCCCGCGCCCGGCTGGACACCCCGGCCCCGCACGCCCCGCACCTCGTTCCTCGGCGCGCGCTGGCCGGGCCCGAAGCAGGCCACCGGCCGCGCGGTCCCCCTCGCCGTGCTGGCCGGGGCGCTCGGCACCGCGTTCTTCGTGCCGCTGAGCCGGGTCGGCATCGGCTGGTTCCTGGGCTGGCTCACGCTGACCCTCGGCGTGCTGGTCGCGGTGCGCCGGCGTACCGCCGGACTGCCCCGCGCCGAGCGGCTGATCCGCGGCGGGTGGGCGGCGGCGGCGCTGGTCCTGCTCGCCGTGCTGGCGTTCCGCAACGCCTGGTGGTTGGTGACGTTCTGCGTGCTCGGCGCGCTGGGGTGCGCCACCCTGGCGATCGTCGGCGGCCGGCTGGTGCGCTCGATCCTGTTCGGCCTGGCCGCCACGCCGTTCGCGGCGTTCCGTGGCCTGCCCTGGGTGCGGCGGCACGTCACCGCCTCACCGGAGGCCGGGACGGTGCGCAAGGTCACCGGTTCGGTGGTCGCCACCGTGCTGGTGCTGCTGGTCTTCGGCAGCCTGCTCGCCTCGGCCGACGCCGCCTTCTCCGAGGTGCTCAACGCCATCGTTCCCGAGATCAACATCAGTACGGTGTTCCGCTGGATCTTCCTGGCGGCGGTCGGCGGTCTGATCGCCGTCGCGGCGGTCTACACCCTGGCCGCCCCGCCCGACCTGTCCACCGTGGACCGGCCGAGCACCCGCCGGCTCGGCGTGCTGGAGTGGGCACCGGCCATCGGCGCGCTGACACTGCTCTTCGTCGGCTTCGTGATCGTGCAGTTCACCGTGCTCTTCGGCGGCCAGGAGCACGTGCAGAAGGTCGCCGGGCTGAGCTACTCCGAATACGCCCGCAGCGGTTTCTGGCAGCTCCTCTTCGTCACCCTGCTGACCCTGGCCGTGCTGGGCGGGGTGAGCCGCTGGGCCAGCCGCGAGCGGCCGGTCGAGCGCATCCTGTTGCGCGTCCTGCTGGGCCTGCTCAGCGCGCTCAGCGTGGTGATCGTGGTGTCGGCGCTGTCCCGGATGTGGACGTACCAGAAGGTCTACAGCTTCACCGGCGAGCGGATCTTCGTGATGGCGTTCGAGCTGCTGCTCGGCGTGGTCTTCCTGATGATCCTGGCGGCCGGCGTGCGGTGGCGGGGCCGGTGGATCCCGGGCACCACCGTCGCGCTGGCCGTCGCGATGCTGCTGGGCCTGGCCGTGCTGAACCCGGAGGATTACGCGGCGAAGCGCAACATCCTCCGCTACGAGCGGACCGGCAAGATCGACGCGTGGTACCTGCGGGCGCTCTCCGCCGACGCGACGCCCGCGCTGACGCGGCTCCCCGACCCGGTGCGCCGCTGCACGCTGAGCTGGATCGCCGACGACCTGGAGGAATCCGACCCCTGGTACGCCTGGAACCTGGGCCGGCACCGGGCCCGCCAGGCCCTGGACCGGGTCGGGCCGGGCGCGATCGGCGGTCCGAAGGACTGCCGCCGGGCCGACCAGTTCGACCTGCCCAAGTCCCGCCGGTGACGCCCGCCGGCCGGGCCGCGGCGTGCCGCGGCCCGGCCGGCGCACCCGGCGCGTCCGCGAACGTTCACCCCCGCCTCACGTCAGGGCCACGGCGGGCACCGACCCCGCACCTAGCTTCGGCTGCGCAAACGTCAACCGAAGGTAGCGGAGGTTTTCCATGTCCGTCCGTCAGCTCATGACGGTGCTGGCCGCCGGGGCGGTGCTGGCCGCGCCGACGGCCGCCCACGCGGCCCCCGTCGCCGGTCCCGGCGTACTGCCGCAGAAGACCCACTTCGACCTGCAGGCACACCGGGGCGGGATCGGGCTGACCACCGAGGAGACCCTGGCCGGCTTCGCCAAGGCCATGCGCCTCGGCGTCACCACGCTGGAGCTGGACACGCAGGTCACCCGGGACGAGAAGGTGGTCGTCACACACGACCGGCAGGTCAGCGCGCAGAAGTGCCGCGACACCGGCCCCGCGACCCCGGGCGACCCGATGTACCCGTACGTCGGGAAGTACATCAAGGACCTGACCCTGGCCCAGATCAAGACCATGGACTGCGGCTACCAGCAGCTGCCCGGCTTCCCGGAGCAGGAGCAGATCGCCGGGGTCCGGATGGCCGAGCTGCGGGACGTGCTGGGCCTGGTGAAGAGCTGGCGCGCCCACCAGCTCACGCTGAACATCGAGACGAAGGTGGAGGCCGGCGCGCCCGAGCAGACGGCCCCCCGCGAGCTGTTCGTCCGCCGGGTCTTCGAGGGGATCCGCGCCTCGGGCATCGAGGACCAGGTCACCATCCAGTCCTTCGACTGGGGGGCGCTGCGGGTCATGCACCGGCTCGCGCCGCGGTGGCCGCTGGTGGCGCTGACCAACTACGACTTCCTCCAGGTCGGCAAGCCCGGCGCCTCACCCTGGCTGGGCGGCCTGGACGCGGACGACTTCGGTGGCGACTTCGTCCGCACGGCGGCCGCGATCCCCGGCGTGACCGCCCTCTCCCCCAACTACGGCTTCCCGCAGAACGGCACGGTGGCCGACCCGGCCTTCCGCTTCTACCCGGACGCGAAGATGATCGCCGACGCGCACGCCCGCGGCTTGAAGGTCGTGCCGTGGACCTGCGACGACCCGGCCACCGTGGCGGCGCTGATGGACCTGGGCGTCGACGGGATCATCACCAACTACCCGAACCGGGTCCGGCAGCTCATGGCCGAGCGGGGCATGCGCCTGCCGAAGGCGTACCAGCCGCGCTGAGTCCACCGGCGGCGTCCGTCCAATAGGGCGGGCGCCGCCACCGGTCGCCCCGGTCAGCCCGGGCCGCCGCCGAAGCCGATCTCGTTGCCGTCCGGGTCGCGGAAGATGGCCTTGCGGACCCCGTTGTCGTACGTCTCGCGCTCGGCCGGCGTCAGGCCGCGCTCGGCGATCCGCGCGAGGCGGGCGTCGAGGTCGTCGACGAAGACGGTGTGCATGGCGTGGCCGGCGTGCTCGGGCCGCACCTCGATGTACAGGTACCGGTGCTCGGCGAGTTCCCACACCGCCTCGGTGTCGTTCGGCACGAACGAGGGCGGGCCGCCGAGGAGCCGCTCGTACCAGGCCGCCGCCGCCCGGTAGTCGCGGACGGGAAGGCCCGCGAACAGGTCTACGGTCATGTGGCCATGCTAGGGATCCGCAGGCTTCTCCTCCGGGATGCAGGCTTGCCAGCGTGCGCGCGGCCGGCACGGGCGGTGGTCATCGTCGCCAGAACAGCAGGTGGGTGACCCCGCTCGGGCTCGGCACCGACTCGAGGTCGAAGCGGTCGAGAAGCTCGGTGTGGCTCTCCCACAGCCGCTCGCCCCGACCGAGGTCGACGGGCGCGACGGCGACGTGCATCTCGTCGACCAGGTCGGCCTCGATGAACTCGCGGATCGTGGCGACCCCACCACCGAGGCGTACGTCCCGACCGTCGGCGGCCTGCTTGGCGCGTGCCAGCGCCTCGGCCGGGCTCGCGTCGAGGAAGTGGAAGGTGGTGTCGGCCAGGGTGAACGACGGGCGCTCGTGGTGGGTGAGCACGAAGACCGGCACGTGGAACGGCGGGTTGTCCCCCCACCAGCCCTGCCAGTCGTGGTTCTCCCAGGGGCCGCGCTGCGGGCCGAACTTGTTACGACCCATGATCTCCGCGCCGATGTTCCGGTCGTAGTCGCGAACGATGTAGTCGTCCAGGCCGCGGGTGCCCCCGGGCTCGCTGCGGTAGACGAAGCTGGCGGTGGCGGCACGCCAGGAGAACAGGGCGGTGGGGTCCGCGTGGCCGAAGGGGCGCTCCAGGCTCTGCCCCTCGCCCGTGCCGAACCCGTCACGCGACACGTTGAAGCTCTGCACCCTCAACAGCTGTGGCACGAATCCTCCTCGATGCTGACGAGCACCATCTGATTGCAACTGACAACCGGTAGCACCGTACTACACTGGTTGCATGTCGCAACCAGTCGCGGCCGTTCGCCTCCCCGTGCCCGAGGGGAAGTCGGGGTGCCCGATCAATCTGACCGTCGAGCTGCTGGGCGACCGGTGGAGCCTTGTCGTGTTGCGGGACGTCATGTTCGGCGGTCACCGGCACTTCCGTGAACTGCTCACCAACTCGATCGAGGGCATCGCGTCGAACATTCTGGCCAACCGCCTGTCGAGGCTCGTGGACGCCGGCCTGCTCAGTCGGCACGACGACCCGAGCCACCGACAGAAGATCGACTACCGCCTCACCGAGGCCGCGATCGAACTCGTCCCGCTCATGGCGCACCTCGGCGCCTGGGGCTCCCGATGGCTCCCCACCTCGCCCGCGCTGTCGATCCGCGCCCACCTCCTCGCCGAGGGAGGCCCCGAGATGTGGGAGAGGTTCATGGACGAGCTCCGGGCCACGCACCTCGAAGGCCGCCCACAGCCTGCCGACGGCGTCCTGGCCGAACTGACCCTGGCCTACGAACGCGCCGCCGCCGCCCAGAAGCGTCCGGAATGACGAAGGGCGTCCGTCATGTCTGACGAACGCTCGCGTGCCGAGGATGATCAGCGCCAAGCGCCGCCACCTCGCCGTCCTGTGAGACGAGGTGGCGGCGCCTGCCGGTCTGCCGCGCTAGGTGCGTACGGTCACCGGTGCGCTGGTGGCGCGGCCGTCCGTGTAGCCGGCCTTCACCGCGATCACGGTCACGGTGACCGCCTTGCCGCTCATCGCGGCCGTCAGCTTCAGCGTCTTCGTCGTCGTGCCGGTCAGGACACCGCCCACTCGCCACTCGTAGCGGTATGAGTCGGCGGTCGGGGACCAGGTGCCGGCGCTGGCCTGCACCGTCTGGCCGACCCGGGGCGTACCGGTGATCGTCGGTTTGACGGTGGCCGTCGGCGCCGCGCCCTTGGCGACCGGGGCGGTGGCCTTCGACGTCGCCTGCGCAGGCGAGTAGCCGGGCTTGGTCGCGGTGACCGTCACGGTCAGCCGCTTGCCCAACCGGGACGCCGGGATCACGTACGTCGACCCGGTCGCTCCGCTGATCGCGGTCCCGTCGGCGGCCCACTGGTAGGTGTACGCCGCGGCGGTCGGACTCCATTGCCCGGTCGAGGCGCGTACCGTCGCCCCGACGGCCACCGTGCCGGTGATCGTCGGCGCGGTCACCGACCGGATGGCCGGCGCCGCGGTGATCGAGAAGGCGTCGGCGAGCGACACCGCGTCGCTCCAGTCGTCGGGCCGCACCGAGACGGACGCCTTGCCCGCGGCGGCGGAGGTCAGATCCACCTCGGCGGTGAGCGTCCGATGGTCGGCGGAGACGCTCTGCACCGCCGCGCTGAGCGGCGATCCGCCGGCCGGAGTGACCGTGACCTGATCCTCCTGGTGGAAACCGCTGCCGGTGACGGTGATCGTGCGCACGCCGCCCGTCGCGACCGACGCCGGCGACACCGACGTCACGGTCAGCGGGTCGGGTGCCACGTAGAAGGAGTAGTAGGTCTGCAACGACTCGACGCCGTCCACCGTCAGGCTCTTCACGTAGAGCGTGTGGTAGCCGGAGTCCGGCGGCGTCCAGGTGATCGTCGCCGTGCCGTCCGCCTCCGCCCCGACCGTGCCCTCGGCGCCGGCGACCTGGTACACGTACTTCACCGCGCCGGGCTGCCGGGGCTTGAAGGTGAAGGTGCCGGGTGCCATCTTCCCGGAGCCCGACGAGGGGAAGTCCGTCGAGACGACCACGGGGGAGTCGGTGACGGACCAGGAGGTGCCACCCTCCGTGGTCTGCACGCCGGCGGCGTTCCGGGCGACAACGGTGACGTAGGTGTACCCACGCTTCGTGAGCGTGTAGCGGAACGTCACGGTGCCGTCGGCGGCGGCCGGCAGCACCTGCCGGGTGGCCGGGTCCCGGTTGAGGAGCACCTCGTACTCCGCGACGTTCGCCATCTCGGTGCGCGCCGTGAAGGTGGCCGTCGACCCCACCACATCGCCGCCGCTGCGGGTCACCGACGGGCTGGCCCCCCACACGGAGATGGAGATGAACCGCGGCTCCGACAGGGTGCCGTCGGCGCTGCGGCTCTGCACCAGCAGGGCCTGCGTGTCCATGTTCTGGTTGGTGGCGGTCCAGGTCAGGTCGGCGGTGCCGTCCGCGCCGGCGGGCAGGACGGTCTTCTCGTCGGGCTCGTTCCCGCTGCCGTCGCGACGCCAGTAGAGGTAGGACTGGACGTCGGGCATGCGCGGAGCCAGGTGGAACCGCAGGGACGACCCGATGATCACGGCCCGGTCGACGTCGCCGGTGACCCTGGGCGCGTTGTCGACCACGAACGTGTAGGAGCGCTCCGGATGGACCGCGCCGTCCCGGGTGACGCTCCGCACGTACAGGGTCTGCCGGCCGGCCCGCGTCGGGGCGATCATCGCGGTGGCCTTGCCGTCGGCGCCGGCCGCGACCGAGCCGGACGGGCCGTCGCCGTCGATACGCCAGGCGAACGACTCGGTGTCCGGGACGTTGCTGGTGAGTTCGAACGCCCCGGGCACGCCGACGCCGTAGTCCAGGTTGGTGCCCCAGTCCGGGTACGCGGCGGAGAAGACGGAGGGCCGCGTCTCCCGTACCCAGAACTCGTAGACGTTCGGCTCCGACCAGTTCCCGGCGCGGTCGACGGCGTACACGCTGACCGAGTGGTAGCTCGCGGCCTCCGGCGTCCAGGTGACGGTCGCGGGCCCACCGAGGCTGGTCGCCGGCACCGTCAGCCAGTCGTCGCCCCCGCCGGCCTCGCCCGAGTAGAAGCGGTACAGGTAGCTCTCGGTGTCGTCGGAGGCCGAGGTGAAGGTGAAGGTTCCCGGGTCGCCGACCTCGCCGCCGGCGTTCTCCCCACTTCCCGCCGGGTACTTCGTCGAGGCGACGGCCGGCGCCGGACCTCCGGTGCGGTCGAGCGTGAAGTAGCAGGTGTCGCTCCACGGCGAGGCGTCGTCGCCGTCGAGGACGCGGACCCGCCACGCGTACGTGACGCCGTCCAACTGGCGCGCGGGGTCCTCGAGCTGGACGTAGACCCGGTTGTTCTGCTGGTCGACCCCGTCGCGCCACTGCTGCGGCTCGTCCGGCTTGGTGACGTCCCACACCTGGAAGTCGGCCTGCGGGTCGGCGCTCTGGGGCGTGCCGCTGTAGGAGCCCTGGAGCACGACCGCGTGAGCGTCGTTGAGCCGGTCGGGGCTCAGGTAGGGCCCGGGTGTCTCCGTGGCGCAGGCCTGGCCGGCGGTGGTGAGCTCGGTCGGCCCTCCGACATCGGCGGCGGCCGGGGTGGCGCTCGCGCCGACCGCCGTCCCGCAGGCGACCACCATGGTCATGGCAAGTGAGAAAAAGCGCCGCGAAGAGCGCGCGTCGGCACGCATGCCGGTCCTCCCCCGTGATGATGGCGGGCAATACGATGAGCGCCCGCGGAGGAAGGATCGCACGGACAGCCGACATCGACGAGAGCCGGTTCTCCGATCAGGACGGTTGGCTGGCACCGGCGGCCGATCGGGCCAGCAGCGGCTCGGGCACGGCGACGTCACCTTCGCGCTGAAGACCTAGGCGAGGCTGATGTGAAAACGGTGAGACGCCGGGCCGAAAAACGAATCAGCGGCCCAGTCGGTGATCACTCGACCAGGCCGCTGACCTGCTATTTCAAGGGTGGAGCCGAAGGGACTCGAACCCCTGACCCCCACACTGCCAGGAGCGGGCGGCCCTTGGTCAGCTTGGTCCTGCGCTGGTCGGTGGGTCCGCTGACGTCCGGCATCATCCAGCCGAATCCGCCGCGTTGGCTACTTCCGTGGCTACTCGTCAGGCTCCTCCGCTCCGATCTATGAACGATGGAGCCGCGCCGGGAGCGGGCGATCCCGGCCAGCGTCGCTTGGCGCTGCTCAACCAGTCCGCCAAGGTCCACCCTCGGGCTTGCATCTGGTACCTCGGTACAGGCTTACCGTTTGGGGTATGAGTGACCACCACATCACGACGGACGACGCCTGGGTGCCGGATGCCTGCACCCTGCCGACGGCTGAGCGGCCGCTGCGGCTCGCCGAGTTTGATCAGTTCTTCACTGACGCTGTCCGGGGCGTCGACCGGCTGTCGGCACAGCATCTGCGGTTGCAGCTCGACGGCGCTGCGCAGGTCGAGGAGACGGCGCGGGATCTGACGGCCCGGGAGTCGTCCTGCTGCTCGTTCTTTGCTTTTGACCTCTCCCGGCCCGACCCTGACTCGCTGTCGCTGGATGTCCGGGTACCGGCGGCACACGTCGACGTGCTCGACGCCCTCGCCCAGCGGGCTGCGTCTGTCCGGAATCAGGGATGACCGGGTCGGGACTGCGTAGCGGCCAGCTGGCCGACGCGGCCGGGGTCAACCAGCAGACGCTGCGCTACTACGAGCGCCGGGGCCTGCTCGCCTCGCCGCAGCGGTCGCCGGGTGGGCACCGGCTCTACCCGGCCGAGTCGGTCACCCTGCTGCGGGTCATCAAGACCGCGCAACGCCTCGGCTTCACGCTCAACGAGGTTGCCGACCTGCTCGACGCCGGCCGGCGCCAGCACGGCGGTCGACCAGACAGCGGCCTACAGGCACGCGCCAGGGAAAAGCTCATCGAGGTGGAGCAGAAGCTCGCTGACCT
Organism: Micromonospora sp. NPDC005299; assembly: GCF_042872345.1. NCBI lineage: Bacteria > Bacillati > Actinomycetota > Actinomycetes > Micromonosporales > Micromonosporaceae > Micromonospora > Micromonospora sp. NPDC005299. Next base: position 275,338 of record NZ_JBIAKG010000007.1, read on the forward strand.
GACCGTCATCCGTGACACCCTTCGCGCCGCCATCTCAGCCGGTTGTGACGACCTCGTCGCCTGCGCCGGCAGCTCCTGCTGCCCCCTGCCCTTCGCTGAACTGGTCGAGAGGAACCGTCGTGCCGACACCTGCTAACCGGCTGCGCCGTCTACTGCCCTCCGGCCTGACGGGACTCGCGGGAGCCGCCTGCGCTGCCTGCTGCGTGCTGCCGGCGCTGCTGGCCGCGGGGATCCTCGGCGGTGCCGGCTGGGCCGCGGTCAACCGCTTCCTGCCCGGCGTTGCCGTCGCCCTGGTCGTGCTCGCCGGCCTGTCCTGGTGGTGGGCCACCAAACGCCGGCCCAACAGCGGCTGCGCCGGCGGCAACTGCTCCTGCGGTCACCCGGAGCAGCACGACCGCGAGGTGATCCAGCTACGGTCCGACGCATGATGGTTGCCCGCTCAATCCTGCTGTTCCTGCTCGCCGAGATCGGCGGCGCCTGGCTGGTGTGGCAGGGCTGGCGGGAAAACCGAGGGCTGCTCTGGATCGTGGCCGGAGTCATCGCGCTCGGGTTCTACGTCTTCGTCGCCACCTTCCAACCCGACCCGAACTTCGGCCGCATCCTCGCCGCCTACGGCGGAATCTTCGTCGCCGGCTCCCTCGCCTGGGGCATGGTTGTCGACAACCAGCAGGTGCTCATGGAACTACTTGGCCACTCCCAGATCGGCGTCACCATGAACACCTACAGCCACGTCATGCCCACGGGACTCGTACCGGCTGCCGGTGCGACGGAGGACGCGCGGTGGGGGTGAGGGGAGCCACCCTTGCCTACCCGGCTGCCTGCTTCCGGCTCTGAACACGACGAAGGGCGTCCGTCATGTCTGACGAACGCCCTGATCGTGAAGGGTGGAGCCGAGGGGACTCGAACCCCTGACCCCCACACTGCCAGTGTGGTGCGCTACCAGCTGCGCCACGGCCCCTTGCGGTTGTCCCCGGTCGCCCGGGCACGCAGAGAACTATACACACGCCGGTCGGCATGGTCATCTCGCGGGGGTCCCCCGGCCAGGCCACTCAGTTCAAGGCCACATCCGGGGGGAAATGGGCGACCGCGGCCATCATGCCGCCCTGCCGGCGCAGCACCATCGGCCAGAGGTCGTCCGGGCGGTCGACGAAGGCGTCGCCGGGGAGGGCGTCGAGCACGAACCAGGACCCGTCCTCGATCTCCCGCTCCAACTGACCGGCGCCCCAGCCCGAGTAACCGGCGAAGACCCGGATCCCGCCGACGGCGTCGCGCAGCTTCTCCGGGTCGACCGAGAGGTCGATGGTGCCCACCGCGCCGGAGACCCGGTGGAAGCCCTTCACCGGCTTGATCGGGTGCCGCATCCGGGCCAGGCAGATCGCCGAGTCGGGCTGCACCGGGCCGCCCTCGAAGAGCACCGCGGGGTGTCGGGCCAGGTCGCTCCAGTCGCCCAGGACGTCGGCCACCGGGACCTCCGTGGCCCGGTTCAGCACCACGCCGAGGGCGCCGCCAGGTTCGTGGGCGACCAGCAGCACGACGGTCCGGTCGAAGTTCGGGTCCTTCAGCGCAGGCGTCGCGACCAGCAGCCGCCCGGTCATGGAATCCATGGCTCGGCCACCGATCGCCTGTCCCTCACCCTGCATGTCCGACACCCGTCAGCCGTACGCCGCGACCAGCCGCGCTGTCAACGCCATGCAAGGCACCATAGCCTGCGGTCCGCCCGGTGGCTAAGGTCTGACCGGCGGGTGATCGTGACGGGATCGAGGGAGGGCCGGATGACGGCTACGGCCGAACTGGCGGTGATCGGCGGGTCGGGCCTCTACGCCCTGCTCGACGTCGCCACCGAGCACGTGCTGGAGACGCCGTACGGCGCGCCGTCGGATCCGATCACGATCGCCGAGGTGGCCGGCCGGCGGGTGGCGTTCCTGCCCCGGCACGGGCGCGACCACCGCTATCCGCCGCATCTGATCCCCTACCGGGCCAACCTGTGGGCGCTGCGGTCCCTGGGTGTCCGCCAGGTGCTGGCGCCCTGCGCGGTCGGCGGGCTCCGGCCGGAGCTGGGCCCGGGCACGTTCGTGGTGCCGGACCAGCTCGTCGACCGGACCAGCGGGCGCGCCCAGACCTACTACGACCAGGGCGCGGTGCACGTGTCCTTCGCCGACCCGTACTGCCCGGCGGGGCGGCGGACGCTGCTCGACGCGGCGGCCGGGCGGGGCGTGCCCGCGGTGGACGGCGGCACGGTGGTGGTGGTCGAGGGGCCGCGCTTCTCCACCCGGGCGGAGTCGCGCTGGTTCGCCTCGATCGGCGGCACGGTGGTCAACATGACCGGCCACCCGGAGGCCGTGCTCGCCCGCGAGCTGGCCCTCTGCTATACCTCGATCGCGCTGGTCACCGACCTGGACGCGGGCGTCGAGGCGGGCGAGTCGGTCACCCAGGAGGAGGTCTTCCGGGTCTTCGCGGAGAACACCGACCGGCTGCGCGGGGTGCTGCTGGACGCGGTCGCCGCGCTGCCCGCCGACCGGGACTGCCCCTGCCGTCGGGCGCTCGACGGGATCAAGCTCCCGTTCCCGCTGCCCTGAGCGCCGGGAAGCGCCCGAAAAATCACGCTCGGCCCGATAGATTCGGCTGGTCGGGGGACTGATCACCGGGCCGTCCCCGGCACGCGCGGGGGGACGGGAGGCAGCCGGCGATGGCAACGGTCCGCGACACGACCTACGACCTGCTCCGCACCCTGGGCCTGACCACCGTCTTCGGCAACCCCGGCTCCACCGAGGAGCCGTTCCTGAAGGACTTCCCGGCCGACTTCCGCTACGTGCACGCGCTGCAGGAGGCGTCGGCCATGGCCATGGCCGACGGCTACGCGCAGGCCACGGGCCGTCCCGCGCACGTCAACCTGCACACCGCCCCGGGCTTCGGCAACGGCATGGGCAACCTGGTCACCGCCTGGCACAACCGGACGCCGCTGATCGTCACGGCCGGCCAGCAGACCCGGGAGATGCTGCTCATCGAACCCCGCCTGGCCAACCCCCGGGCGGTCGAGCTGGCCCACCCGTACGTCAAGTGGGCCCACGAGCCGGCGCGCGCGCAGGACATCCCGGCGGCCTTCATGCGGGCGTACGCCTCGGCGGTGCAGCCACCGACCGGGCCGGTCTTCCTCTCCCTGCCCATGGACGACTGGGACCGGCCGGCCGACCCGCCGCCGCAGGTGCGCACGGTGGCGACCCGGATCGCGCCGGACCCGGACCGGCTGCGCGGCTTCGCCACCACGCTGGCCGCCTCCCGCGCTCCGGCGCTGGTGCTCGGCGCGGCGGTCGACCGGGCCGACGCCTGGCCGATCGCCGTGGCGCTGGCCGAGCGGTTGGCCGCGCCGGTCTGGGCCGCCCCGGCGCCGGAGCGGGCCGTCTTCCCCGAGGACCATCCGCACTTCCGGGGCGTCCTGCCGTACGCGATCGGCCCGCTGGCCGAGGCGTTGCGCGGCCACGACACGGTGCTGGTGGTCGGCGCTCCGGTTTTCCGCTACTACCCGCACGTGCCGGGCGACTACCTGCCCGGCGACGCCCGGCTGCTGCACGTCACCGACGACCCGGACGAGGCGGCCCGGGCCCCGGTCGGGGAGAGCCTGCTCGGCGACCCCGGGCTGACCATGGCCGGGCTGGTGGAGCTGCTGCCCCCGACGGACCGGTCCCCGCCGCCGGCCCGGGAGGCCCCGGCGCCGCCCGGGTCGGCCGACCCGCCGAGCGCCGACGCCCTCTTCGCGGCGCTGGCCGCCCAGTGGCCGGCCGACGGGGTGCTCGTGCAGGAGTCACCGTCCAACCTGGCCGCGCTGCGCCGCCGGCTGCGGATCACCCGGCCGCGGTCGTACTTCACCATGGCCAGCGGCGGCCTCGGGTTCGGCCTGCCGGCGGCCGTGGGTATCGCGCTGGCCGAGCGGGACACCGGGCGCGGCCGGCCGGTGGTCGCGGTGGTCGGCGACGGCTCGTTCCACTACTCGGTGCAGGCGTTGTGGACCGCCGCGCGGCTCGGCCTGCCGCTCCCCGTCGTGGTCCCGGTCAACCAGCAGTACGCGATCCTCAAGGCGTTCGCCGAGCTGAAGCACACACCAGGGGTGCCGGCGCTGGATCTGCCGGGGTTGGACGTCACCGCGGTGGCGCGCGGCTACGGCTGTGCGGCGGAGGTGGTGGAGTCGCTGGACGGGCTCGGCCCTGCGCTGGCCGCCGCGCTCGCCGCCGACCGGCCGACCGTGCTGCCGGTGCCGATCAGCACCGACGTGCCGCCGATCCTGTAGCGGTCAGCGGTGCACGGCGAGCGGGGTGCCACTGCCCACGTCGAGCACCGCCCGGCCGCCGAGGGGCGCCTTCAGCGTGACGGTCAGCGGCTTCATCACCAGTTGCATCGTGCAGGGGCCGGTGGAGCGGACCACCCCGCCGCCGAGCACCACCACGTCGTCCCGCTCCAGCACCAGCGGGGTCGGCTGCCCGTCGCAGGCACCGATGCCGACCCGGTAGTCGATCCGGTTCCCGCTCACCGCCCGCAGGTCCGCCGCCGCCACGACACCGTCGTCCGACGGGCGGCTCGGCGCGACCCCCTCCGGCGCGGTCCCGACCGCGCTCGGCGCCACGGCGAGGCGGGCCACCGGCACCCGGAGGCCCTCCACGGTGAACAGCCAGGCCGGCACCGCGGCCTCGCCCCGGCTGGTACGCACCGACGCGCTGCCCAGCGTCACCCCGGTGACCGTCAGCGGCACGCACGGGCTGGGCGCCTGGGTGGCGACCCAACCGTCCGGGCCGGGCTCGATGGTCGGGCCGCCCTTGGGCCGCCCCGGTCCCGGCGTGCTCGGCCGCCCCTCGCAGGGTGGCGGGTCACCCTGGTCCAGCTGGGCGTACGCCTCGGCGGCGCTGACCAGCGGGACCCGCAGCGTGCCGTCCGGGAAGCGGATCGTCCCGTCGGCGGGTCGGGCGCCCGGGAGGTCGATCTGGTCCCGGTACCAGCCGTTGAGGAACGCCTGCTTCGTCTCGTCGTTGAAGTCGGGGTCGCCGGCCAGCACGGTGGCTTCGTCGAGCGGGACGTACCCGCTCCGCCACGCGGGCCCGGGGCGCCACGCCTCGGCCACCTCGGTGGCCCGCTGCGCGAACGCCTCCCAGCGGTGGTCGGGGCCGGAGACCGACGGACCGTTCGAGCCTGCGGCCGGCGGGCCGGCCGGGTCGGCGCCGGGCGCGGCGCAGCCGGCCAGGACCAGGAGCGGTAGCCCGAGCAGGGCGAGAGAGCGACGCATGCCGGTTGGACGCAACCCTCCCCCGGCCGGTTCCCCCGGTCAGTCCTCCCCGCCCAGGTCGGCCTGGTACGCCTCCCAGAGCAGGTCCGCCCCGCGCTGCCGGTGTCGGTCGAGCGCCCGCAGCAGGTTCCGGGCCTGCTCCCGCAGTTCCTCAGCGGGCACCGAGGGGAGCCGCACGGCGTGTTGGAGCGCGGCGATGGCCGCCGTGATGGCGGTGTGCTCGCCGGCCAGGAGGCGTACGCCGCGGTCGAGCCGGGGCGCCTGGTGGAGCAGTTCGGCGTAGAGGCCGGCCGGCCCTTCGGTGAGGCGGACGTGCTCGGCGAAGCCCCGCCGGACCGGGCGGAGCCGGCCGACCATGTGCTCCCGCCAGCGCGGCTCCGCCGGCGCCGTGGCGAGCGCCCGGGCGAGGCGACGCAGGTCGCCCGGGAGTGCGGGCCGGGGATGGGGCATGGCGGTGACGGTGGACGGCTGCTGGATCGGACTGGTGACCATGGCACCTCCCGCGCTGCTTCGCTACCGCGTACAGCGATGGTGAACCCGGGTCACCGAAGCTGTCCAGAAGGGGCGGGAGCCTCATCTGGCCCGTCCGCCCCACCTGTCACAGGGGCCCCTACAGCCCCAGCGGATTCCCCGCCATGGCGCGCAGCTGGCCGGCGAGGGCGTGCGCGTCGGCGTCCCGGCCCTGGTCCGGCCGGCCCGCGGTGATCGCCTCGGCGAGCGCCCGCAGCTCGTACGGGGGCAGGTTGCCCAGCCCCGGGCCCTGCAACGGGATGGTGACCCGCCGGCCGGTGCCCCCGTCCCGGGCGATCAGGCTGGGCACTCGCACCACGCGGTCGTCGCCGACCCGGTGGGCGATCGTGCCGCCGCGCACCTCGGCGGTGGCCAGGTCGACGGTACGGGTGCCGAACGCGCCGCGGACGGAGGCCCGGGTCCCGTCCAGCCAGGCGGCCGTGCGCAGCACCCGCAGCACCAGGTAGAGCCCGAGCAGCACGAACGGGAGCCCACAGAGTCCGGCGTAGCGCAGCGGCGCGGGCGCGGTGGCGCCGCCGTGCAGGTCGGGCGGGAGCAGGTCGGGCGGCAGGTCCCGGACGTCGTCGTACGAGGGGACCGCGTCGCCGAAGCCGGTGACCCGGCGCAGCAGGCCGTCGGCGACCAGCGGCAGCAGCACGAAGGCCGCACCGAAGGCGGTGAACAGGACACCCACCACGGCGGCCATGGCGCGGTGGCCGGATGCCACGCCGACGGAGAGTCGGATCCGCTCGTTCGTCACAGGCGGAAGCCTAGAGCGCCGGCACAAGGCGCCCGGAGACGACTGTGCGCCCCGGTCCGGGTGGACCGGGGCGCACAGGTCAGGTGGTGGAGGTGCCGGGAATCGAACCCGGGTCCTTCGCCGCCTTGTCAGGGCTTCTCCGAGCGCAGCTCGCTGTGCCTCTACTCGGCCCCTCCGATCACGCGAGCGAGTCGGTGTGACGGGCCCAGTCGCTGATTAATCTCGCCGCACGGACCCCGCGACCGGGTCCGGTTGGCCAGCCTTCTAGCTGATGCCGGCTAACTGGGTCGAAGGCGCTCCCAGGCCGACAGACTTGCTACTCGCCTCAGGCGGCGAGAGCGAAGTCAGCGCGATTGTTCTTGGCGCTTATTGGTTTCCGACGAACGATTCTCGAGACGACGTCGGCTTCCTCGGCTCGCTTCCCCTGCCGCAACGTACGAAGTCGAAACCAGTCACCCCCTCGACGGGCTGCCCCTCTCGGCAGCACTACCAAGCCTAACGCCTGGCGCAACCGGATTCATCCCGAGGCCCGCCGGAAGCAGGCACCCGGACAAACCGGATGTTTTACTCAGCCATGCCCTTGCCGCGCCGGCCCACCACCCGGGCGATCTCCCGGTCGGCGTCCCGCTTGGCCAGGTCCTGGCGCTTGTCGTACGACTTCTTACCCCGGGCCAGGCCGATCTCCACCTTCGCCCAGCCGTCGGAGAAGTAGACCTGCAGCGGCACCATGGTGAGACCGCTCTCCTTGGTCTTGCCGATCAGCCGGTCGATCTCCAGCCGCTTGAGCAGCAGCTTCCGGGTCCGCCGGGGCTCGTGGTTGGTCCAGGTGCCCTGGGTGTACTCCGGAATGTGCATGCCGTGCAGGTAGAGCTCGCCGTCGCGTTCCTGGGCGAACGCGTCGACCAGCGACGCCCGCCCGGCCCGCAGCGACTTGACCTCGGTGCCGGTCAGCGACATGCCCGCCTCGTACGTGTCGAGGATGGCGTAGTCGTGCCGTGCCTTCTTGTTGGAGGCGACCACCTTGCGACCCTTTTCCCGTGGCATCGGCGCCACCCCCTTCCCGGTCCGTCCCACGGCCACCGGCCGCGGAGCGAGATCATGCTACCCGAATGACAAGGACCCTCCCGCGCCGTTTATTCCGGCGCGGGAGGGCCCTGGGAGAGCCGTGCGGTGAGAACTAGACCCGCAGGTAGAAGCGGAGCGTGACCCAGGCGGTGACCGCGCTGACCAGGCCACCGACGGCGGCCATCAGCGGGAACGTCAGGAAGATCTCGGACCAGGAGATCGGGGTGATCAGGCCCTCCAGGGCCGCCATCGAACTCCCCGCCGCGAGTGTCTTAAACACGATCAACGCGATGAGGCCGAGGATCGAGCCGATCAGACCGGCGACCACCGCCTCCAGCACGAACGGCGCCTGGATGAACCAGTTGGAGGCGCCGACCAGCTTCATGACCGCGACCTCACGCCGCTTGCTGTACGCGGCCACCTGGATGGTGTTGGCCACCAGCAGCAGGGCGGCCATCGCCATCACGATCGCGATGGCGAGCGCGCCGTTCTGGAAGCCGGTGAGCACGCCGAAGACCTTGTCGAGCAGCTTGCTCTGGTCGACGATCGTGTCGATGCCCTCGGAGGTCTTGTACTCGTCGTAGATGTTCTTGTACTGCTCCGGGTTGTTCAGCGTGAGCCGGAACGACTCGGGCAGCTGATCCGGCTTGACCGCGTTCACCAGGTCGGGCGCGTCGGCGTACATCTGCTGGAAGCGCTTGTACGCCTCGTCCTTGTTGACGTACGTGACTTCCTTGATCAGCGGGTCGGCCTTGAGCTTGGTCTCCAGGTCGGTCCGCTGCTGCTCGTTGACGTCGGTCTTCAGGAAGATCGAGACCTCGACGTTCTCGTAGTAGAGGTCCTTCATGTCACCGACCTTCTGGTACAGAAGGCCGCTGCCGCCCAGCATGAACAGCGACACCGCCATGGTGATGATCATGGCGAGGGTCATGGTGACGTTGCGCCACAGTCCGACCAGTACCTCGGACAGGACGTATTTCATCCGCATCGGGATATTCCTCCGGCTCTCCGGCGTGAGGTTTCGTCGTCAGGGGCTGCGCGTCGTCGGCGGCTCAGCCGTAGACGCCGCGGGCCTGGTCGCGCACGATGCGGCCGCTCTCGATCTCGATGACGCGGCGGCGCATCTGGTTCACGATGTTGGAGTCGTGCGTGACCATCACGACGGTCGTGCCGGTGCGGTTGATCCGGTCCAGCAGGCGCATGATCTCGATCGAGGTGTCCGGGTCCAGGTTTCCGGTCGGCTCGTCCGCGAGCAGGATCAGCGGCCGGTTCACGAACGCCCGGGCCACCGCGACACGCTGCTGCTCACCGCCGGAGAGCTCGTGGGGGTAGCGGTGCTCCTTCCCACCGAGACCGACCAGCTCCAGCACCTCCGGCACGACCCGGCGGGCGACCGCCTTGGTCTTGCCGATCACCTCCAGCGCGAACGCCACGTTCTCATACGCGGTGCGGTTCGGCAGGAGCCGGAAGTCCTGGAAGACGCAGCCGATGGAACGCCGGAAGTGGGGTCGCTTCCAGGAGCGCATCGACGTGACGTCCTTGCCGTTGACGACGACCCGCCCCTTGTTGGGGGTGACCTCGTGCAGCAGCATCTTGATGATCGTGGACTTGCCGGAGCCGGATGGACCGATGAAGAAGACGAACTCGCCCTTCTCGATCGAGACGGACACGTTGTCGAGCGAAGGCCGGGACGCCTTCGGGTACGTCTTCGTCACTTGCTCAAGCTGAATCACGGGTCGAGAGTCTACGCGGTGTAACCGGAGAGCCAAGCCCCCCGCCCCTCCGAAGCGAGTCGCGTCGTCGATTCACCCGGTCAGACAGAGATCGATGACGCGCTGCGTCGAAGATCGATCACGCACCGTCAGCGGCGAGCTGCTGCTGCTTCCGCCAGCGGATACCCGCCTCGATGAAGCCGTCCAGTTCGCCGTCGAAGACCGCGGACGGATTGCCCGTCTCCTGCTCGGTCCGCAGATCCTTCACCATCTGATAAGGGTGCAGAACGTACGAGCGCATCTGGTCGCCCCAGGAGCCGGCGGCGTCGGTCTTCAGGCCCTGCATCTTGGCCTGCTCCTCCTGCCGCTTGCGCTCCAGCAGCCGGGCCTGGAGCACGCGCAGCGCCGAGGCCTTGTTCTGCAGCTGGGACTTCTCGTTCTGGCAGGTGACCACGATGCCGGTGGGGATGTGGGTGATCCGCACCGCCGAGTCGGTGGTGTTGACGCTCTGCCCACCCGGGCCGGAGGAGCGGTAGACGTCGATCCGCATCTCGTTCTCGGGGATCTCGATGTGGTCGGTCTGCTCCACCACCGGCAGCACCTCGACCCCGGCAAAGCTGGTCTGCCTGCGCCCCTGGTTGTCGAACGGGCTGATCCGGACCAGCCGGTGGGTGCCGGACTCCACGCTCAGCGTGCCGAACGCGTAGGGCACCTTGACCGTGAAGGTGGCCGACTTGAGGCCCGCCTCCTCGGCGTACGACGTCTCGTAGACCTCGGTCGGGTAGCCGTGCCGCTCGGCCCAGCGCAGGTACATGCGGAGCAGCATCTCGGCGAAGTCCGCCGCGTCGACGCCGCCGGCGCCGGCCCGGATGGCGACCAGCGCCTCCCGGGAGTCGTACTCGCCGGAGAGCAGGGTGCGGACCTCCATCTCCTGGATGGCCTTGGTCAGCCCCGTGATCTCCGACTCCACCTCGGCGAGGGTGCCGGGGTCGGACTCGGCCTGGGCCAGCTCCAGCAGCACCCCGGCGTCGTCGAGCCCCGAGCGGAGGCTGCCGAGCTTGGAGATCTCGCCGTTGACGTACGACAGCTGCGACGTCACCTGCTGCGCCTTGGCCTGGTCGTCCCACAGGTCCGGCGCGGAGGCCTCCTGCTCCAGGCGGGCCTTCTGCTCGCGCAGCTTGTCGAGGTCGAGCACGGCCTCGATGTTGCGCAGGGTGGCGTCGAGTTCCTTGAGCTGTTCGGCGTAATCGGCAGCGGTCACGACAGACAAGCCTACTGCCTACATCGCCCGAGCTGCGGCAGGTGGTCAGCCGACCGGGGCGCTCTTGAGCCAGGACAGCGCGGCGCGGTGGTAGGCCACGGCGAACTCCAGCGCGCTGGCGTCGTAGTCGTCGCCTTCCTTCTTGGCGTTCTTGACCTGCTCGCGCACCGCCGCCAGGGCCTCGGTGTGGTACTCGTTCGCCGACGCGTAGAGGTTCTTGAGCTGGCTCGCCGAGTGCAGGTTGCCGAAGGCGATCCGTAGCGCTATCGGGTTACGGATGGTGTCCCGGCCCGGGTTCTCCGTGAGCCAGCGGGAGAATGTCCGTTTTCCGGCCGCCGTGATCGCGTACGGCTGGCTCAACCGCGGCCCGGGCTTGCCGAGCCGCACCAGACCCTTCTCGGCCAGGACCGGAAGCTCCCGGTAGACCTGGCTGCGGGTCATCGACCAGTACGGCGCCAGCCGGCGCTCGGCGGCGGCCATCAGTTGGCCGCCTGTCATCGGGCCGTCGTGCAGCAGGCCCAGCAGGGCCGCCGCCGTCGGGTTGACTCCGGATTCCGCCATGCCCTCTAAGCTGCCACTTTGTCGGACCTGGCGTCCAGGATTTGCCGTTTTCGCCACCCGTTGGGTCGTCCGATGTGCACTGTCGGCCGACGACAGTCCGCCGGGGACGTCCGGACCCTCCCCCGGCCGGCCGATCGCCGGTGACGCTGGGTGCGCCACCGGCGACCGCGCGCAGGTCAGCCCATGTGCGGGTAACCGTGCTCGGTCGGCGGGACGAAGGTCTCCTTGATCGTCCGCGGCGACGTCCAACGGACCAGGTTGTGCCAGGAGCCGGCCTTGTCGTTGGTGCCGCTGGCCCGGGCGCCGCCGAACGGCTGCTGCCCGACCACCGCCCCGGTCGGCTTGTCGTTGATGTAGAAGTTGCCGGCCGCGTACCGCATCTTCTCCGCCACCTGGTCGACCACCCGGCGGTCGGTCGCGAAGATCGACCCGGTCAGCGCGTACGGGGCGATCGACTCGGCCTGGTGGACCGCCTCGTCGAAGCGGGCGTCGTCGAAGACGTGCACGCCGAGGATCGGGCCGAAGTATTCGGTGGTGAAGGTCTCGTGCGCGGCGTCCGTGCACTCGAAGAGGGTCGGCCGGACGAAGTAGCCGACCGAGTCGTCGGCGGTGCCTCCGGCCAGGACCGTGCAGCTGTCGTCGCCCTTGATCAGCTCCAGCGCGGCGGCGTGCCGGCCGAACGCCTTGTCGTCGATCACCGCGCCGCCGAAGTTGCTGAAGTCGGTGACGTCGCCGTAGGTGAGCGAGTCCGCGGTGGCGGCCAGCCGGTCGCGCAGCCCGCCCTCCCAGATGGACCGGGGGATGTACGCCCGCGAGGCGGCCGAGCACTTCTGGCCCTGGTACTCGTAGGCGCCCCGGATCAGCGCGGTGTGCAGGGCGTCCACGTCGGCGCTGGTGTGCGCCACCACGAAGTCCTTGCCGCCGGTCTCGCCGACCAGCCGCGGGTAGCCCCGGTAGCGGGCGATGTTGTCGCCGACGGTCTTCCAGAGGTGCTGGAAGACCTTGGTGGACCCGGTGAAGTGGATGCCGGCCAGGTCCGGGTCGGCGAGCACGACGTCGGAGACCTCCTCGCCGCGCCCGGTGACCATGTTGATCACGCCGGGCGGCAGGCCGGCCGCCTCGAACAGCCGCATGGTGAAGTGGGCGGCGAACTGCTGGGTCGGGCCCGGCTTCCAGACCACGGTGTTGCCGAGCAGCGCCGGCGCCGAGGGCAGGTTGCCGGCGATCGCGGTGAAGTTGAACGGGGTGACCGCGTAGACGAAGCCCTCCAGGGGCCGGTGGTCGAAGCGGTTCCACACCCCGGGCGAGGACAGCGGCTGCTCGGCCAGGAGCTTGCGGGCGAAGTAGACGTTGAACCGGAGGAAGTCGATCAGCTCGCAGGCCGCGTCGATCTCGGCCTGGACCACGGTCTTGGACTGGCCCAGCATGGTGGCCGCGTTGAGGGTGTCCCGCCAGGGACCGGAGAGCAGGTCGGCGGCGCGCAGGAAGATCGCGGCACGCTCCTCGAACGGCAGCGCCCGCCACATCGGCGCGGCGTCCTTGGCGGCCTTGACCGCGGCACGGGCGTCGTCGTGGGTGGCGTGGCCGGTCACGCCGAGCACGTGGGCGTGCTTGTGCGGCTGGACCACGTCGATCGGGTCGCCGGCGGCCATCCGCTGCTCGCCGGCGATGGTCATCGGCAGGTCGATCCGCTCGGCGGCCAGGTCGGTCAGCCGCCGTTGGAGCCGCTCCCGCTCGGCGCTGCCGGGCTCGTAGGTGTGGACCGGCTCGTTGCGCGGCTCGGGTACGGAGAACACGGCGTCCATCACAGGCTCCTGTGCGATCTCGACGGCGGTGGCGAAATCGGACCCGCGGGCGCCGGCCGGGTGGCCGGGTTGCCGGACACCGCGCGGCGGACCGGTCGCGGCGGCGGGACCTCGGCCAATTCTTCCATGCGAAGGGGCCGGCCCCGCCTCCACCGCCCCTGTTCGGGCCCCATCGGCCGGCGCACCCGGACGCAACCCCTCACACCGGACCGTAGGCGACAACCCGCCGCCCCCGATGAATCCTCGGCCGGTCCCACCGCTCACCTGTGATCCGTCATCGTCCGGTCGGCCCGGCCAAGATCGGCGGTGCCGGCCAGCCGCGTCCGGAGGAGGCCCGGGAGGGCCGCGTACGCTGGATGACCGGTGACCTGCCCGGCCGTCGCGGCCGATCCGGCGTCCGTCGAGAGGGAGACGATGAGCAAGCAGCCCGGCACCTCCACGGCCGCGGAGCCGGACCAGCCCGCCACCGAGCGGACGGCCGGCACCCCGGCCGGATCCCCCTCGGACGAGACCGTCGAGGCCGTGCCCGCCGGTGGCCGCCTCGCTCACGCGCCCGGCGCCCTGGTGCTGGCCGTGCTGTCGCTCGGCTGGCTGGCCGCCATGCTCTGGTCCACCCGGGCGGCGATCACCTCGGCCGCGGCCGGGGTCACCGCGCTCAGCCTCTCCGCGTACGCCCTGCCCGGCGTGATCACCGCCGCGCTCGTCGCCGGCGCCGCGGTCGCCCTGGCGGCGACCAACCGGCTTGGCCGCGCCACCCTGCGCTTCCTCGCCGCCGTCGGCGCCGGCCTGCTGGTCGGGCTCGCCGCCGCCGTCGCGGTCAACCTGACGTACGCCGACAACGCGACCACCAACACCATCGCCGGCACCACCGTCGCCGCGGCGATCATCGGCGGAGCGGCGGCCGGGGCGCGCAACGCCCGGGTGGTCGGCGCGGTCGCCGCCGCCACGCTGGCCGCGCAGGTCTTCGTGGTGCTGTTCAGCCGCGCCCGCGACCCGCTCTCCGATCTGTTCGGCGCCGGGGACACCCAGCAGTCGATGCTCGACGCCGCGAAGTGGGTGTCCCGGACCGAGTCCCTGCTCGCCGGGCTGATCGCCGGCCTGGTGGCGTACCTCTACCTGGCCTGGGCCCGCCGCCGCGCCGAGCGGCGGGACGGGGTCGCTGCGGAGCTGCGCTGGCCGGCGTACCTCGTGGCCGGGGCCGGCGCGGGCCTGCTCCTGCTGCTCACCGAGGTGATCATCCGGGTCGGCGGCCGCGGGCTGCTCGACCTGGCCGCCGCGCTCAGCGAGGCGGATCAGGTGGCGCAGACCGCGCTCGGCACCTCGCGGGTGGACAACGGCATCTGGGTGCTCTTCGTGGGGGCGCTCACCACGCTCATCGCCTTCGGTCGCACCCTTAACCCGCGCGCCGTGGAGGACGAGGACGAGTCCGGCTCCTGAGGCCTCTCGGCGTCAGGAGACCTCGCGCAGCAGCACGTCCAGCTCGGTCACGTCGTACCACTCCAGCTCATGGTCCTCGGCCCCATCGACGGTGAACTGGGCGTCCGGGTCACCGGCCTGCGCCTCGGCCACCACCTCGGCGGCGGCGGCCACGTCGTCGACCGCGTCCCGGCCGTCCACGTGGAGCGCGGCGACGGACTTCACCGGCACCGGACCGGCGAGCCGGACCACGCTGGAACCCAGCTCGCCGCCGACCCGGCCGACCGCGCGGGCCGGCAGGTCCACCGAGACGACGACCCGCCGGCGGGGCGCGCCCGGATCGGCCCGGAGCAGCAGCAGCGCTTCCTGGGCGGCCCGGGTGAAGGCGACGTACTCCAGTTCCTCCTCGTCGCCCTCGGCGTACCACTCCCGCAGCTCCGGGGTGACCGCGTGCGCCTCCTCGCCGACCAGGCCCTCCTCGCGCAGCCGGGCCAGCATGGGGACGGTCGCCGGCACGTACACCCGGACAAGCTCGTCGGTCACCGGTCTCTCCCCGCCCTCAGCCCGGCCGGCGGACGCCGGCTCCGGGCGCCGATCATGCCGTACGCCGTGACCGTCATACACCCCGCACCCGTCGCGGAGAAGTTCCACGCCGGTGTGTCCCCCGGCCGGATTCGCCGCGCCGGGCCTGGGGTGACCCGGCTCGTGATGGCAAACTGAAGCAAACGTAGCCAACCCCGGGAGTCACCGTGGAGCCGAGGTTCCTGCTGCTGTCCGACGTGGCCGCCGAGCTGAACGTCTCGGACTCGCAGGTCTACCACATGGTGCGCAGCGGAGAGCTGCCCGCCATCAAGATCGGCGGCCGGGGCCAGTGGCGCGTGGAGCGCGCCCAACTGGAGGAGTACATCCAACGGAAGTACGCCGAGACCGCCGAGTGGGTACGCGGCAACCCGCTCACCGACCGCGACGTGGAGTGACCGCCCGATGCCGTACCGGCATTGACGGGTCGCATAGCTCTGCCCGAGAATAGGTAACCATCGAAGGCAAACGCAGGCAAACGCAAGGAACAGGGGTTGAGGATGGTCGACACCCGCCGCCCGCTGGCACCGCGTCCCCCCGTTCGGCTCCGGCCCGCCCCGCCCTGCACCGACCAGGACCCGGCCTGGGGCGACGCCTGGGGCAACGTCGACCAGCTCGCTCTCGACCTCTTCGACCCGCGTCGCCGGGACCCCGACCGTCCCGCCGGCCGGGGCACGGACCGGTTGAGCGGCCGGGGCGCCGACGTCCGGCCGGTGCCGGCCGGGCCGGAGCGCTCGGCCGGCCCTCCACCGGCCGCCCTGGTGACCGCGACCCCCGAGGCGGCCCGGGCGGCGCACCGGTTCGTCCGCACCTTTCTGGAGATCGTCAACGGCTACCGCCCACCCGCGCAGCTCCGGCCGCTGTGCCTGCCCGAGGCCGCCACCCGGGTGACCGCCGAGCTGGCCCGCGCCGCCCGCCGGGTCGGCCCGGCCCGCCGCCGCACCGCCCGGCCCGTCCTCCAACTCCGCCGGCTGCGGGTCTGCGAGCCCCGGACGGGCGCGGTCGAGGCCGCCGCCGTGCTCGCGGGTGCCGGCGGCGCGAGCTGGGCGATCGCCCCGCGCCTGGAACACCGCCGCGGCACCTGGCTCTGCACCGTCCTCGACGCCCTCTGATCCCCTGGAGGTTGGGGTGGAGACGCCGACGGGCCCCGGCCGGTGGCCGGGGCCCGTCGGGCTGGTGCGGGGGCGGTCAGTTGCCGCCGTTGGGGGCGCCGTGGCAGCGCTTGTACTTGCGGCCGGAGCCGCACGGGCAGGGCGCGTTGCGGGACGGGCCCTCGCCGGCGCCGTCGACCTGGCCGGGCGCGGCCCGCCGGGCCGTGCTCGCCGCGACCGCCTGGCCGCTCATCCCGGCCGTCCGGCGCGGAGTGGAGGCGGCGGGGCGTTCCGACGTCTCGGGGCGGCCGATGCCGAGCGCGGGCGCCTGCTCCTCGGCACGTTCCAGCACCGGTGCGCCACGGCCGGCCTCGCCGTCGACGGAGGGCGCCGAATATTGCAGGCCCTGCTGCTGCGGCGTGCGGTTGAGACCCTTGGCCCGGATCTCCACCGGCTTCTCCAGCAGCTGCACCTCCTCGGCCTCCGGCTCGGGCTCCTCGACCTGCACCTCCAGGTTGTAGAGGAAGCCGACCGTCTCCTCCTTGATGCCGTCCATCATGGTGGCGAACATGTCGAAGCCCTCGCGCTGGTACTCGATGACCGGGTCGCGCTGGGCGTACGCCCGCAGGCTGATGCCCTCCTGGAGGTAGTCCATCTCGTAGAGGTGCTCGCGCCACTTGCGGTCGATCACCTGGAGCAGGACCATCCGCTCGAGCTGGCGTGCGGCCTCCTCGCCGAGCTGCTCCTCGCGCCGGTCGTACGCGGCGTTCGCGTCCTCCTTGAGGCGGGCGAGCAGGAAGTCCTGGTCGAGGCCGGCCCGGGAGCCCACCTCCTCCTCCAGCTCGTCGACGGTGATGCCCACCGGGTAGAGCTGCTTGAGGTTGGACCAGAGCTGGTCGAGGTCCCAGTCCTCGGCGTAGCCGTCGCTCGTGGCGCCCACCACGTACGCTCCGACCACGTCGTCGATCATGTTGCGGACCTGCTCGGAGAGGTCCTCGCCGTTGAGCACCCGGAGGCGCTCGGCGTAGATCACCTGGCGCTGCTTGTTGAGCACCTCGTCGTACTTGAGGACGTTCTTGCGGATCTCGGCGTTCTGGCCCTCGATCTGGGCCTGTGCGCTCTTGATCTGGCGGGTGACCATCTTCGACTCGATGGGCACGTCCTCCGGGATGTTGAAGCGGTCCATCACCGCCTCGACGGCACCGGCCCGGAAGCGCTTCATCAGGTCGTCCTGCAGCGACAGGTAGAAGCGGGACTCGCCGGGGTCACCCTGCCGGCCGGCGCGACCGCGCAGCTGGTTGTCGATCCGGCGCGACTCGTGCCGCTCGGTGCCCAGCACGTAGAGGCCACCGGCGGCGGCGACCTCCTCCGCCTCGACGTCGCAGGCCTGCTTCCAGGTGGGCAGGACCTCCTCCATCGCCTTGGCGTACTCCTCGGGCTGCTCGACCGGGTCGAGGCCGCGCTGGCGCAGCTCGTTGGCGGCGAGGAACTCGGGGTTGCCGCCGAGCAGGATGTCCGTGCCGCGGCCGGCCATGTTGGTGGCGACGGTGACCGCGCCCTTGCGCCCGGCCTGGGCGACGATCTCCGCCTCCTTGGCGTGGAACTTGGCGTTCAACACCGAGTGCGGGATGCCGCGGCGGCGCAGCAGGTGGGACAGGATCTCGGAGTTCTCGACGGAGACCGTGCCGACCAGCACCGGCTGGCCCTGCTCGTGCCGCTCGGCGATGTCCTCGACCACGGCGTTGAACTTGGCCTTCTCGGTCTTGTAGATGACGTCCGCCCGGTCGAGGCGGACCATCGGCCGGTGCGTCGGGATGGTCACGACGCCGACCTTGTAGACCTTGTTGAACTCGCTCGCCTCGGTCTGGGCGGTGCCGGTCATGCCGGAGAGCTTTTCGTAGAGGCGGAAGTAGTTCTGGAGGGTGATGGTGGCCAGGGTCTGGTTCTCCTGCTTGATCTCCACCCCCTCCTTGGCCTCGATCGCCTGGTGCATGCCCTCGTTGTAGCGGCGGCCGTGCAGGATGCGGCCGGTGAACTCGTCGACGATGAGGACCTCGCCGTCGCTGACGATGTAGTCCTTGTCGCGCTTGTAGAGCTCCTTGGCCTTGATCGCGTTGTTCATGTAGCCGACGAGCGGGGTGTTCACCGACTCGTAGAGGTTGTCGATGCCGAGCCGGTCCTCGATCTTGGCGACACCGCGCTCGGTGATGGCGATGGTGCGCTTGGCGTGGTCGACCTCGTAGTCGCCCTCGCCGTCGGTGCCGGGCTGGAGGCGGGCCACCACGGAGGCGAACTCCTGGTACCAGCGGGCGGAGTGCTCGGCCGGGCCGGAGATGATCAGCGGGGTCCGGGCCTCGTCGATGAGGATCGAGTCGACCTCGTCGACCACCGCGAAGAAGTGGCCGCGCTGGACCAGCTCCTCCTTCGACCACGCCATGTTGTCGCGCAGGTAGTCGAAGCCGAACTCGTTGTTGGTGCCGTAGGTGATGTCGCACTCGTAGGCCGCGCGGTGCTCGGTGGCCGGCCGGTTGGGCAGCACCACGCCCACGCTGAGGCCGAGGAACTCGTGCACCCGGCCCATCCAGGCGGCGTCGCGCTCGGCCAGGTAGTCGTTCACCGTGATCACATGCACGCCCTTGCCGGCGAGCGCGTTCAGGTAGACCGGCATGACCGAGGTCAGGGTCTTGCCCTCACCGGTCTTCATCTCGGCGATGTTGCCGAAGTGCAGCGCCGCGCCGCCCATCACCTGGACGTCGTAGGGCCGCTGGCCGAGCACACGGGCGGCGGCCTCCCGGCACACCGCGAACGCCTCGGGCAGCAGGTCATCGAGGGTCTCACCGTCGGCGAGCCGCTCTCTGAACTGGTCGGTCATGTCCCGCAGCTCGTCGTCGCTGAGGTTGACGTAGTCGTCCTCGATCGAGTTGACGGCGGCGGCAATGGCCTTGAGCCGGCGCACCATACGGCCCGCGCCCGCGCTAAGGACCTTTTCCAGAATCGACACGGATCAACGCTCCCCTAGACAGTCTCGAACCATCGTAGGCGCTCCGCCGCGGCGATGGTCACTGGTGGCGGCGGTCCGGGGCAGCGAACCCGACATAACGCCGAGCGGGCGCGCTGACCGGCGGTAATCGGGTTACGCCGTACGCGAACGATCCGGCACGATGGCTCTGGTGGAGCCTGTGGAGATCATCGAGGACGGCCTGCTGCTGCGACCCTGGCGGGCGGAGGACGCCGACGCGGTGCACCGCGCCTGCCAGGATCCGGACATCCAGCGCTGGACCACCGTACCTCGCCCGTACCTGCCCGAGCACGCCCTCGGGTTCGTGACCACGATCAGCGGGACAGCCTGGGCGGAGGGCACCGGGGCGCCGTTCGCGGTCTGCGACGCCGACACCGGCGAGCTGCTCGCCTCCTGCGGCCTCGTCTCCGTCGACCGCGGCCTGGACTCCGCCGAGGTGGGCTACTGGACCGCGCCCTGGGCCCGTGGCCGGGGCGTGGCGGTGCGGGCCACCCGGGCCGTCGCCCGCTGGGCGTTCGACGCGCTCAAGCTGCGCCGGGTGACCTGGCAGGCGGAGGTCGGCAACCACGCCTCCCGGCTGGTCGCGCTCCGGGCCGGCTTCCGGGTCGAGGGCGAGCTGCGGCTGGCCCATCCCGCGGTCGACGGGCGCCCGGAGGGCTGGATCGGCTCCCTCCTGCCGCACGAGCTGGGGGCACCGGGCGAACCCTCCCGCTACGGCCCGGACACCCTGGAGGCCCGCCGGGCCGCGGTCTTCGGCCGGCCCCAGCCGGTCCTGTTCGCCACCGCCGGCGCCACCGAGCTGCGGGTGCGCCCGCTGGAGGAGCGCGACATCGACGCGCTCGTGACCACGTGCCGCGACGAGGAGACCATCCGCTGGACCACGGTGCCGCACCCCTACCAGCGGGAGCACGCCGAGGGCTTCCTGCGGGACATCGCGGAGGCGGCCTGGGCCCGGGGCACCGGCGCCTCCTACGCGGTCGCCGACGCCGAGGACCGCTACGTCGCCTCCATCGACCTGCGCATCGCCCCCGGGGCCCCGCTCGTCGCCGACGTGGGCTTCATGACCGCGCCGCACGCCCGGGGCCGGGGCTACCTGCCGGCCGCGCTGGCCGCGCTGTGCGCCTGGGGCTTCACCACGCTCGGCCTGGCCCGGATCGAGTGGCGGGCCAACGTCGGCAACACCGCGTCCCGCCGGGCCGCCGAGAAGGCCGGCTTCACCGTCGAGGGCACCCTCCGCGGCGGCGTCCAGCATCGCGGGGAACGGCAGGACGTCTGGATCGGCGGGTTGCTCCCGGAGGACCTGTGATGACGCCGGAGACCATTGAGGCGTACGGGGTGCGGCTGCGGCCGTTCCGCCCGGCCGACGCGCCGGAGGTGGTGGCCGGCTGCGCCGACCCGGAGACCCGGCGGTTCATCCCCGCCATGCCCGACCCGTACACCGCGCAGAGCGCCCACTGGTGGATCACCGAGGGCGCGCCGGCGGCATGGGCGGCCGGCGGTGCCGCGTACGCCATCGCCGACCGGGACACCGACCGGCTGCTCGGCGGCATCGGGCTGACGTCGATCAGCGCGGAGCGGGGGCACCTCGAGATCGGCTACTGGGTGGTGCCGGCGGCCCGGGGCCGGGGCGTGGCCGGCGCGGCGACCCGGGCCCTGACCGCGGCGGCCTTCACGGCCGGGGCGGCCCGGCTGGAACTGCTCACCCACCAGGAGAACGGGGCGAGCCAGCGGGTGGCGCTGGCCTGCGGCTACCGGCACGAGGGCGTCCGGCGGGCGGCGAGCGCCCCGCGCGACGGCGCCCGGTACGACCTGGTGGCCTGGGTACGCCTCGCTGACGACCCGCCCGGTCCGACCGCTCGGCTGCTGCCGGACCTGCCCGACGGCCGGCTCACCGACGGCGTGGTGACGCTGCGGCGGCTCGGGCCGGAGGACGCCGACCCGATGTACCGGCTGCACACCCGGCCCGAGGTGGTGGCGAGCCGGGTCCCGCCGGTGGCGCCGGACCGGGAGTCGATCGAACGGCGCTGCCGGCTGGCGGAGAGCCACTGGCTGGCCGGCCGCTCGGCCGACCTGGTGATCCTCGACGCGACGACCGGTGCGGTGGCCGGCGGCTGCGCCCTGGTGTACGACGAGCCCGCCACCGGCCAGGCCATGCTCGGCTACAGCATGCTGCCCGAGGCCCGCGGCCGGGGGTTGGCCACCCGGGCGGTGGGCCTCGTCGCCGGCTGGGCGTTCGAGGTCGGGCTGGCCCGGCTCTGGGCCGGCACCCGGCCGGAGAACCTCGCCTCGCAGCGGGTGCTGGCGAAGGCCGGCTTCCGGCGGGAGGGGCTGCTGCGCGGCCGGCTCCCCGGCCCGGACGGGACCCGGGTCGACTCGCTGATCTTCGGCCGGCTGTCGGGCGACCGCACCGGCTGACGGCGGAGGCCGTGGTGGTCTCCCACCACGGCCTCCGGCCGGTGTGTCCCCAGGGGTGGTCAGGGGTCAGGTGTCGAGCGAGATGATCCCGTAGTCGTAGGCGTGCCGGCGGTAGACCACGCTCGGGCGGCCGGACTCCTTGTCCTGGAACAGGTAGAAGTCGTGGCCGACCAGTTCCATCTGGAACAGCGCGTCGTCGACCGTCATCGGCTCGGCGGGGTGCACCTTCGCCCGCGCGATGTGCCACGGCTGGTCGTCGTGTTCCTCGTAGCTGCCCTCGTCGGGCCGTTCCGCGACGGCGGTGGCCGTCGCGTGCCCGTTCAGCGCCGCCAGGCCGGGCCCGTCCAGATCGGCCACCGGCAGGTCGGCGGTGGCGGCGGCGACGGAGAGCGGCGCGTGCCGGCCGCGGTGCACCCGGCGGCGGTCGGCCGCCCGGCGGAAGCGGGTGTCCAGCTTGGCGATGGCGGCATCCAGCGCGCTGTAGAAATCATTCGTGCAGGCCTCGGCCCGGATCACCGGACCGCGCGTCACGCAGGTGATTTCCACCCGCTGGCAATGATCGGCCTGGCGCGGATTGCGCTCGTGGAACAACTCGACGTCCACGCGAATGAGCTTGTGGTCGTAGCGTTCGATCTTCGCGAGCTTTTCGGCTACGTGCACCCGGTAATGGTCCGGCACTTCGACGTTACGGCCCTTGACCACGATGTCCACGTGACCTCCCTTGTTCGGACGGTCGTTCGGTCCGGATCTTCCGGTCGACGCACCCAGGGAGAGCCCCGTTCGGCGTCGACCGATGGTGTACGGCTACGCCTCCTTCCAAGGCCGGGGGAAGGTTGGCAACCCTCCTACCCCCGACACGAAAACGCTAACTCCTGTTCGGCCACCAGTCACCCCCAGTTGCCGGGAGAGGCCGCGAAATTTAACAGCTCATACACCATGGGGTGAAACGGAAACACGAAGCGTCACTGATGGTGCCGCTTTTGCGTTGCGGCGAGCACGGCCGCGACCTTTGGCGTCATTCCCGCCCCGTGCAGGATGCGGCTCACCGCCGCCAGGGTCGCCCCGGTGGTGACGATGTCGTCCAGCAGCACCACGGGCCCGGTCGGTCCGCCGGCCCGGCGCAGCCGGAAGGCCGCCTCGGCCGCGGCGGCGCGGCCGGCGCTGTCCAGCGCCACCGAGTCCGGCCGGGGCAGCGCGCGCAGCGGCCGGAGCACGCGTACCGGCCAGCCGGCCGCGCCCAGCCGCGCCGCCGCGTGGCGGGTCAGCCGGTCCAGGTGGTCGCCGTACCGGGCCCGGGCCGCCTGCGCGGTGTCCGGCACCGCCACCAGGGTCACCGGGCCTCGCGGGCCGACCGCCGCGGCGACCACCTCGGCCAGCAGCGCGCCCAGCGGCCGGGCCAGCCCGTGCCGGCCCTGCTCCTTGTACGCCAGCAGCCCGTTCCGCAGCGCGCCCGCGTACGGCCCGAGGGCGACGCAGGGCGGCAGGCCGGCCGGGGCCGGGTCGGGCCGGGTCGCCGCGGGGGTGAGCGCCGCCAGGTCGTGCACGCAGCCCGGACAGAAGCCCTGCCGCAGGCCCGGCACGCGCTCCCCGCAGCCGGCGCACGGCCGGCAGCACCAGGTCGGTCAGGTCCGACCAGAGTCCGCCCAGGCCCGGCACCGGCGCCTCAGTAGAGGAAGAAGGGTGCGGTCGGATTGGTCGCGCGGCTGCCCGCCGGCACGTCCAGCACCTGTTCCCGCTTGATGGTGTCGAGCGGGTTGTTCCGATAGGCCGTCCGGTTCGCCTCGTACATGTACGACAGCGACGGCAGCCCGCCGACCGCGCCGCCCGGGTACGCGGCCAACTGGGTCACCTCGGCCCCGATGTCCCGCTTGAGCGGGGTCTCCCGGCCGCCGTCGACCGTGATCTGGTGGATGGCCGGCCGCCGGTCCGCCTCGTTGCCGGCGAGGACCAGGTCGTTCTCCGCGACCCAGTCGGCGGCACTGATGCTGGTGAGCAGGGTGACCAGCCGGCGCGGCTGGCCCACACTGACCACGCCGCCGTCGACGCTGACCGCCGCGACGTAGAGGGCACCACCGCTGACCAGGGCGATCCGGTGCCCGTCGAGTGACCCGGCGACCGCGACGACCGGGCCGGGGACCGCCAGCGGAACCAGGCTCATCGCTCCCGTGCCGTCGAACCGGTAGAGCTTGCCGTCGGCCGCCACCAGGCCGGCCGGTTGGTCCTTGTCGAGGGAGCGCAGCCAGGTGGGTCGCCCGATCGCGCCGTACGCCCTGGCGCTGGTGTTGAACACGGCGACCGGCTCCGGGCCCGAGCCGACCCGGAGCCGCTGCTTGCGGTCCGCGTCCGTCACCACCAGCGCGGCCAGCACCTGGTCGCCGACGTGCGCGAGCGCCGCGGAGACCACGTTCCGGTTGGCGGCCGGCGCCAGCGGGACGCCGCTTCTCGGCTCGTTGCCGATGGCCAACGGGCGGATGGCCCCGTCGTAGACGGTGAACCGCGACGGAAGGTCCCCGGCCGGGTACGCGGCGTGCGCCGCGCGTTCCTGCTCCAGGTCGACGGTGCGCCGCTGCTGGTTCTGGATCTTCAGGTCGAGCTGGCCGCTCAGCTCGGGCAGGGCCCAGGCGAGCTGGGTGGCGAGCAGGGCGAGCCGCTCGTCGTTGGCGCCCGGCATGGTGAGGTTGACCTCCCAGTGCCCGTCCGCGCCGGTGGCGTTGTTGATCGGCCGGGTGCCGTCGGGCAGCCCGGTCACGCCCGGGGCCAGCCAGTCGGACGGGCCGCCGGTCAGCCACTTCACCACCTCGGTGACCCGTCGCTCGGCCGGCATCGACAAGGGCAGGTAACGCAGGTCGGGCACCAGCCGCGACTGATCGGAGTTCCAGAAGTAGATGGTGCGCGACGGGTAGTACCGCCGCAGCGCGTCGTCGCTGATCAGCAGCACGTTCGGCAGGTCGGTGATCAGCAGCCCTCCGCCGGCCGGCTCGGCCCGGCGCAGCTTGAACACGTACTCGGTCTCGTTGGCCACCGGCGGCGCCAGGGTGCCGTCGGCACGCAGCACACCGACCTGCTGCACCTTGACGGTCACCTCGCTGGTGCCCTGGTTGTTCGGCGGGGTGACCTCGGGCTTCTCCCGGAGCCGGACCACGGTCAGCTCGATCTCGCTGCTCTGCTGCTTCTCCCGCAGCCGACTCTTCGCCTCCTGCGCGATGAACTCCTTGACCCGGGCGTACGCCTGCTCGCGTTCACCGGCGGCGGCCGCCAGCAGGTAGTTCTCGATGAACGGGCCGGGCTCGGCGCTGTCGGTCGGGGTCGGCGGCCGTGCGGGGCTGCCGTTGAGCGCGCCGGCCTCGGCGGCCGGACCCGAGCCGTCGACCTGGACCTCGCTCTCGTGCGGGATCCCACACCCGGCCAACCCGGCGGGGAGCAGCAGCCCGGCCAGCAGCACCGCCAGCGCCCGCCGCCTCATGACGTCACCTCGGCCCGGTCACCCGACTCCGCCGGCCCGATGGCCAGGGCGCCCGCGCCGCTGCCCGGACCGATGGCGAGCGGGCCGCCGTCGCGCGGACCGCCGAACGGCAGGGTGGCGTCGGCCGGCACCAGCCGCAGCGGTGACGTGGTCAGCCGGTCCCCGGCGCGGGCCGGCAGGGTCAGCCGGAACTGGGCCCCCTGCCCGGGCGCACCCCACGCCTCCAGCCAGCCGCCGTGCAGCCGGGCGTCCTCCAGGCTGATCGACAGGCCCAGCCCGGTGCCGCCGGTCTGCCGGGCCCGGGACGGGTCGGCCCGCCAGAACCGGTTGAAGACGAGCTTCTCCTCGCCCGGCTTGAGCCCGACGCCGTGGTCGCGCACGGTGATCGCCACCGCGCTCTGGTCCACGCCGAGGGTGATCCGCACGGGCTTGGCCTCGCCGTGCTCGACGGCGTTGCCGACCAGGTTGCGCAGCACCCGCTCGACCCGGCGCGGGTCGACCTCGGCGATCACCGGGCTGTCCGGCAGGTCCATCTCGATGGCCACCCCGACCCGCTCGGCCAGCCCGCCCAGCCGCTCGGCCACCCGGTGCACCACCGGCACCAGGTCGGTCGGCTCGCTGTCGAGCATGGCGAAGCCGGCGTCGAAGCGGCTGATCTCCAGCAGATCGGTGAGCAACTCCTCGAACCGGTCCAGCTCGGCCTGGAGCAGCTCGGCGCTGCGCGCCACGGCCGGATCGAAGTCGTCCCGCTCGGCGAAGATCAGGTCGGCCGCCATCCGGACCGTGGTCAGCGGCGTGCGCAGCTCGTGCGAGACGTCGGAGGTGAACCGGCGTTGCAGCCGGGACATCTCCTCCAGCCGGAGGATCTGCCGTTGCAGGTTGGTCGCCATCTGGTTGAACGAGGCGGCGAGGAGGGCCAGGTCGTCCTCGCCGTTGACCACCATCCGCTGGTCGAGGAGGCCGGCGGAGAGCCGCTGGGCGGTCCGGGCGGCCACCCGCACCGGGGTCACCACCAGGCGGGTGACCAGGGCCGCCAGCAGGCCGAGCAGCAGCACCAGGGCCGCGCCGGTGGCGACCACGGTGGCTCGGGCGTCGGCCGCCGTGGCGTCCTGCCGGGCCAGGGGTACGAGGTAGTAGAGCTCCAGTTGCCCGAACCGGGTCGGCACCGGGGAGCCGTAGACCAGGTATTTGGTGCGCTGGCCGCCGAGCGTGCCGGTGCGGATCTGGTGGGCGACGTTGCCGGCCGCCACCGAGGCCCGCAGCTCCCGGCTGATCAGCGGGCGCACCTGCACGTCCGGGGAGGTGCGCGGCTCGATGCTGGTGAAGTTGTCGGCGGTGATCGCCACCACCACGCCGCTGGTCTGCGCCGGGTCACCGCCGGCCAGATAGTTGACCGTGCCGTCGATGGTGTCCTGGAGCTGGGCCTCCTGCGGCTGGCTGTAGAGGTTGAACTGCTTCGAGGCGTAGTCGCTGCCGTTGCGCAGCCGGATCAGGACGTCGGTCTCGGCGTTCTCCAGCAGGATGTTGGTGAGCTTGTCGGCGATCAGGTAGGCGAACCCGCCCACCAGGAGGCTCGACGCCACCAGCGTGATGGTCACCACACGAAGCTGGAGCGACCTCCGCCAGGTCTGGTGCATCCCGGCGGCGAACCGGGCCGTGCGGCCGGCCAGGAAGCGCCACAGCGCCCGCGCGGCGCGGAGCCGGCGGGGCGCGATGGTCGGCGAGGCGGGGGGCGGGGAGGTCACCACAGTGCTGACCAGGCTATCCGGTGCCCGCCTTGTAGCCCACGCCTCGGACGGTGAGGATGATTTCGGGTCGCTCCGGATCCGGCTCGATCTTGGCGCGCAGCCGCTGCACGTGCACGTTGACCAGGCGGGTGTCGGCGGCGTGCCGGTAACCCCAGACCTCCAGCAGCACCTCCCGGGTGAAGACCTGGCGCGGCTTGCGCGCGAGCGCGACCAGCAGGTCGAACTCCAGCGGCGTCAGCTTCACCTCCTCGCCGTCCCGGCTCACCGTGTGCGCCGGCACGTCGATGGTGATCTGGTTGCCGGGCGGGCCGATGGTGAGCAGTTCCGGCGCCACGTCCTCGCCCCGGCGCAGCCGGGCCCGCATCCGGGCCACCAGCTCCTTCGGCTTGAACGGCTTGACCACGTAGTCGTCGGCCCCGGACTCCAGCCCGAGCACCACGTCGACCGTGTCGCTTTTGGCGGTCAGCATCACGATCGGCACGCCGGACTCGCCCCGGATGGCCCGGGCCACGTCGATGCCGCTCATGCCGGGGAGCATCAGGTCGAGCAGGACGATGTCGGGCCGGCTGTCACGGAACGCGGCCAGTGCCCGTTCTCCGTCCGCGACGAAGGAAGGCACGAAACCCTCGCTGCGCAGGACGATGCCGAGCATCTCGGCGAGTGCGGGGTCGTCGTCGACCACCAGTACCCGGGCTCTCATGGGGTTTATCGTTCCATCCCCGTTCGTTAGGAGGGTGCGCCGTCTTCACGGCACGGTAGCGCCGAGGGCCGTCCGGCACCACAGCTGACGGCGTGGCCGCCCGCGTGGCGCGCCCCGGCGGAGGGGTCCACCGGACGCGGACGCGCCGTGCAACCATGATCCCTCGGGCGTGTCGCCGCCCGCCACCTCCCTCCGCCCGCCAGGAGTACCCGTGCCCGACGTCGGCCCGACCGCGGTGCTCCCGCGCCGCCCGCTGACCGTCGGCGAACTGCTCGACTCGGCCGTCCTGCTGCTGCGCGACCAGGCCCGGGGGCTCGTCCCGCTCGCCGTCCTGCTGGCCCTCGGCGAGCAGGCCCTGCTGCACCCGCTGCGGGTGCTGGCCGGCGCCCGGCCGCCCGAGTGGTGGCCCGACCCCGACCGGTTCGGGTGGTACTGGCTGCTGCTCGCCCTCGGCGCCGGCACCGAGGCCATGATCATCGCGCTGCTCGGCAACCCGGCCGGCCGGGCCGCCGGGGCCGCGCTGCTGGGCCGCCGCACCGGGCCACGCGAGCTGCTTCGCGACGCCCGCTGGGGCGCCACCCTGCTGGCCGGGGCCGCGGTCGGGTGCACGGTCCTGCTCGCCGGGCTGGCCGGGCCGGCCTGGTTCGTCGCGTACGGGTTGCTCGGCGCGGTGGTGCCGGTGCTCGTGGTGGACCGGGTGCCGGCGTACCGGGCGCCGGGGCGGGCGCTGCGGCTGGCGGTCCGGGTCGGCGGGCGGGCCGCCGCCATCCGGCTGCTCGGCTACCTGGGCTGGTGGCTGATCCGGCTCGGCATCGGGCTGGGTGTCTACCACGGCCTCGGGCTGCTGGGCCTCTTCGACGTCGCCGCCTGGGCGCTGCCGGTCGCCACCGTCGCCTGGGTGGCCGTGAACGCGGTCGCGTACCCGGCGCTGGCCTGCCTGGACGCGGTGCTGCACCTGGAGACCCGGATGCGCACCGAGGGGCTGGACATCCGGCTCTCCCGCGCCCCGGCCCCGGAACCCGTCCTGCTGGCGGTGCCCCGGTGAGCCGGTGGTGGACCGAGAGGGTCGCCGCGCTGGGGGACGCCGTACCACTGCCGCTGGCCGGCCTGCTCCTGCTGGCCGGGGCGCTGCTGGTCGCGCTGGCCTGGTACTCCTTCCCGGCCTGGGTGCCCCGCCGGCTGCCCCGGATCGGCCGGCCACGGCTACCCCGGCTGCGGCTGCCCCGGCCACGGCTCCCCCGGCTGCGGCTGCCGAAGCTGCGGCTGCCCCGGCGGCGGCGCCGGGCCCGGCCGGACACGGCGGCGGTGCCCGTGCCCGCGCCCCGGTCACCCGAACCGGCGCCTGCCGCCCGGGCCGGCCTCGCCGACCGGCTCGCCGCCGAGGGCCGGTACGCCGAGGCGGTCCGCGAACGGCTGCGCGAAATGGTCCGCCTGCTGGTCGCGCGGCAGCTCGTGGAGCCCCGCCCCGGGCTGACCGTCACCGAACTGACCGCGGCCGTGGCCCGGGTCCGGCCCGAGGTGCGGCCCACCCTGCACACCGCCGCGGCGATCTTCTCCGACCTCTGGTACGCCCAGCGCCCGGCCACCGCCGCACACGACCACCGGATGCGGGACCTCGCCGCCGACCTGCGTCGCGAGCTGTCCGCCGAGGGGGACCGCCGGTGACCGCGACCCTCGACCCGGCCCGGCCGGCGGCCCCGCCCGCGCCCCGCCGCCGGTGGCACCGGCTGCTGGTCCCGATCGGGCTGGCCGTGCTGCTGATCGTGACAACCCTGGTCCTGCACGCCGTGGACCAGCCCGACCCGACCGATCGGGGTTTCCTCGCCCCGGTCGCCACCGGCGACGACGGCGGCAGCCGGCTGGCCGAGGCGCTGCGCGCGCAGGGGGTGCAGATCCGCCGGGAGACCGACACGCTGCACGCCCTGCGGGCCGCCGGAGCAGGTCCGACCACCCTCTTCGTGCCCGCTCCCGGGCTGGTGCACCCGGGCACCCTGGCCGCCCTGACCGTGCTGCCTCCCGGCAGCCGGCTGGTGCTGGTCGAGCCGTCCCGCCGGGTGCTGACCGGCCTGGCCGTGCCGCTCGAACCCACCGACCGCCGGTGGGCGACCCGGGCCGTACCGCCCGACGCCGACGGCGCGCCCTGCCGGCTGCCCGAGGCGCTCCGCGCCGGCACCGCCGCCGTGGACCACCAGCGCTACGCCGGGCCGTCCGGCGCCGACCGGTGCTACGCGGGCGCGCTGCGCCGGATCTCCTGGGGCACCGAGGTGGTGGTGGTCGGGGCCAGCGACCCGTTCCGCAACGACCGGATCGACGAGTGGGGCAACCGGGCCCTCGCCACCGGCCTGCTCGGCGGCGCCCGCCCGCTGGTCTGGCTCGACCTGCCCGGCGCCGCGCCGGCCCCGACCGGGCCGAGCTGGTCGCCGAGCCCCGGCGACGGCGGGACGCCGCTGCCCCGGCGCACCGGCGGCCGCGCGGACGACCGGGCGGACCCGCCGCCGAACTGGCACAACCCGCTCTGGGACGCGTTCCCGCCCTGGTTCTGGGCGGTGCTGGCGCAGCTCGCCGTGGCCGGGCTCCTGCTGGTGCTGTGGCGGGCCCGCCGGCTCGGCCCGCCCGTGCCGGAGCCGCTGCCGGTGACGGTCCGCGCCGCGGAGACGGTGCTCGGCCGGGCCCGCCTCTACCGCCGGGCCGGCGCCCGGGACACCACCGCCGCGACGCTGCGCGCCGCCACGCTGGACCGGCTGCTGCCCCGGCTCAACCTGCCCCCCGACACGCCGCCCGACGAGGTCGCCGCCCGGGTCGCCGCGCACGCCGGGGCCGACCCGGAGCGGGTGGCCGAGCTGCTGCACGGCGCCGCCCCGGAGGACGACCGGGCGCTGCTGGAGCTGGCCCGCGACCTGGACGCCCTGACCCGTACCCTGGCCCCCCACCCGACCGAAGGAGACCTCCGGTGACCGGACCCGTCATCGCCGCCGCGTCGCCCACCGCGCAGCCCGACGCCCGCGCCGCCCTGCATCGGCTGCGGGCCGAGGTGGCCAAGGCCGTCGTCGGCCAGGACGCCGTCGTCACCGGCCTGGTCATCGCGTTGCTCTGCCGGGGGCACGTGCTGCTGGAGGGCGTGCCCGGGGTGGCCAAGACCCTGCTGGTGCGCACCCTGGCCGCCGCGCTGGACCTGGAGTCCAAGCGGGTGCAGTTCACCCCCGACCTGATGCCGGGCGACGTGACCGGGTCGCTGATCTTCGACCCGCGCACCGCCGCCTTCACCTTCCGGGAGGGGCCGGTCTTCACCAACCTGCTCCTCGCCGACGAGATCAACCGCACCCCGCCGAAGACCCAGTCGGCGCTGCTGGAGGTCATGGAGGAGCGGCAGGTCTCCGTCGAAGGGGAGCGCCGCCCGCTGCCCGACCCGTTCATCGTGGCGGCCACCCAGAACCCCGTCGAGTACGAGGGCACCTACCCGCTGCCCGAGGCGCAGCTCGACCGGTTCCTGCTCAAGCTGACCGTGCCGCTGCCCGGCCGGGACGAGGAACTGGGCGTGCTCCGGGCGCACCACGCCGGCTTCGACCCGCGCGACCTGCGCGCCGCCGGCGTACGCCCGGTGGCCACCGCCGCCGACCTGGCCGCCGCCCGGGCGGCGGTGCACGCGGTGCACGTGGCCGAGCCGGTGCTCGGCTACATCGTGGACCTGTGCCGGGCCACCCGGGTCGCCCCGGCGCTGGAGCTGGGCGCCTCGCCCCGGGGCGCCACCGCCCTGCTCGCCACCGCCAAGGCGTGGTCCTGGCTGGCCGGCCGGGACCACGTCACCCCGGACGACGTGAAGTCGGTCGCCCGGCCCACCCTGCGGCACCGGCTCCGGCTGCGCCCGGAGGTGGAGTTGGAGGGCGTCACCGTGGACGCCGTGCTGGACGCGGTGCTGGCCACCGTGCCGACGCCGCGATGACCTGGCGGGCGGGTCTGCTGCTCGCGGCGAGCGCGGCGACCCTGCCGGCCTGGCCGGCGCCGTTCCTCGGCGTCGCCGTGCTGACCGCGGCGGTGCTGCTGCTGGTCGCCCTCGACTGGACGCTCGCGGCGCCGCTGCACGGGCTCGCCGCCACCCGGGCCGGCGACCGCGCGGTCCGGCTCGGCGGGACCGCCACGGTCTCCCTGCACCTGGCCAACACCTCCGCCCGCATCCTGCGCGCCCAGGTACGCGACGCCTGGGTGCCCTCGGCCGGGGCGCGGCCCGACCTTCCCGCCGGGCGGGTGCTCACCGTCGCACCGGGCGCCACGGCCACCCTGCCGGTCCGGCTCACTCCGGCCCGGCGCGGCGACCGGCCCGCGGTGGCGCTGACCGTACGCTCGCTCGGGCCGCTGCGGCTGGCGTTCCGGCAGCGCGCCGGCCACCCCGCCACACCGCCGTGGACGCTGCGCGTGCTGCCCCGCTTCGACTCGCGGCGGCACCTGCCCGAGAAGCTGGCCAGGCTGCGGGTCATCGACGGCGTCCAGGTGACCCGGGGGCGCGGCCACGGCACCGAGTTCGACACCCTCCGCGAGTACGTGGTCGGCGACGACGTCCGCTCCATCGACTGGCGGGCCAGCGCACGTCGCTCCGACGTGCTGGTACGCACCTGGCGGCCGGAGCGGGACCGGCGGCTGGTCTGCGTGCTCGACACCGGCCGCACCTCGGCGGTCCGGCTCGGCGACGAGCCCCGGCTGGACACCGCGATCGACGCGGCGCTGCTGCTGACCGCGCTGGCCGCCCGGGCCGGTGACCGGGTCGACCTGCTCGCCGCCGACACCGCGGTCCGGGCCCGGGTGACCGGCAGCGGCCGGCCCGCGCTGCTCGCCCGGCTGGTGGACGCCGTCGCGCCGCTCCAGCCGGCGCTCGTGGAGACCGACTTCGAGCTGATCGCCGGGGAGGTGCTGCGCCGGCAACGGCAGCGCAGCCTCGTGGTGCTCTTCACCGCCTTGGAGGCCGGCGCGCTCGGCGAGGGCCTGCTGCCGGTGCTGCCCCGGCTGGCCGCCCGGCACCGGGTGGTGCTCGCGGCCACCCACGACCCGGTGCTGGCCGGGCTCACCACCGCCCCGCCCGCGAGCCCCGACGACGCGTACGCCGCCGCGGCCGCCTGGCGGGCCCTCGCCGAGCGGGACCGTGTCCGGGCCGCCCTGTCCCGGCACGGGGTGACCGTGGTGGACGCCCCCGCCGACCGGCTCGCCCCGGCGGTCGCCGACACCTACCTGCGGCTCAAGTCCCTCGGCCAGCTCTGACGGCCCGCCCGCCGAGGAGCAGCGCGTACGCCAGGAAGGCCAGCCAGACCGTCGCGCCGATCGCCACGCGGACGGCGACCGGCAGCGGCGCCGGGGTCACGAACGCCTCCAGCAGCGCGGAGACCGCGAAGAGCCCGACCAGGCCGGCGGCGACCACGATGGCCGAGCGGCCCGCCTCGGCGACGGCCCGGCCCCGGCTCAGGTGGGCCGGCGGCGCGATCCAGGCCCAGGCGGTCCGCAGCCCGACCCCGGCCGCCACGTAGATCCCGGTGAGTTCGAGCAGACCGTGCGGGGTGATCAGGCCGAAGAACACGTCGGCCCGGCCGTAGGAGACCATCACCCCGCCGACCACGCCGATGTTCAGCGCGTTCTGCCAGAGCAGCCAGAACACCGGCACCACCAGCACCCCGGCGGCCAGGCACTGCGCGGCCAGCCAGGCGTTGTGCGTCCACAGGTGGAAGGCGAAGGTCGGCGCGGTGAACTCCGTGTAGTAGCCGGCGAAGCCGGAGTCGACGAGCTGCCGGGCCGCCTCGGCGCCGATGAACGCGGCCGCGGTGTCCGGGTGGCCGGCGACGAACCAGATGAGGAAGGCGGTGAGCGCGCTGAACCCGGTGGCCACCGCGCACCACCAGGGCCACGCCCGGTAGAGGGCGGCCGGCAGGTCGGCGACGAGGAACCGGCCCACCGCCGCCCAGGAGGGCCGGGGGCGGCCGGTGATCCGCGCCCGCGCCGCGAGCACCAGGTGGGAGAGGCGGCCGACCAGCGCCGGTTCCGGGGCCCGGCTGCGCAGCGCGGAGAGGTGCGTGGCGGCCCGCTGGTAGAGCGCGACCAACTCGTCCACCTCGGCCGCATCCAGCCTGCGCCGGCCGGTCAGCTGCTCCAGCCGCCGCCACTCGGCGCCGTGCTCGGCCACGTACGCGTCGAGATCCACTCGCCCTCCCCCGTCCGGCGCCCATAGTGTTCACTGGCGGGGTGGTCGCGCAACCTCCCCCACCGGCACCGTGGGCCGACGCCGGTCTGGTCAGCGGCGAGGCGGTGGAGCTGGACGTCCGGGCGGCCCGGCTCGGCTCCCGGGTGCTCGCACTGCTGATCGACCTGGTGGCCCAGCTCGTGGTGGCGCTGCTGTTGGGCGCGGTGCTGTCGGTGCTGGTGCTCAGCCTGCCGCGGGACATCATGGACGCCGCGCTGGCCGGCGGGATGCAGCTCCTGCTGCTGGTGCTGGTGCTGGTCGGTTACCCGGTGCTGATGGAGCGGTTCGTCGGCGGCCGGACGCTGGGCAAGCTGGCCGTGGGGCTGCGGGTGGTCCGCGCCGACGGCGGCCCGGTCGGGATCGGCCAGTCGCTGACCCGGGCGCTGGTGGGCGTGGCGGTGGAGTGGCCGGGTCTGGTGCTGCCGCTGTTGAGCTGGGCGGCGAGCGTGACGGTGATGCTGACCGACCCGCGCGGGCGGCGGCTGGGCGATCTGGTGGCCGGGACGCTGGTGGTGCACACCCGGGGTGCCGGGGGGTGGCGGCCGGCCCCGCAGCCCGTGCCGCCGCTGTTCGGTTGGGCGGGCACCCTCGACCTGAGCCGGGTGGACGACGGGCTGGCGCTGGCCGTCCGGCAGTACCTGGGCCGGTTGCACCAGCTCGCCCGGCCGGACCGGGTCCGGCTGGGCCGGGAGCTGTGGGCGGAGGTCGCGGCGGTCACCTCGCCGCCCCCGCCGTGGGCCGCGCCCGAGCCGGCGTACCTGGCCGCCGTGCTGGCCGAGCGGGGTCGCCGGGCGGCGTACCGGCTGGGCCGGGCCCGGGCGGTCACCGCCACGCTCTGGCCCGAGCTGATGCCGGCGCCGGCCACCGCGCCGGCACCGGCCGTGCTGCGGCCCGCCGCGCCGTCCCGCGCCGTCCCCACCCAACCCGATCCGGTACGCGGACAGCCCACCTCGGTCGACGCCCGGCGCTGACCCGGTCAGGAAAAGAGCGCCCGGCCCCACCAGTCGGCGGCGTCGCGGACGCCGGGCGGGCAGGCGAACAGGCCGCTGGAGACGTGCCGCAGGTATTCGTTCATCGCGTCGTTGCGGGCGAGCCGGGTCTGGATCGGCACGAACTGCTTGCGCGGGTCCCGCTGGTAGGCGATGAAGAAGAGCCCGGCGTCGAGCCGGCCCAGCCCGTCCGAGCCGTCCACGAAGTTGTAGCCGCGGCGCAGCAGGCGGGCGCCGTCGTTCTGGTCGGGGTGGGCGAGGCGGACGTGCGCGGTCTCGGCGATCACCGGCTCGCCGTCGTCGCCCTTGGCGGCGAAGTCGGGCTCGTCGAACTCGGCGCGCTTGCCGAGCGGCGCGCCGCTGCCCTTGGTCCGGCCGACGATCATCTCCTGCTCGGCCAGCGGGCTGCGGTCCCAGGTCTCGACCAGCATCCGGATCTTGCGGGTGACCAGGTAGGACCCGCCGGTCATCCAGTCGGCGCCGTCGCCGGGCTGGGCCCACAACTGCTCGCGGAGCAGGTCGGCGTCCTCGGCCTTGAGGTTCGCGGTGCCGTCCTTGAAGCCGAACAGGTTGCGCGCCGTGGCCTGCCCCCGCGACGTCGACGAGGTACGCCCGAAGCCGAGCTGGGACCAGCGGACGCTGACCACACCCATGCCGATGCGGGCCAGGTTGCGGATTGCGTGCACCGCCACCTGCGGGTCGTTGGCGCAGGCCTGGACGCAGATGTCGCCGCCGGAGAGCTCCGGCTTGAGCGCGTCACCGGCGAAGTGCGGCAGGTCGGCCAGGGCGGCGGGCCGCTTGTCGGCGATGCCGAACCGGTCCCTGCCCTGGGCGTCGCGGAACAGCGTCGGGCCGAAGCCGACGGTGATGGTGAGCTGCGACGGGGGCAGCCCGAGCGCCTCGCCCGTGTCGTCCGGCGGGGCCTCCGGCATGCCGTCGACCGCGCCGATCAGCCCGGCGTCCTTGCCGGCGGTCATCCGGGCCGCAGCGGCGGTCCACTCCTGGAGCAGCGCGACCAGCCGGGCCCGGTCCTTGGTGATGACGTCGAACGCGACGAAGTGCAGCCGGTCCTGGGCCGGGGTGGTGATGCCGCCCTGGTGCTCGCCGTGGAACGGGACCGCGCCGGCCGCCGTCTCGGTGGCGGACGCCTGGTCGCCGCCGCCGAACAGGGTGCCCGCGCCGACCGCCACCCCGGCGACGCCGGCCACGCCGGCTCCGGCCAGGGTGATGGCCCGGCGCCGGGACATCCCGGTTCCGCGCGTCGCCTCGTCGGTGCTCGGTTCGCTCATCACGTCACCTCCGGACCCGGTCGTCATCGCGCGACGACCGCGGCCACCTTGCTGATCGGCTCGGCCAGGGCGTTGATGCTGTCCGACAGTTCCTTGAGCTCGGCCTTGCTGAGCTGGGTGTGCAGCTTCCAGCCGTCGCCGGCCCGGTGCTTGCCGAGGGCGGACTCGACGGCCGCGAACTCGGTGTCGAGCTGCTTGACCAGGTCGGGCGAGCGCTGCTCCAGGGCGGGGCGCAGCGCGGCGATGGCGGCCTTCGAGCCCTCCAGGTTGGCGTTGAAGTCCCAGAGGTCGGTGTGCGAGTACCGCTCCTCCTCGCCGGTGATCTTGCCGCTGGCGACCTCGTCGAGGAGCGCCTTGGCGCCGTTGGCGAGCTGGAGCGGGGTGAGCTTCTCGGCGTTGGCCTTGGCCACGATCGCCTTGACGTCGACGAGGAGCTGGTCGGCGATGGCGCCGTCCTTGCTGACGTCGCCGGTGGTCCAGAGGTCCTTCTCGATCCGGTGGAAGCCGGTGAACTGCATGCCCTCCTCGACGACCTCCTCGCGGCCGTCGATCTTCGGGTCGAGGTCGCCGAAGCTCTCCGCGACCGGCTCGATCCGCTCCCAGTAGGTGCGGGCCACCG
This sequence comes from Micromonospora sp. NPDC005299, assembly GCF_042872345.1. NCBI lineage: Bacteria > Bacillati > Actinomycetota > Actinomycetes > Micromonosporales > Micromonosporaceae > Micromonospora > Micromonospora sp. NPDC005299. The sequence goes on from NZ_JBIAKG010000007.1 coordinate 311,826, forward strand.
GGTACAGCTCCTTGGCCTTGGCCACGTCGTTAACCTTGACCGCGGCCACGAACTCCTCGGTCTTGGTGAGCAGGGCGGCGGTCTGGCTCTGCACGTAGTGCTGGTAGCTCGCGGTGGCCTGGCCGAGCGCGGCGTCGGGGGCGACGGTCGCGACCGTGCCGCTGACCTTCAGCGCGCCCCGGATGCCGCGGCCGCTCATGCCGGGCTTGCAGGCGGTCTCGTACGTGCCGGCGGGCAGTTCGACGCGTAGTTCGCGGCTCAGCCCCGGGGCGATGTTCTCCACCTCGCCCATCACCCGGTCGCCGGCGGCGTAGACGTAGAACTCGTTGACCTTGGACCCGGAGTTGGTCACCTTGAAGGTCACCTGGCCGGCCTCGATCTCGGTGCTGTCGACCTCGCAGGCGCTGTCGGTGGCCTTGACGGCGATCGGGCCGCCGGCCTTGGCGTCCTGGTCGTCACCGCCCCCGCACCCGGCCAGTCCGGCGACGGCGAGCACCCCGGCGGCGGCGGGCACGACGAATCGAGTGGTACGCATCGGTGGTGTCTCCTCGGAAACGGGCGGGTCAGGCGCGCTGCGGCGCGGTGTCGGGGACGTCGGCAGCCGGCTTGGCCGGGGCGGCCGGCGTCGCCGGCTTGCGCAGGAAGAGCAGGAGCACCGGCACCGCGTACGCCACCCAGGCCACCATCTCCAGCACGCTCGGCGTGGGCGTGATGTTGAACATGCCGCTGAGCAGCGTCGCGTACCAGGTGCTCGGGTCGAGTGCCCCGGAGATGTCGAAGGCGTGCTGGTTGAGGCCGGGCAGCACGCCGGCCTCCTGGAAGTCGTGCACGCCGTACTTGAAGATGCCGGCGGCGACCAGGATCAGCAGCGCGCCGGTCCAGGTGAAGAACTTGCTGAGGTTGAGCTTGAGGGCGCTGCGGTAGAGCAGGAAGCCGAGCACCACGGCGGTGACGATGCCACCGACGAGAGCGAGCATGGCGTCGCGGACTGTGTCGCCGGCCGTGCTCTTCGCGGCGGAGTAGAAGATCAGCGCGGTCTCCAGGCCCTCCCGGATGACCGCGAGGAAGGCCATGCCGGCCACCGCGAACGCGCCGACGGCGAGCGCCTCGGAGAGCTTGCCCCGCAACTCACCGGCGATGCTCCGGGCGGCCTTGCGCATCCAGAAGATCATCCAGGTGACGAAGACGACGGCCGCCACGGAGGTGACGGCGTCGAAGAGCTCCCGCGACTCCGAGGTCTGGAGCAGCGAGGTCGAGGTGTACTCGATCAGCCAGCCGAAGAGCACCGACAGCGCCACGGCCGCGCCGACCCCGAGCCACACGTGTGGCAGCCTGTTGCGGCGGTTCGACTTGACCAGGAAGGCGACCAGGATGCTGACCACCAGGGTCGCTTCCAGGCCCTCCCGCAGGCCGATCAGGTACGTGGCGAACATCGGTACTCCGTAGTCGGTAAGGCACGCCTCAGCTAACTTAGGGCAGCCATACCTTCCTACTGATCGGGCCGGCCGTCAAGTCGTTCATGGCCATGTCACCCGAACCGTCCGCAGCCCGACACGTGCAGATCACCGCGGCTTTCCCCCGCGTACGCGGAGGGGACCGGGACGGCCGCGCGGCGGCCGGCCCCGGTCCCCTCCGGGCAGGAACTCAGTAGCGGTAGTGCTCCGGCTTGAACGGGCCCTCCTGGGACACGCCCAGGTAGGCGGCCTGCTCCTTGGTGAGCGTGCTCAGCTTGGCGCCGAGCGCGCCCAGGTGCAGCCGGGCGACCTTCTCGTCCAGGTGCTTGGGGAGCACGTACACGCCGACCGGGTATTCGTCGGTCTTGGTGTAGAGCTCGATCTGGGCGATGGTCTGGTTGGCGAACGAGTTCGACATCACGAAGCTCGGGTGGCCGGTGGCGTTGCCCAGGTTCAGCAGGCGGCCCTCGGAAAGCACGATGATGGCGTGGCCGTCCTCGAAGCGCCACACGTCGACCTGCGGCTTGATGTTCTCCCGCGTCACGTCGGAGCGCTTCGACAGGCCGGCCATGTCGATCTCGTTGTCGAAGTGGCCGATGTTGCCGACGATGGCCTGGTGCTTCATCCGGGCCATGTGCTCGTGGGTGATGACGCTGAAGCAGCCGGTCGCGGTGATGAAGATGTCGGCCTGCTCGACCACGTCGTCCAGGGTGGCCACCTGGTAGCCGTCCATCGCCGCCTGGAGGGCGCAGATCGGGTCGACCTCGGTCACCACGACCCGGGCGCCCTGGCCGCGCAGCGACTCGGCGCAGCCCTTGCCCACGTCGCCGTAGCCCATGACGACGGCCATCTTGCCGCCGATCAGCACGTCGGTGGCCCGGTTGATGCCGTCGATGAGCGAGTGGCGGCAGCCGTACTTGTTGTCGAACTTGCTCTTGGTCACCGAGTCGTTGACGTTGATGGCCGGGAAGAGCAGGGTGCCGGCCCTGTGCATCTCGTAGAGCCGGTGCACGCCGGTGGTGGTCTCCTCGGTCACGCCCTTGATGCCGGCGGCGATCCGGGTCCAGCGCTGGCCGTCCTCGGCGAGCGAGCGGTGCAGCAGCTGGAGGATGACCGCGTATTCCTCGGAGTCGGCGGACTCGACCGGCGGCACGACGCCGGCCTTCTCGAACTCGGCGCCCTTGTGCACGAGCAGGGTGGCGTCGCCGCCGTCGTCGAGGATCATGTTCGGGCCCTGCCCGTCGGGCCAGGTGAGCACCTGCTCGGTGCACCACCAGTATTCCTCCAGGCTCTCGCCCTTCCAGGCGTAGACCGGGACGCCGGCCGGCGCCTCGGGGGTGCCCTCCGGGCCGACGACGATCGCGGCCGCGGCGTGGTCCTGGGTGGAGAAGATGTTGCAGGACGCCCAGCGGACCTGCGCGCCGAGCGCGACCAGGGTCTCGATCAGGACGGCGGTCTGGATGGTCATGTGCAGCGAGCCGGTGATGCGGGCGCCGGCGAGCGGCTGGGCCTCGGCGAACTCGCGACGGATCGCCATCAGCCCGGGCATCTCGTGCTCGGCGAGCCGGATCTCCTTACGCCCGAACGCGGCGAGCGACAGATCCGCCACCTTGTAGTCGCCCTCGGCGAGGGTGCTCGGCCGGGCTCCGGACGACGCGCCACGGGGGGCCGCCGGGAGGGTGCTGGTCATGGAAGCTCCTGTCGAACGAAGTGCTGCGCAGCCTTCCACCTTACGCGCGTGGACTTCTTCTCCCGTGCCCGGTTGGCCGACGGGGCGCTGACCGGTCGGCGGACAGCGCACGGGGCGGTCGGTCGTGAACGGACTTTCCGCTCACGGCCCGGCCGCCCCGTGCATCCCCCCGGTTTGGTTCCCCGCGCGTTACCGAGACCTTCGTCGCGACAACGCTGCGTACCCATAGAGTCACACCGCGTCACGGGTGCGTCAAGCTATTTCGGGAAAGTCGGACTTGGGATCTCGGACGCGGCCGCGCTGATCGATCAGCGCACGCCAGCCGTGGCGACGAAGCCTTCGCCGTTCCCGCCGAGCACCAGCGGGCCGCCCGCCGCGGCGCCGATCGCCGCCTGACCGGCCGTCAGGGTGACGCGACCCACCCCGTCGTCGACGACGAGCTCGCCGGCGCGGCAGAGCACCACCCGCGGGCCGGGCAGCGCCAGCCGCACCGCCGGGCCGTCGGGCGTCACCTCGACCCGGTGCAGCGCGAAGTCCTCCACCGGCACCGGCCAGGTCACCACCCCGGGCGCCACCGGCTCCGGCCGGACCACCGGATCGTCGAGCACCTCGAAGCGCAGCACCCGCACCAGCTCGTCCACGTCCACCCGCTTCGGGGTGAGCCCACCACGCAGCACGTTGTCGCTGGCCGCCATGATCTCCACGCCCGTGCCCCGCAGGTAGGCGTGCAAGTTGCCGGCCGGCATCCAGATCGCCTCGCCCGGCGCCAGCCGGACGTGGTGCAGCAGCAGCGCCACCACCACGCCCGGGTCCGCCGGGTAGTCGGCCGACAGGGCCCGGGCCAGCTCGGCGTCCGGCCCGGCGACCTCCGCCGCCAGCACGTCCGCCACCAGCCCGGCCCGCTCCGCCGCCGGCCAGCTCAACAGCAGGCGTACGGCCTCCCGCAGCCCCGCCGGCCCGGTGCGCAGCGCCGCCACCACCGGCTCCAGCGCGGGTACGCCGAACGCGGCGATCGCCGTCGCCGACTCGGCCGGGTCGCGGAATCCGCAGAGCGCCTCGAACTCCGACAGCGCGACCAGCAGCTCCGGCTTGTGGTACGGGTCGACGTAGTTCACCCGGTCCGCGTCCGCGGCGTACCCGGCCCGGGCCTGCTCGGCGTCGGGATGGGCCTGGAGGCTCAGCGGGGCGTCCGCCGCCAGCACCTTCAACAGGAACGGCAGCCGGGTGCCGAACCGGCCGACCAGGCGCTCACCCAGCCAGTGCGCCGGCTCGGCGACCAGCAGGTCGGTGAGGCTGGCCGGACTGCCGTCCCGCTCCACGGTGGCCGGGGCACCCGGGTGGGCGCCCAGCCACAGCTCGGCCTCCGGCCCGGCGCTCGGCGCCGGACGCCCCTGCAACTCGGCGATCGCGGTGCGGGAACCCCAGGCGTAGTCCCGGATCCGACCCTGCAGCAGCTCCACGGTCAGCTCCCGGGCCGTCCGGCGACCTCGTCGCCGCCGGTGTCGGCGTCCGGCTGCGGAACCGCGGTGTGCGCCGCCTGCCCGGTGCCCGCCCGGTCCGCCGCCGCGCTGTAGATGTCCGGCTCCAGGTAGATGACCCGGGCGACCGGCACGGCGGCGCGGATCCGCGCCTCGACGGCGTTGATGCCGCGGGCCAGCTCCTCGGCGGACTCGCAGGCCGGCACCCCGATCTTCGCGGCCACCATCAGCTCCTCCGGGCCCAGGTAGAGCGTCTTCATGTGGATGATCCGCTCGACCTCCGGCCCCTCGGTCACGGCCCGCTCGATCTTGGCCAGGTCGTGGCGCTCCGCGCCCTCACCGAGCAGCAGGCTCTTGGTCTCGATGGCCAGCGTGATCGCGATGACCACCAGCAGTACACCGATCATCCCGGTGCCGGCCGCGTCCCACATGCCGTTCCCGGTGATCAGGGTCATCCCCACGCCGAACAGAGCGAAGACCAGACCGATCAGCGCGCCGAAGTCCTCCAGCAGCACCACCGGCAGCTCCGGGGCCTTGGCCCGGCGGATGAACCGAACCCAGGACTGGTTGCCGCGAATGTGGTTGGACTCCTGGATGGCGGTCCGGAACGAGAAGCTCTCCATGCCGATCGCGATCACCAGGACGGCCACCGGAACCCACTGCCACTCGGTGATCGGCTCCGGATGCTGCGCCTTGTGGTACGCCTCGTACAGCGCGAAGAGGCCACCGACGCTGAACAGCACGATCGCCACGATGAACGCGTAGATGTAGCGCTCCCGGCCGTAGCCGAACGGGTGTTCCGGGGTGGCCTCCCGCTTGGCCCGCCGCCCGCCGAGCAGCAGCAGGCCCTGGTTGCCCGAGTCCGCCACCGAGTGGATCGACTCGGCCAGCATCGACGAGGAGCCGGTCAGCAGGAACGCGATGAACTTCGTGACGGCGATGCCGACGTTGGCCGCCAGAGCGGCGACGATCGCCCGCGTTCCACCGTTTGCGCTCATGCCTCTCCCCGCCCGATGCCGCACGTGCTCACTGGTTCGCCAGCTCCTTCATCTCGGTGATGGCCGGCACGGCCATCGGGTCCAGTCCGTGTGCCAGGGCGAGGTAGACCGAGGCGAAGTCCGGGACCGCCATCAGCGAGGCGAGCCGCTCCAGCGCGGACCCGCCCTCCGCGGTCACCACGTCGCAGCGCACCCCGCGCCGCTCGGCGAGGGTCTGCACCGCGTCCGCCCGGCGCTCCTCCACGGCCAGCGGCTCGTCGGTGTCGTCCTCGGCGTTGAGGCCGCCGTCGCGCAGCAGCACCAGCCGCAGCCGGGTGGCGTCGCCGTCGGTCTCCTCGGGGTCGGCGAAGATGTCCCGCTCCCCCTCGACCAGGCCGCCGAAGACGCCGTCGAGCAGGCCGACCCGGCCCCGGCCCGCCTCGCCCAACGCCCCGGTGACCACCGGGTAGCGGGCGTTGGCGGAGAGCGTGTCGCCGAACCGGCGGGCCGCCACGGTCGCCAGCGGCGACGAGCCCCAGACGATCGGGATCGACCCGGACAGGCCCAGGGCCAGCGACTTCGCCGGGTTGACGAAGGACTCGGCGGTGGGCCGGCACCGGTCGGCGTCGGCGTCCAGCCGGGCCGCGGTCTCGGCCAGATCCGCCTCGTTGACCTTCACGAGCCCGAGCGTACGGGCGGCGAGCAGGACCGGCACGGTGAGCGCCCAGAGGCTGGCCCGGGCCGGGGCGCGCCGGGGCACCGGGATGAACGGCGCGCGGGCCCGCTCGGCCACCGACTGGAGCTGCGAGTCCGGGGCGCCGACGGCGACCAGGCGGGCGCCCCGCCGGTGGGCGGCCTCGGCGGCGCCCAGCGCCTCGGGGCTGCGGCCGGAGGCGCTCACCGCGATGACCACGTCCGCCGCGCCCACCCAGCCGGGCACACCGGCGCTGCGGTGCGGGATCACCGGCACCGGGCAGCGCGGCCCGGCCACCGTGGCCAGCACGTCGCCGGTCCGCCCGGCCGTGCCGATGCCCGCGATGACCACCGCCCGCGGGCGGCCCTCGTCGGCGAGCACGGCCAGGTTCGCCTCGGCGGCCAGCGCCGCCGACTCACGGACCTGAGCGCCGCCGGAGGCGGTGAACCGCAGCATTCCACCCGGGTCCTGCTCGGCCAGCCGGTCCGGATTGTCCAGCAATGACTCATCCGCGTGCCGGTGCCCGCTGACCCCGGCCGTACCCTCCATCATCGCGGCGACGCCGAGCCGCCGCGCGCGTCGTCCGCCGCGGGGCCGCCGCGCGCCTCGTCGAGGAGCAGCACCGGGACATCGTCCCGGACCTCGAAGATCCGACCGCACTCGGTGCAGGTCAACGTCTGGGCCTGCGGGTCGTAGTCGAGCGGTGCGTGGTGCGTGTCCGGGCAGGCGAGGATCTCGAGCAACTGCGGGTCCAGGGCCACGGCGCGGCTCCTTCCACGTATGTGGTCTCACCGGTCGGCGGTGCCGTCCGGCGCACGCGATCTTATCGGCGAACCGGCGCGGGCACCGCGCCACATCTCGGCACCCGGCGGCCGGTGCGCGGCGACCCGGTCAGGTCGCCGTCACCCACCGTCACCGTAACCCCGGCGGCCGGCCGGTTCCGGTTCAGCGGGGCACGCGGGGCAGCACGGTCGTGGCGTCGCCGCCCGCGGCAGCCGGCGGCTCGCCGTCCGGCCGGTCGGCCGTGGCCGTGGGGGCGCCGTAGACGCTCCCGGTCGGGCGCGGCGTCGGGGCGGGCGGCTGCTGCGTGTACACCTGACCGGCGGGCGCGCCGGAGCGATAGGTCGTGCTGCTGCGCGGCAGCGGCACCGGCGGGTGACCGACGCCCGGCTGACCGTCCGTCTTCTCCGCGCGGCTGCGGCGGACCAGCAGCACGATCAGCGCGATGCCGACGAGCACCAGTGCGATGCCGAACCACATGATCGGGGAACCTCCGGAGGACGAGTCGTCGGCGGCGGTGCCGGCGGCCGGGTCGAGCGCGGCGGCCACCGCCGAGGTGGTGGCCTCGGCCGGCGTGGTCGCCACGGCGCTCGGGGTAGGGGTCGGCGAAGGCTTGCGGGACGGCGTCGGGCTGGGACTGGCGGTGCGCTCCGCGCCCACCACGCGAGCCGCGGTGGTGGACCGGCCGAGCACCCGGCCGTTCGCGGCGCTCGCCTCGCCGACCACGGCCAGCCGCCCGCCGGTCGCGCCGGCCAGGAAGGCCACCCGGTAGCGGACCGTGATCCCCTTGCCCTTGCACAGCGCCGGGTTGGCGGGCGAGGTCTGCGCGGTGGCGACGGCGCCGCCACCGCCGGACACCGGCACCGGCACCCACCGGCCGCCGCTGGCCACCTGCACCTGGACCTGATCCGCCCGCAGGCCGTCGAGCCGCAGCCCCAGCGCGGTGCGGAGCAGCACACAGCCGTCGGTGCGCTTGCGCACCTCGACCGCCATCGTGCCCGCCGAGCCACCGGCCGTGAAGCTGCTCGCCGAGCGCACCTCCACCCGGTCGTCGGCGGCCAGCGCCGGGGACGCCGCGCCGGCCACCAGGCCGCCCAGCATCACGCCGACCGTGGCCCACCGCGCCGCGTGCCGCCTCACCGACATCTCCACCTCACCGTTTCCGCCCCGGACGGGATCCGCCGGTCAGGTTACTACCGGCCCGGAGGGGCACCCGCCGATCGAGCACCCCGCATGTGTGCCGCGACACCCCGCGGCACCCGCTCCATCCTCGACGTGTCCCGGCCCGTCCGCATGATCAATTCCGGCCGTCGTGGCCCGGGTCGCCCACTGCCGACCGGCGCGGCCCGTGCCGGGTGACCGCACGGCGCGGCGCGCGCCGGGGTGACCTCGCGGACGCAGCCCCGTCGGGTGACCTCGCGGCACGGTCTGCGCCGGGTGACCTCGCTGCACGGTCTGCGCCGGGTGATCTCCTGGCGGTGCGGAGCCGGTGGCGGGACCTCGGCGGGTCCGGTCGGCGGTCAGGCGCCGGCGGCGAGGGCCCCGCGGCAGAGCCGGTCCGCGGTCCGGGTGGTCTCCGGCAGCCGGTACCGGGGCGTCGACGCCAGCACCCGGTCGACCGCGTTGTCCAGACTCATCCGGTGCCCGACGCTGACGAAGACCGGCTTCACCCCGTCGCGGGTCCGCAGCACCCGGCCCACCACCTCACCGCCGTCGCGCAGCGGCGTCCAGGCACCCCGCTGCGGCGCCGGCGCGTCCCAGACCCCGACCAGCGGCGTCTTCCCCACCCCGATCGCGGGCAACCCGGTCACCAGCCCCAGATGGCAGGCCAACCCGAACCGGCGCGGATGCGCCAGCCCGTGGCCGTCGCAGATCAGCAGGTCGGGCCGGACGGTCAACCGCTCCAGGGCCGCCAGCAACGCCGGCAGCTCACGGAAGGCGAACAACCCCGGCACGTAGTCGAACGCCGGCCGGCCCACACTCACCGCCTCGTCCACCACGGCGAGGGTGGCCGCGTCCAGCACCGTGACGGCCGCCGCGAGCCGGTCGCCGCTCTCCGCGTAGGCGACGTCCAGCCCGGCAACCGTCGCGGGCGCGGTCGGCCCCGGCCCGACCAGGTCGACCCGCGACCGCAACTCCTCCTGTACGCGCAGCGCCTCCGCCACATCGGCGGGCGGACGGTACGGCACTCCACCGCCCGTCACTGCCGATCGTCCTGCCGGTCGGCGTCGCGACGGCCAGCCGGCCCGGCGCTCTGGTCGGATTTCGGGCCGCCAGCCGGGTCGGGGTTCGGCTCCACGGCCTGATCGGCGTGCTGATCAGCGGCCTGATCGGGACTCGGGCCGGGGTTGCGGGCGGGGGTGTTGGCCAGGGCGATCGCGAAGGCCACGCCGATGCCGATCCCGACGGCCACGCCTGCGGCGCCGCCGATGGTCAGCAGGCCGATCACCAGCCCGACCAGCAGGCCCGCGACCCAGGAGGCGGCCTGACGTCGTGGCGAACCCGTCATCGGATCACCGTAGCCGCCGGATGCGGGTCACTGGCCGACGCGGCCGTCGATCAGCTCGCGCAGCAGGTCGGCGTGGCCGTTGTGCCGGGCGTACTCCTCGATCATGTGCACTAGCAGCTCCCGCAGCGAGATTTCGCCGTCGCCGTGCCGCCCCTTGACGTCCAGGCTCGGGGCCTCGGCGACGAACCGCTCCGCGTACGCGACCTCCTCCCGCCAGGCCGCCCAAGCCTCCGCGACGACGGTCGGGTCGCCCACCGCGCCGTTGAAGTCGGCGTCCGGGTCCGCCTGGGTCCGCCAGATCCGCGGTGCGTCCTCGCCCGCCATGGTGCGGCGGAACCAGCTCCGCTCCACCTCCGCCAGGTGCCGGACCAGCCCGAGCAGCGACATGGGCGACGGGGGGACGAACCGCCGGGCCAACTGCTCCGCGTCGAGGCCGGCGCCCTTGAGTTCGAGGGTGAGGCGCTGATCCCGCAGGTAGTTGACCAGGACGCTCAACTCGTCGTCGAACCCGCCCTCCGAGCGCGGGTCGTCCGCCGGCTTGACGAACATGTTCGACCAGGCGAACTGAGGAGTGGGTCGATCGGTCCCGGTGCTGGTACCCGCGTCAGACATGCCCGGACCTTCTCGCTTGGGGACGGCGGCCGGCAAGGCATTTTGAAGGAGGGTCAGGACGCGGCGGTGGCGATGCTGGGGTCGGCGCCAGGATCGCCGGCCTGCTGAAGCTGCTCCTCGAACATCACGAACGTCCGCCGCCGGATACCCGTGATCAGCGCCGCCTCCTCGGGTGTGTAAGCACGACCTTCGGCGATGGCCACGTCCTCAATGGCGCTGACCGTTTCGTACAGGGCGAAAACCGGTCCTTCGCCCTTGGTGTAGCGCCCACGCTCCTCTTCCACACGCTGCACAAACCGTTCAGCTGAGCGGACGAAGATGTCCCCGCCGATCGCAGAAATAATCTCGTCGACGATGTCGTTGGCAGGCCGCCAGCCGCCCGTCCTTCGATCCAACCTCCAAGCGGCAAGTCCTCGCTCCTGGGTCGGCACAATCTTGACAGGAGTGTCGTAATAGTCGTAGTAGCCGGTGCGGGTCAAGCCGTCCATCGCTTCCGTCATTCCCGTCCGCCGTTCAAGGTCGATTGGAGCGCAGCCCAGAAGTGCTCACGCTGGCGCTGAATGATGCCATTGCGGATGGCCGACTCCGTGTCCGAGAGACTACGTCCCTGCTCGCCGGGCACCGCTTCGAGGTCGCGCCACACCTCGAACAGCGAGTGCTCCCACTCCGCCACCTGATCGAGGGCCGCGAGTTGAAGCCGGAACTCCCCAATATGCCCGGCTGAAGTTCGCACCAGGAACTGGATATCTCGGTAGCCGCTGTCCTGCGGTTCGCGGAACCGATCCTCGAACCTCGCCACCTGTATCAGGGAGTTGGCGGCAAGGTGCGCAAGCCCGGAGTAAAGGTCATCCAGCGTCTGATAGGAAACCCGGCCGACGGCGAGATCTCGGAGGCGAGAGGCGTTCCCGCCATACTTCGTCACCTTGTCCTCCGCCCGCCTACGCTCCTTCGGCCCGGGTCGTGGTTGATACTCAGCCTCATCCGATGACATCTCAGCCAACTCGCGGCCCAGCGAGTCGATCTCGTGCTGCGCCATCGCTGCGGCTTGGTACAAGTGATCCAGATATTGGGCTCGATACGTCATGTCGCCCGACCGTGCCTCATCGAATCCTGGCTGCAAGGCCGTAGGCCGCTCGCCATCGAAGCGCGCACTCGCCTCTGCCTGCTCCTGACTAAGTGGCGTGGGTTTTACGGGCGGTATCGGCGCCGTGGCCACGACTGATGCTCCCCGCTCAGAAATCTCCTCCAGGACCTCACCCAGGACGTCGATTGCCTTCTGGTGGCTGGCCAGGTGATGGAGGGTGATCGGGCGGGCGGTCAGCGAGTTGGCGAGTTCCGGGGTCGACAGGATCATCCGGACGAGGTCGGGCCGCTGCGCGAGCTGCCGTACCAGGGTTTCGGCCAACAACTCCTCGTGTCGGGGTGGCGCCTCCCACGTGTGGTCGAGCATCTGCCTGACGCGCGGGTCGGCGAGCAGCCGCGTCAGGTCACCGGCCGCCGCCGAACCCAGCTCCGGCACCAGCCGTTGCAGCGTCGGCCCGTCGACGTGTTGCGCCAGCTCGACCGGCGTCACCCCGGCGGCGAAGACCTCGTCCAGGCTTCCGCTCGCGGCCAGCGCATCCCGGACGTACAGCCCGGCGGCGATCCGGTCGGCGTGCGCGTCACGGTGAGCGTTCCGGAGCTGGACGGCCTCCGACTCCGCGCCCGGAGCGGCGCCCGGGAACGAGGTGCCGTCCGGCCGGTGGAAGGTGGTGGATTCGCCGAGCAGGTGGACGCGGTTGAAGTCCGGGGCAGCCCCGTCGTCGGGCAGTGGTGGTGGTTCGAACGGTCGGGGCGGTGCCGGTGGTTCCACCGGGTCGGGCAGGACGTTGTATTCACCCGGCGGCCGGCCCGTGAGCGGCATCGGACGACCGTCGGGACCGAGCACCAGGGCGTCGACGGCCACCACGTTGTGGGGATTGCGGACCCCGCTGTGGGTGTAGAGCGGATGTCTCCTCAACCGGCCCATCTGCGGGTCGAGGTAGAGGACTGTGCCGTTCTGGTTCAGCGCCACCCAGGCGTGTGAGCCACCGCCCTCGTAGGTGGTGATGAGGAAGGCGTAGCTGCCGTGGCCGCCCGCGAGGAGCTGCCCGTGCAGGTCGCGGTAACCGTCCTCGACCATCTCACGTGTCTCGTCGTCCGGCACGCCCGGCAGGGCGGTCGGGCAGGGGTTCTGGAACCGTCCGCCCGTGGTCTCCTCGACCCGGCGAGGTCCGTCCGCCTCGCCGTCCACCGGCTGACGGACGTCCCCGAGCAGGTAGCCGTCGAAGGTACGCGGCGCGGAGACCCGCGGCCGGCCGTGCATCCACGTCTCGAAGAGCGACAACGTGCAGTCCAGGCAGTTGATGCCCCCGGGTGGCGTCCGCGGCGGGTCCACCGTCGTTCGCCAACTGGAACCACCCGCCCTTGCGGGGATCGGCGGTCCGCACCACACTCCCGTCGGGATTACGCGGCATCTGTCGCTCCAGGTCGGTCTGGTGCAGCGCGAGCGGTGGCCGGAGTCCACCCCGCATGCCGTACCGGCGGGAGCGGTCGATCGGCGGTGGATGGCCGCGGCCGGTGAGCGCCGAGTGGTCCGCCGTCTCCACGGCACCCAACGCGAGGTCGGCGACATCGTCATTGATCCGGTAGAAGTCGAGGTCGTCCTCGACCATCACCTCGGCGGGCAGCAGCTCGCCGGCACGTACCGCCTCCGCCGCGTCGACGGCTCGGTAGTGGAGCCGCTCCCTACGCCGCCCCTCCCACACGTGCTGGTCGGCGAGGTCATGTCGCCCCGCCTCGCGCAGCTCGTGTGCCCGCTTGAGAAGCCAGCGCGCGGCTTCATAGTGCTGCTCGGCGACGTCGCGCAGTTCCCTCAGCCGGCCCTGCCGCCTGTTCTCCTCATACAGCTCTCGCTGGTGCTGGAGATAGCCCTGATAGCGGCGCCGGTCGAGGGCTTCCCGGTCCGCCGCGAGGCGTGCGGCGCGTTCCTGGGACGTCATCCCACGCGGCGGCAACGGATCGAACGGGCCGGGAAGCGTCGGCAGCGGGTCTGCTGCCGGACGCTGCGGGGCCAGAGCTTCCAGCTGCGGAAACCGAGGATTCGGGGCAGGTCGGGCATCCAGTCCGTTGACCGGCGCCCCCGTCCCTTGGCCCGCGGCTGGTTGGGCGTGCGGATGCGCCGCCGGCCCGGCCTGCCCGGTCACGGTGCCCACCGGCGTGTGGTTCGACGACATCGACACCGAGCTTTGCGGCTGTGGGGCGATGCTGGCGGGCGGGCCCATCGTGGTCGGCGTGACAGCCGCCTGCGCCGGCGCCACCTGGGTCGACGTACCAACCTCGGGCACTACAGCGCCCTTGACCGGACTGGGCTTGAACTCGGCGGCGTCGGGGCCGGGGGCTGCCGTCACCGGCGTCTCGACGGCCACGGACGAGAGTGTCAAGCTGGCCGGGGTCTCCACCCGCGCTGGGCTGGTCGTCGCCTGCGCGTTCGGAGGGTCGGTCGGCACCTCCACGTCCACGCGATGAACTGGTGTGGCGCCGACACCCGCCGCAGCCTGCCCCACGTCTACGGGCGGAAGGTGCGCCGGAGCCCGCCCGTCGACGAGCGACGACGGAGGGTTCGGCGACGCAGTGGATTCGACCGTCCCAGGATGAGGCACCGGTCCGGGATCCGCGAGGAGCGGGGCCGGGTCCGGCATTCGCTGGGAGGGGATGAGGCCGGCCGCGCCGGCGGACGGCGGAAGCCCCAGGTCCACCGGTTGAGCGGGAAGCCCGGCCAACTTTTCGTCGAGGCGGTGGTGCAGCGCGCTGTCGGCCTGCCCGGTGGCGGAGCCGCTCGCACCGGAGGCCGCAGCCCGGGCGAGGTCCTCCAGCGACAGGTCCTGACCGGTGGCGAGCCCCGCCGCGCTCTCGGCCAAGGTCTCGCCGGCCATCTCCCGCCCGAAGCGATCCCCGATCTGGGCGAACCGCCCGTGCGCGTGCCGCCCGAGACCGGCCAGTGGCGCCGCCGCACCGCCGGCGAAGCCACCGAGTCCCGACATGCCCACGTCGGTCAGGTCCAGGCCGTCTCGCCGACCGGTGGAGTTCTGGTACGCCTGGGTCGCCAGGCTGGTGCCCGCCTCCTGCCCCGCCTCGACCAGTCCGCCCAGCACGGCCCGACGGGCGAGCCCGCGGGCACCGCTCTTGACGACCTCCTTGGCGGCCCGTTCGCCGGCCTCCTTCAGCCCTTCCTTGACGGCCTTGCGGGCCAGCTGGGCCACCAGCCGCTTGAAGATCTGCTGCACGGCGACCCGGCTGGCCGTGATCGCGGCGCCCGCCGCTGGCGAGGCGGCGCCCATGGTCAGCACAGTGGCCACCGCGAGCGAGAGCAGCTCGACGACCAGGAGGCCCAGCTCGATCCAGGCTTCGAGCTTGGCGCCCTCGATGTCGCAGCCGCACGAGTCGACCAGCTTGCCCAGCTCGCCGGTCGCCGCCACCAGGACGTGCAGCGGTGCGTCCTCGCCTTCGGCGACCTTGCCCCAGGCGATGTCGAACGCCTGCGCCACCAGGCCGACGCCGCCATATCCGCTGCGGACCTCGCCGGCAGCGGTGGTGGCGTCGTTCCGCGGGCCGGCCAGGACGTCGGCGACGCCGTACCACTGGTCGGCCAGGTCCCAGACAGCGCGTTCGTCACCCTCCGGCCATTCGACGCCGACGACCCAGTCCAGCGCCTCGTAGATCCAGCCGGGCACGTCCCAGGGGCAGTAGTCGAGCGGATGCGGGATCGGGCTGGGCAGCATGCTCACGCGCGGATCCTCCGGTGGTCAGCGCCAGGGCCGGTGCGGGTTGTGCTGCTGGTGCGGGATATCGCCGAGCTGGCGGGCGTTGGTCAGGTCGGTCTCGACCGTGGCGACGACGGAACGCACCACGTCAGTGCCCAGCCCTTCGAGCGAACGGCCGAGAATCTCCCAGGCCCGCAGCAGGGTCTCCGCGTAGCCCTGGTAGTTCTTGTCGAAGGCGGCGCCGATGTCGTCGCGACCCCACGGACGCTGGGCGCTGGCCGCTGTGATCGGGTCACCCGCCTCTCGCCGGGTGGCGGTGACCGCCTCCCCGGCCAGGGCCAGGTCGGCGCCGCCGCGCCAGGCCCGGTCAGGGTCCAGCCAGATCTCCCCGTCGGCCATGGCCGTCACTCGCCGCGTGACAGGACGGCGTCGGCCCGGCCCAGCAATGCGCCGAAGTCGTGGGTACGCAGGAACTCCACCGACGGCGAGCCGGGCGGCAGGTAGCCGGCGACCAGCTCGCGGGTCGCGGTGACGGCGGCGCGAGATGCCCGCAGCACGGTGTCGGTGATCTTCCGGCTCAAGGCCCTGACGTCCCGGTCGTGGAACACCGAGGGAGCCACCTCGACGCTGATCAGCTCGCCGCGGGCGCCCACGACCGCGGTCACCTGGCCGTCGTCGGAGCGCTCGGTCACCCGCAGCTCCGCGAGCCTGGTCTGCAGTTCGTCCAAGCCGGACCGAAGTCGCTGGTACTGGCCGTACACCTCGTCGAACCGCGCACGTAGCGCGCGGTTCGCATCCCGGTCCGCGCTCTCGGCCACGCCGCTCCCCTTCCGTCACCGTCAGTAGGGCCGACCATACCGGGCGCCACGGAATCCGTGGGGTCCGGTAACTTCAGGCTGTGATCGAACGACAGCAGGCCGAGCAACTCGCCGCCGTCTGGGCTCGACGGGATTCCGAGCGCCTGGGATTCCCGTGCACTCCGGTGGTCGAGGAGTTCGACCTGGGTTACCTGGTCACGTCCACTGTGTCCGTCGACGCCCGGGCGCTCCCCGGCGACCTGCCGACCACGGTCATCGACAAGGAGACCGGCGAGGTGTCGACCTGGCCACGGGTGCCGGCCGCCGCCATCGAGGAGTTGTTCCGGCAGCGCCGGCCGGCCGCACCGCGGGCGCCGCGCACCGTCGACCCGGCCGACCAACTGCTCCGGGAGATCACCCGACTGCCGACGCCCGGCGCTGCGGCGCACCTCACCCTCGACGGCCGCCTGCACGTCGCCCCGGGCGCCAAGGGCGACGTCGAGCTGCGCCATCATCCGCTGGTCCAGTCCTATCTGGACGGCCTGGCCCCCGGTCACCTGGTCCGGGGCGGCGAGCGGCACGCCGAGATGATCGTCGTCTCGGACGTCCTGCACGAGCAGGATCACCGGCGCAGCGTCGAGAGCCTTCCCCCGCTGACGTTCGAGGAGGCCCGAGCGCTCCTGGGCGCCGGCCGGTTCGAGGTCTTCCGGGTCCGGGAACCAGGAGATCCCGCTGGTGGGCCGGCAGAGCTTCCCTGTGACTCGTGCATCACCTTCCTGGTGCGCTTCAACGCCCTCCCGTGGTCCGATCTTGCATACACGAAAGAGTGGCGCCCGGAGCCGCGGCAGATCATCCAGCCCGGCCGGTTCCCCGATGTGGTTGCGCACGCTCTCGTGGACGCGGGCTGGCAGATCAGCATGTTCAACGAGGCGCTCGCGATGGGCGCAATCGCCGAAACCCGCGAGGTCGCGGGACGGCGCCATCGCCATGAGGCGTTCCCGGCCGCCGAACAGGCGCTCACCGCCTTTCCAGCGATCCTCAGCCGCAGGCGGGGGCCGGGCCAGGACGTGTGGATCAGTCGATTCACCACGAATCCGCTACGTGGCGCGCACAGCGCCGACACCCTCGCCGACTTCGGCGCCGTTCTGGGCGTACGGCTCTTCCCGCTCGGCACCGAGCGCCAGGAGAGCATCATCGCGGTCGACGAGCACGGCCGGATCTTCGCGCTCGATCAGGCCGGCGAGTGGTTCCTCGGCCCCGACATCGACGCCGCCCTCACCACCCTGCTGCTCGGCCGCGCCCCCGCCCGGGTCCGCGACGACGGCACCTGGTGAGCCCCGCTACAGCTTCACCCCGGTGAGCACCATGACGCGCGGCTCGGTGTAGTCGTCCATGGCGCTGCGCAGCCCTTCCCGCCCCACGCCCGAGCCCTTCACCCCGCCGTACGGCATCTGGTCGGCCCGGTACGACGGCACGTCCCCGACGATCACTCCGCCGACCTCCAGGGTCCGGGCCGCGAGGAACGCGGTCTGGAGGTTGTGGGTGAAGACGCCGGCCTGCAACCCGTACGCCGAGTCGTTGACCGCGGCGAACGCGGCCTGGGCGTCGGTGACCGGGGCGACCACCAGCACCGGCCCGAACACCTCCTCGGTGCACACCTTGGCCGACGACGGCACCCCGCTGAGCACGGTCGGCGGGTAGGTGGCGCCGTCCCGCCGACCGCCTACCTCGATGGTGGCCCCGGCGGCGACAGCCTCGTCGACCCACGCCTCGACGCGTTCGGCCGCTTCGACGGACACCAGCGGCCCCACGTCGGTCAACTCGGAGGCGGGGTCGCCGGTGCGCAATTCCTCGACGGCCGCGACAAGCCGGGGCAGGAAGCCGTCGTAGAGCCATTCGTGCACGTACACCCGCTGCACCGCGATGCAGGACTGCCCGGCCTGGTAGTTGGAGAAGGTGGCGATCCGATGGGCGGCGAAGGTCAGGTCCCCGTCCGACGACCAGTCCTCGCAGATCACGGCCGCGGCGTTGCCACCGAGTTCGAGGGTGACGTGCTTGTCGGGGGCGGCCCGGCGGATTGCCGCGCCGACCGGCCCGGAGCCGGTGAACGACACGACCGGCAGCCGTGGGTCGGCGACGAGTTCGGCGGCGCGCTCGTTGGGCAGCGGCAGCACCGAGAACATCCCCTCGGGCAGTTCGGTCTCGGCCAGGATCTCGCCGAGCAGCAGCGCGGAGAGCGGGGTGGCCGGGGCCGGCTTGACCACGATGGGGGCGCCGACGGCGATGGCGGGGGCGACCTTGTGCGCGACCAGGTTCAGCGGGAAGTTGAACGGCGCGATCCCCAGGACGGGACCGCGGGGCGCCCGCCGGACCAGCGCGATCCGCCCGGTGGCGGCCGGGTCGGTGTCGAGGCGTTGCAGTTCCCCGGAGAAGCGCCGGGCCTCCTCGGCGGCCCAGCGGAAGGTGGAGACCGCCCGGCTCACCTCGGCCTTCGCCCACTTCACCGGCTTGCCGTTCTCGGCGGTGATCAGCGCGGCGACCTCGTCGGCCCGGTCGGCCAGCCGCCGGGAGACGTGGTCGAGGGCGGCCGCGCGGACGTGGGCGGGCAGGGCCGCGGCCGCCGCGGCCACTCCGGCGGCTGCCGCGACGGCGGCTTCGACCTGGTCGGGCGTGGCGAGGGTGGTACGCCCCACCGTGCGGCCGTCGTACGGGTGGGTGACGGTCAGCTCACCCTCGCCGTGGGCGGGGCGGCCGGCGACATAGAAGGCTCTCGGCTCCACGCTCGGCAGCGTAGACCACGCAAGGCCGCGCGGAAACAGTTGCCCAAACCCTTGTCTGCCTCGGATTCAGTAGCCAAGATGGCAGTCAGATTGCGATAACCTCCGCTGACTTTCCTCCCGGCCCCCCTCGGAGAATTCTGATGAGCGATCAGCAGCAGCTGCGCAACTTCGTCAACGGCGAGTACGTCGACCCGGTGGACGGCGGCTTCGCCGACCTCGTCGACCCGTGCACCGGCGAGGTGTTCGCCCAGGCACCGGTCTCCGGCGCGGCGGACGTGGACGCGGCGATGAAGGCGGCCGCCGCCGCGTTCGAGACTTGGCGGGACGCCACGCCGGGCGAGCGGCAGAAGGCCCTGCTGAAGCTCGCCGACGCGGTGGAGTCCCGGGCGGCCGAGTTGGTCGACGCGGAGGTCCGCAACACCGGCAAGCCCCGCCAGCTCACCGCCGACGAGGAGCTGCCGCCGGCGGTGGACCAGTTCCGGTTCTTCGCGGGCGCCGCCCGCCTGCTGGAGGGGCGCTCAGCCGGCGAGTACATGGCCGGGCACACCTCCTACGTGCGGCGCGAGCCGATCGGCGTCTGCGCCCAGGTCACGCCCTGGAACTACCCGCTCATGATGGCGGTCTGGAAGATCGCCCCGGCCCTGGCGGCGGGCAACACGGTGGTGTTGAAGCCCTCGGACACCACCCCGGTGTCGACGCTGCTGCTGGCCGAGATCGCGTCCGAGTTCCTCCCGCCGGGCGTGTTCAACGTGGTCTGCGGCGACCGGGACACCGGCCGGGCGCTGGTGTCGCACCCGACCCCGCAGTTCGTCTCGATCACGGGTTCGACCCGCGCCGGTATGGAGGTCGCCGCGGCGGCCGCGCCGGACCTCAAGCGGACCCACCTGGAGCTGGGCGGCAAGGCCCCGGTGGTGCTCTTCGACGACGCGGACGTGGCGGCGGCGGCCGAGGCGATCGCGGTGGGCGGCTACTTCAACGCCGGCCAGGACTGCACGGCCGCCACCCGGGTGCTCGCCGGCCCTGGCATTCACGACGACTTCGTGGCCGCCCTCGCCGAGCAGGCGCGGAACACGAAGACCGGCGCGCCGGACGACGAGGACGTGCTCTACGGCCCGCTGAACAACGCCAACCAGCTCAGCCGGGTACGCGGGTTCGTGGACCGGCTGCCGGACCATGCGAACGTCGAGACCGGCGGCTCCCAGGTCGGCGAGCGCGGCTACTTCTACGCACCGACCGTGGTCTCCGGGGTCCGCCAGGCCGACGAGATCATCCAGGACGAGGTGTTCGGGCCGGTCATCACCGTGCAGCGCTTCTCCGACGAGGACGAGGCGGTGCGCTGGGCCAACGGCGTGGACTACGGCCTCTCCGCCTCGGTGTGGACGAAGGACCACGGCCGGGCCATGCGGATGACGCGCCGACTGGACTTCGGCTGCGTCTGGGTGAACACGCACATCCCGTTCGTCTCCGAGATGCCGCACGGCGGCTTCAAGCACTCCGGGCACGGCAAGGACCTCTCGGTCTACAGCCTGGAGGACTACACCCGGATCAAGCACGTCATGCACAACATCGAGGGCTGACCCATGTCGAGCGAGGACCTGCACAAGCGCCGCGGGGCGGCCGTCGCCCGGGGCGTCGGCAGCACGATCACCTCCTACGTCGACCGCGCGGGCGGCGGGACGATCACCGACGTCGACGGGCGGGAGTGGATCGACTTCGCGGCCGGCATCGCGGTCGCCAACGTGGGGAACTCCGCCCCGCGGGTGGTCGAGGCGGTCCGGGCGCAGGTCGAGCGGTTCACGCACACCTGCTTCATGGTCGCGCCCTACGAGTCGTACGTGGCGGTCTGCGAGCAGCTCAACGCGCTGACCCCGGGTGACTTCGAGAAGCGTTCGGCGCTGTTCAACTCGGGCGCCGAGGCGGTCGAGAACGCCGTGAAGATCGCCCGGCACGCCACCGGGCGGCCCGCGGTGGTGGTCTTCGACCACGCGTACCACGGCCGGACCAACCTGACCATGGCGCTGACCGCGAAGAACATGCCGTACAAGCACCGGTTCGGGCCGTTCGCCGGGGAGGTCTACCGGGTGCCGATGTCGTACCCGCTGCGCGACGGCGGTCTCGACGGTGCGACCGCGGCGGCGCGGGCCGTCGAGATGGTGGAGAAGCAGGTCGGCGCGGAGAACGTGGCGGCGCTGCTGATCGAGCCGATCCAGGGCGAGGGCGGCTTCGTGGTGCCGGCCGAGGGGTTCCTGCCGGCGCTGCGCGAGTGGGCGACCGCCGCCGGAGTGGTGTTCGTCGCGGACGAGATCCAGACCGGGTTCTGCCGGACCGGCGACTGGTTCGCCTGCCAGCACGAGGGCGTCGAACCGGACCTGGTCACCCTGGCCAAGGGCATCGCCGGCGGGCTGCCGCTGGCCGCGGTCACCGGCCGGGCCGAGCTGATGGACGCGGTGCACGTCGGCGGCCTGGGCGGGACGTACGGGGGAAACCCGATCGCCTGCGCGGCCGCGCTCGCGGCCATCGAGACCATGCACGAGCTGGACCTGGCGGCCGCCGCCCGGCGGATCGGCACCGTCATGGTCGACCGGCTGCGCGCGATCGCCGCCCGCGACCCGCGCGTCGCCGAGGTACGCGGTCGGGGCGCCATGCTCGCCGTGGAGATCGTCCAGCCGGGCACGCTGACCCCGGACCCGGTCGCCACGGCGGCGATCTCGGCGGCCTGCCACGCCGCCGGTCTGCTCACCCTCACCTGCGGCACCTACGGCAACGTGCTGCGCTTCCTGCCCCCGCTCGTCATCTCCGACGACGAGCTGGCCCGTGGCCTGGACATCCTGGAGGCCGCCTTCGGCTGACCGTGGTCAGCCGCGATCGTGGGACACCACGGGCGTCAATCCCCCCAGGTGCCGCCCGTGGTGTTCCACTCTCCCCCGGCCTAGAGACACATCCAGCAGTAGCCGTCGAGCCCCTCCGCGCCCGCCGCCCGCGCCACCCGGCGCAGCCCGGTGACCAGCTCCGCGAGGGTTTCGGTGTCGGGCGAGCCCAGCCACTCCTCGGCGGTGCGCCACTCGGCCGCGACCGGCCGCAGACGCTCGTCCGGCAGCGCCGCCAGCTCGGCCACGAAGTCCGGCACCAGCCGGATCAGGTACGGCCCCTCGTCGTCGTGGCCGTCGACCCGCTCCCCGCCGGCGTGCAGCCCGGCGCGCGGCGACCCGAGCCGCCCCGCGCGGATCACCTCCCACAGCGCGCCGCCCAGCACGAACGGCTCGACGTTCCTGCATCGCAGCGG
Organism: Micromonospora sp. NPDC005299; assembly: GCF_042872345.1. Lineage (NCBI taxonomy): Bacteria > Bacillati > Actinomycetota > Actinomycetes > Micromonosporales > Micromonosporaceae > Micromonospora > Micromonospora sp. NPDC005299. The sequence goes on from NZ_JBIAKG010000007.1 coordinate 333,661, forward strand.
ATCCAGCTCGTCGCCCGGCCCGGTCCCGGCGGCGGCCCGCGCCCGGGCCGGGGTGGCCGCGAAGTATTCGGTCAGGATGCCCACGGCCGAGACGGTACGGCCGGCCTCCGACACGTCCAACCCTCCACAGGGGCCCCGTCCACCGCCATCCTGTTCTATAGTCCTACTGTCGTAGGACAATAGAAGGGCGTCGCGTGATCGAGTTCGTACTGGACGGCCGGTCCAAGGTGAACACCTATGTGCAGCTGATCCAGCAGGTCAAACAGGCCCTGCGGGTGGGGCTGCTGACGACTGGCGACCAGTTGCCGAAGGTCCGCGATGTCGCGCAGTCGCTGGCCATCAACCCGAACACGGTGCTGAAGGCGTATCGCGAGCTGGAGATCGAAGGTCTGGTCGAGGGACGCCCCGGCGTCGGCACCTTCGTCCGCCGGACCCTCGCCGGCTCGTCGCTGGCCGATCAGGCCGAGCTTCGCGAGGAGCTGGTGGCCTGGCTGCACCGCGCCCGTGCCGCAGGGCTCACCCCGGAAGACGTCACCGCCCTGGTCGAGACCACCATGCGGGCCGGCACGACGCGCGCCGAACCCGCCTCAGCAGGATGAGAGGACAGCTGATGGAGATCGCGCTGGAGGCCGAGCAGCTCGGCAAACGGTACGGAAGAACCTGGGCGCTGCGGGACTGCTCGCTGCGCCTGCCCGCCGGGCGGATCGCCGCCCTCGTCGGCCCCAACGGTGCCGGCAAGAGCACCCTGCTGCACCTCGCGGTCGGCCTGCTGCGGCCGGACGCCGGCGCGGTGCGGATCTTCGGCGAAGCGCCGTACGCCAACCCGTCGGTGCTGCCGGAGATCGGCTTCGTCGCCCAGGACACCCCGCTCTACCGGGACTTCACCGCGGCCGAGCTGGTGGAGCTGGGCCGACGGATGAACAAGCGCTGGGATGCGGCGCTCGCCCGCAACCGGCTGGCCCAGCTCGGCATCCCGCCGAAGCTGCCCGTCGGCAAGCTGTCCGGCGGCCAGCGGGCGCAGGTCGCGCTGGCGCTCGCACTCGCGAAGCGGCCCCGGCTGCTGCTCCTCGACGAACCGGTCGCCAGCCTCGATCCACTGGCGCGCAGGGAATTCCTGCAGTCGCTGATGGGCAGCGTCGCCGACTCCGAGACGACCGTGCTGCTCTCCTCGCACCTGCTGGCCGACCTGGAACGGGTCTGCGACTACCTGGTCGTGCTGCAGGCCGCCCGGGTGCACCTGGTGGGCGCGGTCGACGACCTGGTCGCCGCACACCGGCAGCTGGTCGGGCCCCGGCACGGCGGCGAACCGATCGAGGGGGTCGACGTCGTGGTCCGGGCGAGCCACACCGCCCGGCAGTCAACGCTGCTGGTCCGTACGAGCGGCGAGGTCCTTTCTCCGGAGTGGACGGTGCACGACGTGACGCTGGAAGACCTCGTGCTGGCGTACCTCGCCGAGAGTGAGACCACCACGAGCCACGCAGCCTGGGAGGTGCCGGCATGATCTGGCTGGCCTGGCGGCAGCACCGCAAGCAGCTGCTCTTCACCCTCCTCGGCTTCGCCGCGCTGGCGGCCCTGATGATCCCGATCGGCCTGTCGATGCGGCACAGCTTCACCGAGCTCGGGCTGCCGGACTGCGTCAGTCAGCTGGCGCGTTCGCAGACCGACCCGGTCACCGCGAACGGCTGTGAGTCGGCGTTCCGGCAGTTCACCAACCGGTACCAGAGCCTGAACCTGGTGGCGGTCCTGCTCGTCGTCCTGCCGGTGCTCGTCGGTCTGTTCTGGGGCGCCCCGCTGGTCGCCCGGGAGGTGGAGCACGGCACGCACCGGTTCGCCTGGACGCAGGGCGTCGGCCGGACGCGGTGGTCCCTGGTGAAGTTCGGCCTGGCCGTCGTCGTCACGGTGACCCTGGCAATCGGCTACGGACTGGGCATGGCCTGGTGGGTCAGCCCGCTGACCCAGGCCGCGCACGAGGGCCGCCTCGGCTTCATCGTCTTCGACCTGCAGGGCATCGCCCCGATCGGCTACACCCTCTTCGCGGTGGCGCTCGGCATCTTCGCCGGCACCCTCTGGCGCCGGATGCTGCCCGCCATGGGCGTCACCCTGGCCGCGTTCATCGGGGTCCGGGCGGCGGTGGCGATCCTGGCCAGACCGCACTACCAGCCCGCCCGCACCCTCACTTTCCCGATCGAGGGGACCGAACCGCTGCAGGAGTCCCGGGGCAACTGGGTCCTCGCCAGCGGTGTGCGCAACGCCGACGGGAAGATGGTGGCGGCCGACACCCGGATCATGTGCCCGCCGGGCGGCCAGGGACCGGATGGCCGCCGCTGCGGGGCCGAACTCGGCGCCGGACCGGGCGCCTACAACTGGGAGCTCTACCAGCCCGCAGACCGGTTCTGGCTGTTCCAGTGGATCGAGACCGGCATCTTCGTCGCCCTCGCCGCCCTCCTGCTCTACCTCGCCCTCCGCCGCATCCGCCGGATCGCCTGAGCACTCCGGCAGGGCGGGTGGCCGCGCCACCCACCCTGCCGGGCCGGGTCAGCGCAGCAGCTCCACCACGTTGCGGCGGACCAGGTTCTTGCCCGGCTCCCGGATCAGGTCCATGGCCGCCGCGTTGAGCAGCACGCAACTCCCGGACGGCCCGGTGATGGTCACGGTCGCCGCCTTGCCGTTGTCCAGGTTGGTCACCCGCAGCCGGGTGCCCACCGGGAACTGCCCGCTGGTGGCGGCCGGCGCACCGCCCTCGGCGGAGAAGGTGATCGCCCCGCTGCAGACGCTGGCGGGCGCGCCGCCGGGCTGGGCGTTACCCGGCCGGGCCTCGCCGATCGGGGCGCCACCACCCGGCCCGGCCGCGCCGGTCACCGGGGCGCCGCCGTCGAGGCGTTCGACCAGGTTGCGGCGGATCACGTTCTTGCCCGGCTCGCGGACCAGGTCCATGGCCGCGGCGTTGAGCAGTACGCAGCTGCCCGACGGGCCGGTCACCGTGACCGTCGCGACCTTGCGGTTGTCCAGGTTGGTCACCCGCAGCCGGGTGCCCACCGGGAAGCGGTCGCTGGTGGCAGCCGGCGCCCCGCCCTCCGCCGAGAAGGTCACCGACCCCGCACAGGCCGACTGCCCGGCCGGGGTGGTCTCCGCGAACCCCATCCCCGTGCCCACCGCGACGACCGCCGAGGCGGCCAGTGCCACGGTCGCCGCCAGCACGTGCTTGCGCTGCACCTTCACGTTGTCTCTCCCGTCGTCCGGTGGTCTCGTTCGACGCGTGGTACGGACGGGAGGGCCGGACCGTTCAGTCGGGACGACGGATCACAACGGACCGTAACGGGTGTGTGGCGCGCCGGTGATCAGCGCCCAGTACCGGTCCCCGTAGGACCAGTGCCACCACTCGGTCGGGTAGTTCACCAGCCCTGCCCCGCTCAGCGCCGCCACCAGGACCTGCCGGTTCCGCCACGCGCTCACCGGGATGTGCCGGGCCGCCGTGAAGCAGGCGTCGGCGCTCTCCTCCGGGGTGGCGTCGAGGGCGGTGCCCATGTCCAACTCGATTCCGTCCGCGTCACACAAAGTGAGGTCGACCGCCCCGCCGGTGCTGTGCGGCGCCAACTCGACCGGCGAGACGAACTTCGTGGTCTCCCGGTGCAGCCGGTCCGCCGGCCAGTCCGGGTAGCGCCGGCGCAGCTCGTCCCGGTAGCCGGTGAAGATGTCAAGCTGCGCCCGGTACGGCCGGTACCCCTCGACGACCAGGAGGCGCAGGCCGGCCGGCAGCGCCCGCTGCGCGGCCAGCAACCGGTCCGCGACCCCGCGCCGCACCCGGGCGTACGCCCCGGAGGGGTCGGCGGCCCGGGTGTCCAGCCGCAGCTCGGGCAGTTCCCGCAGATCGATCAGCGGATCGCCGTCGTCCCGGCTGGACACGGCGGCGACCCGGGGATCGGAGAGCAGGATCATGCCGCACCACCCTCGGGACGTACGCCCGGCCGGGCCTCGTGCCGGGTGAAGGCGAGCGCGACCAGCCGGTCCACCACCTCGGGGTAGTCGACGCCGGACTCGGCCCACACCTTCGGGTACATCGAGTGCGCCGTGAAGCCGGGCAGGGTGTTCAGCTCGTTGACGAACAGGTCGCCGGTCGAGGGGTCGTAGAGGAAGTCGACCCGGGCCAAACCCCAGCCGCCGATCGCCGTGAACGCCCGCACGGACAGCTCCCGGATCCGCTCGGTGACCTCGTCGGGCAGCGGCGCCGGGACGATCATCGGGTCGGCGTCGCCGAAGTACTTCTGCCGGTAGTCGAACCAGCCGCCCGCGACCCGGACCTCGCCGACCGCCGACGCCTCCGGGTGCCAGCCGCCGAGCACGCCGCACTCCAGCTCCCGGCCGGTCACACCCTGCTCGACCAGCACCACGTGGTCGTGCCGGAGCGCCTCCTCGACCGCCGCCGCCAGGTCATCGCCCTCGGCCACCCGGGAGATGCCGATGGAGGAGCCCATCCGGGCCGGCTTGACGAACAGCGGCCGGCGCAGCCCGACGACCAGCTTCTCCGGGTCCTCCGCGGCCCGCCAGGTGGGCGCGTCGAACCAGACGTGCGGGGTGGTCGGCACCCCCTCGGCCCGCAGCGCCCGCTTCATCGCCACCTTGTCCATCCCGACGGCGGAGGCGAGGATCCCGCACCCGACGTACGGCACCCCGAGCGATTCGAGCAGCCCCTGCACCACACCGTCCTCCCCGTACGGGCCGTGCAGGACCGGGAAGACCACGTCCAGCTCGGCGTGCACCGCCCCGGGCGCGTCGGCCGCGGTGACCGCCACCGTGCCGGCGCGCGCCCCCGCCCGCAGCTCCACGGCCGGGCCGGTCACCGGCAGCCGGTCGTCGATGGCTCGCCCGGCGCCCACGCTCGCGCAGCGCTCGGCCAGCACCGGCTCCGGCACCAGCCGCAGCCCGCCGGTGCGGGTGATTCCGAGCGCGACCACCTCGTGGCCCCGCTCGACCAGGGCCCGGGCCACGCCGAGCCCCGAGGCGCAGGAGACCTCGTGCTCCGCCGACGGGCCACCGAACAGGACACCGATCCGTACCGCTGCGCTCACGCCGCCACTCCTTCCATCCGAGCCAGGTCGGCGACGGGTCCGCCCGCCAGCCGGGCCACCAGCTCCGCCTCGACATTGCCGCCGGTCAGCACCACGCCGACCGTCCGGTACCGCCCCGGCCGCCCGCCGTCGGGGGCACCCGCCCGCAGCGGCGCGCCGTCGGGGTCGCCCGGCCGGGCCGCGAGCCGCAGCGCGCCGGCCAGCCCGGCCGCTCCGGCCGGCTCGACGAGCACCTTCAGCTCCAGCAGGAGCAGCCGGAACGCGTCGGCGATCGCGTCGTCGTCGACCCGCACGACGCCCCGGACGGCGTCCCGCGCCACCGCGAACGGCAGGTCGCCGACGCAGCTCGGGCGCAGCCCGTCGGCGATGGTGGGCGCCGGGACGACCGGGGTGGGCCGGCCGGCGGCGAGGCTGCGGGCCAGCGAGTCGCAGCCGACCGGCTCGACGCCGTACACCTCGATCGGGGTGCCGGCGGCGGCCAGGCAGGCCCCCGCGACGCCGCCGCCACCGCCCACCGGCACCACCAGCGCGTCCAGCGGGGTGCCGGCGCGCTCCGCCTCCTCGATCAGCTCCAGGCTGGCGCTGCCCTGTCCCGCCACCACGTCCGGGTGGTCGTACGCGTCGACCAGCGGGTGACCGTCGGCGTCGGCGAGCTGCCGGGCGACGGCCAGCCGCTCCTCGACGGTGGTGCCGGCGAGGACGACCCGGGCCCCGGCCGCCCGGGCCCGGGCCACCTTGACCGGCGCCGCGTCGACCGGCAGCACCACGGTTGCGGCCAGCCCGTGCCGGCGGGCGGCCAGCGCCACCGCCACCGCGTGGTTGCCGGTGCTCTGCGCGACCACCCCGGTGTGGCCGTCCGCGGCGAGCCGGCCCACGGCCAGCATCGCACCGCGCATCTTGTACGAGCCCCCGGTCTGGAGGTTCTCCGCCTTGAGCAGGATCCGGGCGCCGGCCAGCCGGTCGATCGCCGGGCAGTTCAGCACGGGGGTACGCACCACCCGGCCGGACAGCCACCAGGCCGCCTCCTCGACGCGGGCCCGGTCCGGCAGGGCCGGGTTGGGGCTGCGGGACATGGTCACTCCTTCTCGGTTGTGGTCGGTGCCGGCGCGGCGCGGCAGGTCGAACAGCCAGCGCGCGCCGGCCGCCGTGAGTCCGCGGTGGACGGCCAGGCTGAGCGCCAGCACCACGGCGGTGAGCAGGACCGGGTAGCCGGCCGCCAGCAGCGCCCGGCCCGGTCGGTTCAGGTCGGCGACCGGGCCGGCGAGGAGACGGTGCAGCAGCGCCAGCACCGGCATGTGGATCACGTAGATCGGCAGCGTCCGGCGGCCGAGCCGGGCGAGCGCCCCGCCGACCACCCGGAGCCGGGCCACCCGGGCCGCCGCCGTGACGCCGAACGCCACCGCGACGACCGACACGAGCAGCCGGACGCCGGGCCAGCCCTCGGTCCCGGCCAGCGCCATGGCGGCCAGCGCGACGGCGTACGCCGTGCCGGTCCCGGCCAGGCGGCGGGCGCTCGCACCGGCTGCCCAGCGCTGCAGGTGCGGTCGCAGGTGCACGCCGGCCAGGAAGAACACCAGGTTCTGGTAGACCTGCCCCCGGTTGCCGGGGCTGTCCAGCAGCCCCGTGGCGGCCACGGCGGACAGCGCGCCCGCGGCCACGAGCAGCACCGCCGGGTGGACCCGGCGCAGCGCCTTGGCCAGCGCGAAGTAGAGCGCCAGCGCGTACAGGTACCAGAGGTTGGAGGGCGTGACGGTGAGCTGGGCCAGCAGGCCGTCGAGGCTGGTGGCCCGGTCGGTCGGGAAGTCCGGCACGAGGGCCAGCAGGGCGGTGTGGATGAGCAGCCAGGTGGCATAGAGGTAGAGGTTCCGGGCGATCCGGGGGCGGCCGGCGACCCGCCACGGCCGGGCGACGGCGTTGGCCGAGAAGATCCCGGAGAGGGTGAAGAAGAGCGGCATCCGCAGCGGGAGCAGTTGCTCGCCGAGCAGCCCCCAGGCTCCGGGCACCGGCAGGTCGATCCGCCAGTCGATCCGCAGGTAGTGCTTGACGATGACGTGCCAGAGCACCACGAGGATGATGCAGGCACCCTTGGCCACGTCGGCCCAGACCACCCGGCCAGCCGGCTGTTCCGTACGGGTCGGCACAGCGGTCTCCTCTCCCGGCGTCGTACGCCGTCGGTCGTTTCAGGGCAGGTGGCATCGCGGGATGCCGCGACGGCGGCTCCCGATGGTCGGAAGGGGTGGGTCAGCGCACGGCGGGTAGCTGGACGTCGACCCGCAGGCCGCCGTCCTCACCGGGCCGGGCGGCGATGATGCCGTCGTGCGCCTGGGTGATCGAGCGGGCGATGGCCAGGCCGAGCCCGGCCCCGCCGCCCTGGTTGGTCCGGTCGCGGGCCAGGCGCCGGAAGGGTTCGAAGAGGCCGGCGACCGCCTCGCCCGGCACGGCCTGGCCGGAGTTGGTGACGGTCAGCGCCGGGTCCCCGCCGACGGTGACGGTGAGCCGGCCGCCCGGCCGGTTGTACTTGATGCCGTTCTCCACCAGGTTGCTGACCAGGCGCTCCAGCAGCACCCGCTCGCCCGGCACGACCCGGGGCGCCAGCCGGCTCTCCACCGCCACCCCGGCCTCGGCCGCCCGGTCCCCGTACGCGGCCAGCACGGTGGTGACGATCTCGTCGAGGCGCTGCGGGGTGGAGGAGCGCAGCCCCTGGTCACTTTCGCTGAGCGCCAGCAGACCCTCGATGAGCCGCTCGTTGCGCTCGTTGGTGGCCAGTAGTTGGGCGGTGAGCAGGTCGAGCTGCTCGCCGGTGAGCGACTGGGCCATGCCGACCTCGATGAGCGTCCGCTGCACCGCCAGCGGCGTACGCAGCTCGTGCGAGGCGTTAGCGGCGAACCGCCGCTGCCCCTCGTAGCCGGCCGTGACCCGGTCCATCATGTCGTCGATGGCGCGGGCCAGCCGGGCCAGCTCGTCGCGGCCGCCGCGGCGGATCCGGTGCCCGAGGTTCTGCGGCCCGAGGTCGGCGATCGGGTCGGCGAGGTCGCGCACCGGGCGCAGGCACCAGCGGGCCGCGGCCCAGATGGCGACCGCGCCGGCCAGCAGCACCAGGAGCTCGGCCAGCCCGGGAAGCAGCGGGACGAACGGGCGGGCGGGGTCGCACACCGCGCCGACCGTCTGCACGTCGCAGAACTCGTGGGCCCGCCACCACACCTGGCCGAGCAGCCACTTGCCGAGGCCGGGCAGCCAGTAGCCGACGAGCAGGGCGAGCACCCCGACCAGCAGGATGCGACGGCGGGGCGTCACGCCGGCTCGCCGATCCGGTATCCGGCCTTCGGCACGGTGTGGATGACCGACGGCTGGCCGAGCTTCTTGCGCAGGGTCATCACGGTCACCCGCACCGCGTTGGTGAACGGGTCGGCGAACTCGTCCCAGGCCTGCTCCAGCAGTTCCTCGGCGCTCACCACGCCGCCGCCGGCACGCATCAGCACGTGCAGGACGGCGAACTCCTTGGGGCTCAGGCCGAGCGGCCGCCCGTCCCGGGTGACCGTGTGCCGGGCCACGTCGAGCATCACCCCGTGCCGCTTGAGGACCGGCGGCACCGCCGGGGCGGACCGCCGGCCCAGCGCCTGCACCCGGGCCACCAGCTCGGCGAAGGCGAACGGCTTGGTCAGGTAGTCGTCGGCGCCCAGTCCGAGGCCCGCCACCCGGTCCCGGATACCGGCGGCGGCGGTGAGCAGCAGCACCCGGGTGCCGGCGTCGGACCCGGCGAGGCTGCGGCACACCTCGTCGCCGGTGGCGCCGGGCATGTCCCGGTCCAGCACCGCGACGTCGTACCGGTTGACCCCGATCCGCTCCAGCGCGCCGTCGCCGTCGTAGCAGACGTCGACCGCCATCGAGAACCGACGCAGCCCCTCGGCGACCGTGTCCGCCAGCAACCGCTCGTCGTCCGCCACCAACACCCGCACCGCTGTCCGCTCCCCGTGCTCCGTCATCCGTCCCGCATACGGTCCCAGGCAGGAGATAAGGGTTCCGTAAGCGCCGCCGGAGCAATCCTCCACGTCGGCGGGCCGGCGCCGGGCCCCGTCATGCCGTCTGGGGCGTTCGTCCGGGCCGCAGTGGCCACCGGCGGCCGGGGAGTGAGCCGGATCACTGCGGGCGCGTGATCCCGAGGGTGCTCTGCGCCGGAAGCAGGCCGGTGGCCACGATCGCCTGGGTGACCGGGGCGACGAGCTGGGCGAACCGGCCGACCGCCGGCCCGAGCGCCCGCCACGGTGCGGCGGCCAGCTCGTCGGTCCGCCGCTCCACCTCGTCGCGGAGCCGCCGGCCGGCCTCGGTGGCCACCCCGTCGCCGTCGACCAGACCTCGGGCGGCGAGCCGGTCCCGGGCGAGGCCCCACTCCTCGGCGGTCCACCGGCGGCTGGCGAAGACCTCGACCGGGGCGGCGCCGACGGCGGCGAAGGAGACCAGCGACTCGGCCGGGTCCAGCCCGGCGGTCCGTAGCGCGGCGATGTGGCCGTCGCCCCGGTGCTCGCGCAGGATCGTGGCCGCCTGCCAGAGCGCCAGGTGCGGTGCATCCGGCCAGGGCAGGTCGGCGTTGGCGGCGGCCAGCGGACGGCCGCCCAGGTCGGCGGCGCGCACCGCGCGGCGGGCCAGGGTGGCGGCCTCGGCCAGCTCGGCCGACTCGACCCGGTCGCCGAGCAGGGCGCGCAGCGCCCGGTCCACCCCGGACAGCCGGGCGGCGAGCACCTTCGCGGGGTCGGCGGCGGCCCAGACGGCCGGCACGTACTCGGCGACCATTCGGGGGCTGAAGCTGTAGTAGGTGGCGGCGACCAGGTTCGGGCCGGCCGCCCCGAGCGGGGCGCTGCGCAGCGCGAAGTAGCCGGGCCAGCGCTCGTCGGTGGCCAGGCCGAGCCCGGCGGCCTCCTCGGTCAGCTCGGGCGCGTAGTAGACCAGCGCGTGCACGGGCTCGATGAGCTGCCACATCCTGCGGACCATCGCCAGTTCCATCCCGACCTCCCGATCGCATCTTGTCGGTGCCAAGTTTGCGAGCCGCCGCCGAACTTGTCAATGACAAGTTCGGCGGCGGCTTGGCGATCGACGGTGAGCTGGGTCACCATGGGCGCGAGGAGGTCGCCGATGGCTGACCCGTGGCTCGCCCTGGAATTCGGCGCCGATCCGGCCGAGCGGATCGCGCAGGTCGGCGCCGCCCACGAAGCGTTCCTCACCGCCGGCGCCACCACCGGCCGGGTCCGGGACGTGGTCCGCCGGTCGTGGGAGCGGTCCGCGCTGCTCGACCCGGAGGCCACCGCCCCGGTCGACCTCACCGACGACGCGCTGGCCAGCTACCGGGCCGCCCACCCGCTGGCCCGCGTGCTCCCCCTCTTCCGCGACCTGCTCGGCGGCATCGCGCAGGACGGCGCGCATCTCATGGCGGTCTGCGACGCGGACGGGCGGCTGCTCTGGGTGGAGGGGCATCCGGGGGTGCTCCGGCACGCCGAGCGGATGAACTTCGTCCCCGGCGCCCGCTGGGACGAGGCCCACGCCGGCACCAACGCGCCCGGCACCGCCCTGGCCGTCGACCACAGCGTGCAGATCTTCGCCACCGAGCACTTCGTCCGGCCCGTGCAGCGCTGGACCTGCGCCGCCGCCCCGATCCACGACCCCACCACCGGCCGGCTGCTCGGCGCCGTCGACATCACCGGCGGGGACCACCTGGCCACCCCGCAGAGCCTGGCCCTGGTCCGGGCCACCGCCCGCGCCGCCGAGGCGTTCCTGGCCGGCGCCGCCCCCGCCGAAGCCGACGTGCCGCACGTCGCCGCCCTCGGCCGGGACGAGGCCGAACTGCGCGTCGGCGGCCGGCGGATCCGGCTCGGCCGGCGGCACAGTGAACTGCTGGTGCTGCTCCTCGACCACCCCGAGGGGCGCACCGGGGAACAACTCGGCCTCGACCTCTACGGCGACGACCGGCTGCACCCGGTCACCCTGCGCGCCGAACTGTCCCGGCTGCGCCGGGCGCTCGGCGACGAACTGCTCGACTCCCGCCCGTACCGGCTGCGGCCGACCGTGCGCGCCGACTTCCGTACCGTCACCGAACTGCTCGAACGCGGCGACCCGGCGGGGGCGCTGCGGGCGTACCCCGGGCCCCTGCTGCCCGGGTCGGACGCGCCGGGAGTGGCGCGACTGCGGCGGCTGGTCGACGGCCAGCTCCGCGCGGCCGTGCTGGCCGCCGCGGACCCGGCGCTGCTCACGGCCTGGACCGCGACGCCCACCGGCGCCGACGACCTCACCGCGTGGCAGGCCCTGGCCCGGGCGTTGCCGCAGGGCACGCCGCGCCGGCCGCTCGCCCTCGCCCGGGCCCGCCAGCTCGCCGAGGAGTACGACCTGCCGCGCGCAACGTTGCTGCAACGTCGCGGAAACTAACGTCCCTCGCCATCCACCCCCACGGACGGCGGAGGTACCCATGGCGCGCTACGACGCCCCCACCCACTGGCAGTCCCGCTACGACCACTTCATCGGCGGCGAGTACGTGAAGCCGCACGGCGGCCGATACTTCGAGAACCCCACCCCGGTGACCGGGCAGACCTTCTGCGAGGTGGCCCGGGGCACCGCCGAGGACGTGGAGAAGGCGCTCGACGCCGCGCACGGCGCCGCGGACGCCTGGGGCCGCACCTCGGTCGCCGAACGGTCGCTCATCCTCAACAAGATCGCCGACCGGATGCAGGAGAACCTGGAATCCCTCGCCATCGCCGAGACCTGGGAGAACGGCAAGCCGGTACGCGAGACCCTGGCCGCCGACATCCCCCTCGCCATCGACCACTTCCGCTACTTCGCCGGGGCGGTCCGGGCCCAGGAGGGCTCCCTCGGCGAGATCGACGACGACACCGTGGCGTACCACTTCCACGAGCCGCTGGGCGTGGTCGGGCAGATCATCCCGTGGAACTTCCCGATCCTCATGGCGGTCTGGAAGCTCGCCCCGGCGCTCGCCGCCGGCAACGCCGTGGTGCTCAAGCCGGCCGAGCAGACCCCGGCCTCGATCCACTACCTGCTCTCGCTGGTCGCCGACCTGCTCCCGGCCGGCGTGCTGAACGTGGTCAACGGCTTCGGCGTCGAGGCGGGCAAGCCGCTCGCCTCCTCGCCCCGGGTGGCGAAGGTGGCGTTCACCGGCGAGACCACCACCGGGCGGCTGATCATGCAGTACGCCAGCGAGAACATCAAACCCGTCACCCTGGAGCTGGGCGGCAAGAGCCCGAACCTCTTCTTCGACGACGTCAGCGCGTCCCGCGACGACTTCTTCGACAAGGCGCTCGAAGGCTTCACCATGTTCGCGCTCAACCAGGGCGAGGTCTGCACCTGCCCGTCCCGGGCGCTGATCCAGCAGGGCCACTACTCCGACTTCCTGGCCGCCGCGGTCTCCCGGACGCAGCAGGTCACCCAGGGCCACCCCCTGGACACCGACACGATGATCGGGGCGCAGGCCTCCAACGACCAGCTGGAGAAGATCCTGTCCTACCTGGACATCGGCCGGCAGGAGGGCGCCAAGGTGCTGACCGGCGGCGAACGGGCCGACCTCGGCGGCGAACTCTCCGGCGGCTACTACGTGCAGCCCACGATCTTCGAGGGCGACAACTCCATGCGGATCTTCCAGGAGGAGATCTTCGGCCCGGTGGTCTCGGTGACCTCCTTCGCCGACCTCGACGACGCCGTGAAGATCGCCAACGACACCCTGTACGGCCTGGGCGCCGGCGTCTGGACCCGGGACATCAACACCGCGTACCGGGCCGGGCGGGCGATCCAGGCCGGCCGGGTCTGGACCAACTGCTACCACGCCTACCCGGCGCACGCCGCGTTCGGCGGGTACAAGCAGTCCGGCATCGGCCGGGAGAACCACAAGATGATGCTGGAGCACTACCAGCAGACCAAGAACCTGCTGGTCAGCTACTCCCCCAAGAAGCTGGGCTTCTTCTGATGGGTGACCCGGTCACCCTGACGCCCGCGGCGGCCGGACTGATCCGGTCGCTGCGGGCGGCCCATGGGCCGATCATGTTCCACCAGTCCGGCGGCTGCTGCGACGGCAGTGCCCCGATGTGCTACCCGGCCGGCGAGTTCCGCACCGGCGCATCCGACGTGCTGCTCGCCTCGCTGGAGGTCGACGGGGTGCCCGAGCCCGTCGAGTTCTGGATGTCCACCGCCCAGTGGGAGCTGTGGAAACACACCCGGCTCACGGTCGACGTGGTGCCCGGCCGGGGCAGCGGCTTCTCCCTGGAGGCTCCCGAGGGCGTCCGCTTCCTCATCCGCTCCCACCTGGCCCGCTGACTGTCCGAGATCTTCCACCTCCCTGGCGCCGCGCCGGTGGGATGCTGACGCCGGTCCACATCCGAGCAGCATCCCACCACCGCCCAGACAGGAGCCCGCGCATGCGCCCGCTCAGACAGCCCCTGCTCGCCTGCGGCCTCGCCACGCTCGCCACCGCCGCCACGCTCGGCCTCGCACCCGGCGCCGCCGTCGCCGCCGCGGCCCCGAAGATCTCCGTCAACTGGTTCGGCACCGCCGACGTCCCGGCGCACACCGCCACGATCGGCGGTCGGTACGCCTGCGGCGCCGAGCGGGGGCTCGCGTACATCGAGGTTCACCTGGGCCAGCGGGTCCGCCGCGCTTCGATCACCGGCTTCGGGTTCGGCGTGATCGGCGCGTGTACCGACGACCGCACCGCCGGGACCTGGACGGCCACGATCCCGGCCGACCGGGGCGCCTTCCGGGGCGGGCCCGCCACGGCCACGGCCCGCCTCGTGGTCGAGCCCAACTCGCTCACCGAGACCACCGAACCGCTCCGCCTCGTCCCGCGCTGCGCCAGGAGGTAACGGTCAGCGGGCGTCGAGGAGGGGTTGGCTCGGGTTCCAGGGGTCGCCGCCGTCGGCGTCGCGGCGGCGGCGGGCGATCGCCGACAGCGCCTCCAGCACCACCCGGTTGCCGAGGTACGCGGTGATGTCGGCGTGGTCGTAGGGCGGGGCGACCTCGACCACGTCCACGCCGACCACCGGCAACTCGTAGCAGACCCGGCGGACCGCGTCGAGGAGTTGCCGGGAGGTGAACCCGCCCGGCTCGGGGGTGCCGGTGCCGGGTGCCATGCCCGGGTCGACGACGTCCACGTCGACGGAGAGGAAGACGCCCTCGCACTCGTCGGTGGCGATCGCGAACGCCTCCGAGAGACAGGAGTCCAGGCCGCGCGCCACCACCTCGGTCATCTCGTACGAGCGCATCCGCTGCTCGGCCATCCAGGACAGCGTCTCCGGCCCCGGCCAGTAGCCGCGCAGGCCGATCTGGAGGAAGCGGTCGCCGCGTACCGCGCCGGACTCGATGAGCCGGCGCATCGGCTGGCCGTGCCCGTGCAGCGAGCCGAACTCGATGTCCCCGGTGTCGGCGTGCGCGTCGAAGTGCACCAGGGACACCCGGCCGAGCCCGTGGTGCCGGGCCACCCCGGTCGCGTCCGGCAGGGCGATCGAGTGGTCGCCGCCGAGCACGATCGGGATCGCCCCGGCGGCGGCGACCGCGTGCACGGCGGTCTCCAGCGAGGCCAGCGAGCGTTCGATGTCGCCGGAGAACATCTCGACGTCGCCCGCGTCGTAGACGCAGAGGTCCTGCAGCCCGTCGACGCGCAGGGCCAGGGACGGGCGGGAGCCGTCGTGCGGCAGGTAGCAGGCCTGGCGGATGGCGGACGGGCCGAACCGTGTGCCCGGCCGGTGCGACGTGCCGCCGTCGAAGGGCGCGCCGACGATCACCACGTCGGCGTCGGCGTACGTCACCGGCTCCTCCAGCGTGCACGGCGGCACGCCGAGGAACGTCACGTCGGGGCCGAACATCGGGCCGTAGCGGGTCACCGCTCCTCCATTCCCCAGGGCGAGCCGTAGCCGGTGAGCAGGTCGAGGAAGGGCACCGGGGGCAGCGCCTCCGGGCCGAGCACGCCGGTGCCGGACCAGGCCCCGGTGGCCAGCAGTTCCAGGGCGACGACCGGGTTGACGGCGGTCTGCCAGACCACCGCCTGGTGGCCGTACTCGGCCATCGACCACTCGTTGTCGACCACGTGGTAGAGGTAGACCTTGCGCGGCCGGCCGTCCACGCCGGTGCCGGTGACGTACGTGCCGGCGCAGGTCTTGCCGCGCATCCGGTCGCCGAGGGTGGCCGGGTCGGGCAGGCAGGCGGCCACGACGTCGCGCGGGGAAACATCGACGCCGCGCACCCGCACGGGGCGGGTCGAGTCGAGGCCGAGCTTGTGCAGGGTCTTCAGCACCTCGATGAACTCGTCGCCGAGGCCGTACTTGAAGGTGACCCGCTTCGCCTTGACCCAGCGCGGGATGAGCAGCACCTCCTCGTGCTCCACGTTGACGCACTCGACCGGGCCGATCCCCTCGGGGAACTCGAACACCTCGGGCTCCGAGAACGGCGGGGTGGTGAACCACCCACGGTCGGCCTCCCAGACGACCGGCGGGTTCAGGCACTCCTCGATGGTGGTCCAGATGGAGAACGAGGGGGCGAAGTCGTAGCCGTCGACGGTGAGGTTCGCGCCGTCGCGTACCCCGATCTCGTCGATCTCGGTGAACAGTTCGTCGGCGGCGTAGCGGGCGAAGACGTCGGAGAGGCCGGGTTCGACGCCGATGCCGCAGAGCGCCAGCCGGCCGGCCTGCGCCCAGGCGGCGGCCGCGGCGAACTGCTCGTCGCCGAGCTTCACCCCGGTCTCGGCGTGCGGCGCGTCCGGGTGCGGCCGGGACAGCGACATCGCCATGTCCAGGTAGTCCGCCCGGGCGGCGAACGCGCCGTCGAAGATCGGCATGACGAAGCGCGGGTCGACCGCGTTCAGCACGTGGGTGATCCGGTGTTCCCGGCAGAGCGCGGTGACCGCCTCGGCGGAGGAGGCGTCGACGGTCGCGGCGACGAACCGGTCGCCGTGGCCGGCGACGGCCCGCGCGGCGCGGGCGGCGTCGTGGTCGGCGACGACCATGGTCTCGAAGAACGAACGGCGGGCGGCGATGGATACGGCGGCGGAGCCGACGCCACCGGCGCCGACGAGGAGGATACGCATCAGGAGTCGAACCCCAGTCCAAGACGATCGAGAGTACGGAGCCAAAGGTTGCGCCGCCCCTCCCGCGCGTCCGCGCGGGCGAGCGACCAGCGGGTGAGGTGGATGCCGGTGGCCCGGATCGGCTCCGGCGGGAACGGCAGGGGCTTGCGGCGGACCAGGTCGAGCCGGGTCAGCGGGGTCTCCTCCCCGCCGAGCAGGTCGAGCATCACCCGGGCCCCGAACCGGGTCGCCCCGACGCCGAGCCCGGTGTACCCGGCCGCGTACGCCAGGCGCCCCTCGTAGGCGGTGCCGAAGAACGCGCAGAACCGGGTGCAGGTGTCGATGACGCCGCCCCACCGGTGGCTGAAGCGCAGCCCCTCCAACTGGGGGAAGGTCGTGAAGAAGTGCGACGCCAGGGCGGTGAAGGTCGCCTCGCGCTGCTCCAGCTCGGGGGCCATCCGGTTGCCGTAGTGGTAGACCGCGTCGTAGCCGCCGAACAGGATCCGCCCGTCGGCGGTGATCCGGTAGTAGTGGAACTGGTTGCCCGTGTCGGCCAGCCCCTGCCGGTTGCACCAGCCGATGGCGTCCCGCTGCGCGGGCGTCAGCGGCTCGGTCATCAGCGCGTAGTCGTAGACCGGCACCAGCCACGCGCGCAGCCGGCGCAGCAGCGGTGGGAACGCGTTGGTGGCCAGCACCACCTGCCGGGCCCGCACCGCGCCGGGTGCGGCGTCCGGGCCGCCGGCCGTGGCCGCGCGCAGCGCGCCGCCGTCGCGGGCCAGCCCGGTGACCCGGGTGTGCTCGTGGATCCGCACGCCCAGGTCGAGGGCGGCCCGGCGCAGCCCCCAGGCCAGCCGGGCCGGATCGAGCAGGGCCACCCGGTCCCGGTCCCACATCCCGCCCAGGTACGTCGGCGAGGCCACCTCGGCGCGCACCTCGTCCCGGTCGAGCAGCCGGACGTCGTGGCCGTACCGGCGAGCCAGGTCGGCGTCGGAGGCCAGCCCGGCGAGCTGGTACGGCTCGACGGCCACCGCCAGCTCCCCGGTGCGCTCGAAGTCGCAGTCGATGCCGTGCTTCGCCACGGTGGCGGCGATGGCGTCCAGGTTTTCCCGGCCGAGCCGCTCCAGCTCGGCGATCTCGCCGGGGAACCGCTCGGTCCCGTTGGCGAGTCCGTGGGTGAGCGAGGCGGCGCAGAACCCGCCGTTGCGCCCGGACGCCGCCCAGCCGCAGGTGCCCGCGTCGACCAGGAGCACGTCCCGGTCGGGGTCGGCCTCCTTGGCCAGCAGCGCGGTCCAGAGCCCGGAGTATCCGCCGCCGACCACCAGCAGGTCGGCGTCGTGGGCGCCGGTCAGCGGCGGCAGCGGGTCCGGGCGGTCCGGGCGGTCGAGCCAGTACGGTACGGACGCGGCGTCGGCCAGCGCCCGGCCGGTATGCGGGAGGTTCATGATCCGCTCTGCACCGTGCGAGCGGGTGCGGCGGCGACCGCGAGGGCGGCCCGGCGGGCCCGCCGGCCGCGCAGCGAGCTGGCCCCGACCAGCAGCAGCGCGATCGCGAACATCGCCGTGCCGATGACGTTGACCTGCGGCGGGATGCCCCGCTGGGCGGCACCCCAGACGTACATCGGGAAGGTGACCGTGGTGCCGGCGTTGAAGTTCGTGATGATGAAGTCGTCGAAGCTGAGCGAGAAGGCGAGCAGCGCGGCGGCCACGATGCCGGGCAGCACCAGGGGCAGGGTGATCCGCCGGAAGGTCTGCCACTCGCTGGCGTAGAGGTCCATGGCGGCCTCCTCCAGCCGCCGGTCCATGCCGGCGAGCCGGGCCTTCACGGTGACCACCACGAACGACACGCAGAACATCACGTGCGCGATGACGATGGTCCAGAAGCCCTGGGGCACCCCGGCGGCCACGAAGAGGGCGAGCAGCGAGGTGCCCATCACCAGCTCGGGGGTGGCCATCGGCAGGAAGATCAGGCCGTTGATCCCGGACCGCCCGCGGAAGCCGTGCCGGACCAGGGCGAACGCCATGAGCGTGCCGAGGATGGTGGAGACGACCGTGGCGATCAGGCCGATCTCCATGCTGCGCACCACCGCGTCACACATGTCGGAGGTGGCACAGGGGTGGGTCCAGTTGTCGAGGGTGAACTCGTTGAAGTCGTAGGACAGCCGGCTGGACGGCCGGTTGAAGGAGAGCCCGGCGACCACCACGATCGGCAGCGACAGGTAGCCGAGGACGAGCAGCGCCACGCCCATCACCCACCGGTCGGCGAGCCAACGCTTCAGTTTCACAGCACCTCCTCCGTGCCGGCCTTGCGCAGGTAGACGAAGACGATCGCCAGGATCGCCGCCATCAGCAGGAACGACAGCGCCGCGCCCTGCGGGTAGTCCAGCCGGACCAGGAACGCCGAGTCGATGACGTTGCCGATCATGTATTCGTTCGGGGTGCCGAGCAGCTCGGCGTTGATGTAGTCGCCGGTGGCCGGGATGAAGAAGAGCAGCGTGCCGGCGATCAGCCCGGGCATGGACAGCGGCAGGGTGACCCGCCGGAAGGCGCGCAGCGGGCTCGCGTACAGGTCGCTCGCCGCCTCCAGCAACCGTGGGTCGAGCCGCTCCAGGCTCGCGTACAGCGGCAGCACGAGGAAGGGCAGGAAGTTGTACGTCAGGCCGAGCACCACCGCGAACGGGGTGGCCAACAGCCGGCCGTCGGCCCCGAGCAGGTGCACGTCGCGCAGCAGGCCGACCAGAGCGCCGTTGTCGGACAGGATGGTCTTCCAGGCCAGGGTGCGGACCAGGAAGCTGGTGAACATCGGCGCGACCACGGCGACCAGCAGCAGGTTCTTCCACCGGCCGGCCTTCTGCGCGATCGCGTACGCCAGCGGGTAGCCCATGAGCAGGGCCAGCACCAGCGCGATCGCCGAGTAGGCGAACGACCGGGCGAACTGCGGCCAGTACGCCCGCAGCGCGTCCCAGTAGTTGCCGACCTCCCCGGTCATCGCGTAGCCGGTGGCGAGGGATCCGCTCGGGTCGTAGAGGCTGGCGGCGGCGAGCTGGAGCAGCGGCAGGACGAAGAAGACCAGCAGCCAGGCGGCGCCGGGCAGCAGCAGCAGGTACGGCAGCAGCCTGCTCCGCCCCCGCCGGGGCCCCGGCGGCGCGGCCGGTTGCCCCGCCGAGGTCGGTACGTGGGCCAGGGCGGTCATGACAGCGCACCCACCGGCGGCTCGTCGAGCACCGGGCTGGTCTGGTCGTCCTCGCCGGCCGCCCGGGGCAGCAGGAAGGCGTGCCGCAGGTCCCAGTGCGCGGTCACCGGGGTGCCGACGGGCAGCCGGCCGCCGACCCCGCTGTTCGCGGCGAACGCGGACAGCTCACTGCCCCACGCCGTGCGCACCAGGTACTGGGTGCTCACCCCGACGTACGAGGCGTCGGTGACCACCCCGCCGACGTGCTGGTGGCCGGCGGGCACCTCGTCCGGGCCGCTGACCAGGTGCAGCTTCTCGGGACGTACCCCGAGGAAGACCGACCCCTGGTCGGTCCGGGCCCGGTCGGCGGGCACCGAGAAGCGCGCGCCGTGGGCGGTGACCGCCACGTCGTCGCCGCTGCGGCCGGCGGCCTCGCCGGCCAGCAGGTTGGACTGGCCGAGGAAGTTCGCCACGAAGGCGGTGGCCGGGTACTCGTAGATGTCGGCGGGGGCGCCGAGCTGCTCGATCCGGCCGGCGTTCATCACCGCGACCGTGTCGGCCATGGTCATGGCCTCCTCCTGGTCGTGGGTGACGTGTACGAAGGTGATGCCGACCTCGGTCTGGATCCGCTTCAGCTCGATCTGCATCTGCCGGCGCAGCTTCAGGTCGAGCGCGCCGAGCGGCTCGTCCAGCAGCAGCACCTGCGGGTGGTTGATGAGCGCCCGGGCCAGCGCCACGCGCTGCTGCTGGCCGCCGGAGAGCTGGGCCGGCTTGCGCCGGTCGTACCCTTCGAGCTGCACCAGGGCGAGCATCCGCTCGACCTGGTCGGTCACCTTGCGGATGCCGCGCCGCCGCAGCCCGAAGGCCACGTTCTCGTGGATGTCGAGGTGCGGGAAGAGCGCGTAACTCTGGAACACGGTGTTCACCGGCCGCTTGTACGGCCGCAGCCGGGCGATGTCCCGGTCGCCGAGCAGCACCTGCCCGCTGGTCGGTTCCTCCAGCCCGGCGATCATCCGCAGGGTGGTGGTCTTGCCGCAGCCGGACGCCCCGAGCAGGGCGAAGAACGAGCCCTGCGGGATGGTGAGGCTGAGGTCGTCCACCGCGGTGAAGACGCCGAACCGCTTGGTCAGGTTGGCCAGCCGAAGGTCGCCGGCCGGTGTCTCGCGCTCCTGCGCTTTCGTGCCCATGTCTCTCACGCCCCGATGACCTGCTGGAACTTGGCCTCGTACTCCTTCTCCTGCTTCTCGTCCAGGGCCATGAAGACCTTGGACTTCGACAGCATCGCGTCGTCCGGGAAGATGAGCGGGTTCGCGGCCAGGTCCGGGTCGATCTTTTCCATCTCGGCCTGCGCGCCCTTGACCGGGCAGATGTAGTTGACGTACGCGGCGAGCTTCGCGGCGACGGCCGGGTCGTAGTAGTAGTTGATCAGCTCTTCGGCGTTGGCCTTGTGGCCGGCCTTGTTCGGCACCAGCATGTTGTCCGACCAGAGCATCACGCCGGACTCGGGCACCACGAACTTGATTTTCTCGTCCTCGAAGCCGAGCTGGACCACGTCGCCGGACCAGCCGATGCAGGCGGCGATGTCGCCCTTGGCCAGGTCGGGGGCGTAGTCGTTGCCGGTGAACTTGCGGATCTGCTTGGAGTCCACGGCCTTCTTCAGCTTGTTCAGCGCGTCGTCGAACTGCGCCGGGGTGAAGTTCGACGGGTCGTGCCCGTTGGACTGGAGCAGCAGGCCCATGGTGTCCCGCATCTCCGACAGCGCGGTCACCTTGCCCTTCAGGTCGGGGCGGGTGAGCAGCTCGTCGACGGTACGGATCTCCTTGGCCACCTTGGCGTTGTACGCGAGCCCGGCCAGGCCGGACTGCCACGGGATGGCGAGCTGGCTGTCCTTGTCGAACGAGCGGTTGCGCAGCGAGGGCAGCAGGTTCGCCTCGACGTTGGGCAGCTTCGCCTTGTCCAGCTTCTGGATCCAGCCGAGCCGGATCATCCGGGCCGCCATCCAGTCGGTGAGGACCATGATGTCGCGGCCGGTGGTCTGACAGCCGGCGAGCTGGTTCTGCACCTTGCCGAAGAACTCGTTGTTGTCGTTGACGTCCTCGGTGTACGTCACCTGGATCCCGGACTTCGCGATGAACGCGTCCAGAGTGGGGCGCTTGGACTCGTCCTTCTCGTCCACGTCCATGTACTGCGGCCAGTTCGAGAAGGCCAGCTTCTTCTCCGTGGCGGAAAGGTCGTCGCTCTTGCAACCGGCCTCGGTCTGCTGTGCGCCCTTGGTGCCGCAGCCGGCCAGCGTGCCCGCCGTGGCGAGTAGGGCGGCCGAGCCCAGGGTCCCGGTGAGCAGACCGCGCCGGGTGAGGTGCCGGAGGGGACTACGCATGTGACGACTCCTCGGGGGTCATCGTCGGCGGCGGGACGGGGGTGGCGCGCCGGCGGGAGGGTCAGTGGCGATGGACGACTGATCCTGACATGAGGTGACCTCCCTTACAAGGGATTCCGTTGCCGGAATAGCGATGGACCACGAAATACGCCAGACTGCGCCGGGGCACTACGCTCAGCACGAGGATTCGGACATGGGGAGCGGACGATGGCCAACCGGCAACTGGAGAACGGCAACGGCAGCCGTCGCGTGACCGTGCGTGAAGGCGCGAGTCACGCTCTGCTCGACGACGTGGCCAAGCAGATCATCGAGCAGCTCCAGGAGGACGGGCGGCGCCCGTACGCGACCATCGGCAAGGCGGTCGGCCTCTCCGAGGCGGCGGTGCGGCAGCGGGTGCAGCGCCTGCTCGACGCCGGAGTCATGCAGATCGTGGCGGTGACCGATCCGCTCCAGCTCGGCTTCCCCCGCCAGGCCATGATCGGCCTGCGGACCGACGGCGACCTGGAGAGCGTCGCCGACCGGCTGGCCGAGTTCGACGAGATCGACTACGTCGTGATCACCGCCGGGTCGTTCGACCTGCTGGCCGAGGTGGTCTGCCGCAACGACGAGCACCTGCTGGAGATCCTCCAGAAGCTGCGCGGGGTGCCCGGCGTGGTCTCCACCGAGGCGTTCGTCTACCTCAAGCTCCGCAAGCAGACCTACAGCTGGGGCACGGCGTGATGCGGATTCCGTTGCGGTGACAAACGCCGCTCGCTGAATCCGTTGCCGTTTGCCCCTGGCACTTGCGTGATCAGCATTGGCTATGGGATAACCGTGGGCAGAGCGGCCGGTGTCACCCCTGACCGGCCCGAGACCCGATGGGGCTGACATGGCCAACGCCACCGACCACCTCTGGATGCACTTCACCCGGATGGCCAGCTACTCCGCCGGTGAGGTGCCGACCATCGTGCGCGGCGAGGGCGCGTACGTCTGGGACTCGCAGGGCCGCCGGTACCTGGACGGACTCGCCGGGCTCTTCGTCGTCAACGCCGGCCACGGCCGGACCGAACTCGCCGAGGCGGCCGCCAAGCAGGCCGGCGAACTGGCCTACTTCCCCCTGTGGTCGTACGCCCACCCCAAGGCCGTCGAACTGGCCGAGAAGGTCGCCGCGCTGGCCCCCGGCGACCTGAACCGGGTCTTCTTCACCACCGGCGGCTCCGAGGCCGTCGAGGCGGCGTGGAAGCTGGCCAGGGCCTACTTCAAGCGCACCGGCCAGCCGAACAAGTACAAGGTGGTCAGCCGGTACATCGCCTACCACGGCACCTCGATGGGCGCGCTGTCGATCACCGGCCTGCCCGGCATCAAGAGCGACTTCGAGCCGCTGGTGCCCGGCGGCATCAAGGTGCCGAACACCAACTTCTACCGCGCTCCCGAGCACGGCGACGACCCCGAGGCGTTCGGCCGCTGGGCCGCCGAGGAGATCGGCCGGGCCATCGAGCGGGAGGGGCCGGATACCGTCGCCGCGGTCTTCCTGGAGCCGGTGCAGAACTCCGGCGGCTGCTTCCCGCCGCCGCCCGGCTACTTCGAGCGGGTCCGGGAGATCTGCGACGCGTACGACGTGCTGCTGGTCAGCGACGAGGTGATCTGCTCCTGGGGCCGGCTCGGCGAGTACTTCGGCGCCGTCCGGTACGGCTACCAGCCCGACATCATCACCACCGCCAAGGGCATCACCTCCGGCTACGCCCCGCTCGGCGCGATGATCGCCAGCGAGCGGCTCATGGAGCCGTTCCTCACCGAGACCGGCATGTTCGCCCACGGGGTGACCTTCGGCGGCCACCCGGTCTCCTGCGCGGTGGCCCTGGCCAACCTGGAGGTCTTCGCCCGCGAGGACCTGATCGGCCACGTCCGCGCCAACGAGGGCGCCTTCCGGTCCACCCTGGAGAAGCTCAACGACCTGCCGATCGTCGGCGACGTCCGCGGCGACGGCTACTTCTACGGCATCGAACTGGTCAAGGACAAGACCACCCGGGAGACCTTCGACGAGGCCGAGTCGGAGCGGCTGCTGCGCGGCTTCCTCTCCACCGCGCTCTTCCAGGCCGGGCTCTACTGCCGCGCCGACGACCGGGGCGACCCCGTGGTGCAGCTCGCCCCGCCGCTGATCGCGCAGCAGCAGCAGTTCGACGAGATCGAGCAGATCCTGCGCTCCGTGCTGACCGAGGCATGGTCGCGCCTCTGACCGGCGGCCCGGACGGGGCCGGTTCCCGGAACACCGGGGATCGGCCCCGCGCCGTCGGGCCGGGCGCCGCCGCCGTCGGGGGTACCGACCGGACCCGGGTACGCCGGCTGCCCGACCTCGCCGTCCACGACCGGGCGACGCTGCACGCCGTGCTCGACGCCGGCCGGGTCGCGCACCTGGCCGTCACCGACGATGGCCACCCGTACGCGCTGCCGGTGGCGTACGCCCGGGACGGGGAGCGGGTGCTGGTGCACGGCTCCACCGGCAGCCGACTGTTCCGGCACCTCGCCGCCGGCGCGCCGGCCTGCCTCACGGTCACCCTGCTCGACGGCCTGGTGCTGGCCCGCAGCGCCTTCGAGTCCTCGATGAACTACCGCTGCGTCATGGTGCTCGGCACCCTCACCGCGCTCACCGGCGAGGCGAAGTATGCCGCCCTGCGCCGTCTCTCCGAGCACCTGCTCCCCGGCCGCTGGGCGGAGATCCGGCCGCCCTCGGCGAAGGAACTGGCCGCCACGCTGGTGCTCGCCCTGCCGCTGGACGAGTGCTCGGTGAAGGTCAGCGCCGGCCCGCCCGACGACCCCGAGGACGACCTCGACCGGCCGGTCTGGGCCGGGGTGGTGCCGGTCGTCGAGGCGTACGGGATTCCGCAGCCCGACCCGCGGCTGCGCCACGACCTGCCCCCACCGGAGTGGTGATGCGCTACCAGGACCTGTCGTACTGGCTGTCCAGCGTGGACGAGCCGCTGACCCCGCGCCCCGGCCTGCCCGGCGACACCGACGCCGACGTGGTGATCGTGGGCGCCGGCTACACCGGGCTGTGGACCGCCTACTACCTCGCCGCAGCCGACCCGACGCTGCGGATCGTGGTGCTGGAGAAGGAGATCGCCGGCTACGGCGCCTCCGGCCGCAACGGCGGCTGGTGCTCGGCCCTCTTCCCCACCTCGCTGCCGCCGCTGGCCCGCCGGCACGGCCGGGACCGGGCGCTCGCCATGCAGCGGGCCATGCACGAGACCGTCCGCGAGGTCGGCCGGGTGGTCGCCGCCGAGGGCATCGACTGCGACTGGCGGGCCGGCGGCACGGTGGTGCTGGCCCGCACCGACGTGCAACTCGGCCGGGCCCGGGCCGCCGTCGCCGAGGCCCGCGAGCACGGTCTCGCCGACGCCGACCTGGTGCTGCTCGACGCCGCCGAGGCCGCCGCCCGCTGCCACGCCGAGGGGGTACGCGGCGGCACGTACACGCCGCACTGCGCCGCCGTGCACCCGGCCAAGCTGGTCCGTGGCCTGGCCGCGGCGGTGGAGCGCCGGGGCGTACGCGTCTTCGAGCGGACCCCGGTGACCGCGCTGCGGCCCGGGGCGGCGGTGACCCCGGCCGGCGTGGTCCGTGCGCCGGTGGTGGTCCGGGCGACCGAGGGCTTCACCCCCACGCTGCCCGGTCAGCGGCGGGCCGTGGCGCCGGTCTACTCGCTGATGGTGGCCACCGCGCCGCTGCCCGAGGCGACCTGGGCGGAGATCGGGCTGGCCGAGCGGGAGACCTTCTCCGACTACCGGCACGTCATCATCTACGGCCAGCGCACCGCCGACGGCCGGCTCGCCTTCGGCGGGCGGGGCGCCCCCTACCACTACGGCTCCCGGGTCCGACCCGACTTCGACCGGGAGCCCCGGGTCTTCGCGGCGCTGCGCCGGGTGCTCGGCGAGCTCTTCCCGGTGCTCGGGCCCGACGTGCCGGTGACGCACACCTGGGGTGGGCCGCTCGGCGTGGCCCGGGACTGGGCCGCCTCGGTGGGCCTGGACCGGTCGACCGGGCTCGCCTGGGCCGGCGGCTACGTCGGCGACGGCGTCGGCACCAGCAACCTGGCCGGCCGCACCCTGGCCGACCTGATCCGCGGCGAGCAGACCGACCTGACCGCTCTCCCCTGGGTCAACCACCGCTCCCCGAAATGGGAGCCGGAGCCCATGCGCTGGCTCGCGGTCAACGCCGGCCTCAAGGTCATGTTCTCGGCGGACGAAGCCGAACTACGCACCAACCGCCCCTCCCGCCGAGCCAAGACCTTCTCCCACCTCCTGGGCCACTGACCGGCGCCACCACCCTCCCGACCTGCGCCCACCTGCAGCGTTGATCATGAGGCTATTGCCACGACACGCCGGGCGGTTTCTAGGCTTCAGTGCAACTGATCTTGGTTGGGCTGGAGGTGCTGGTGGCGAGGCCGGGTGTGTTGACGTTCGGGCATCGGCAGGTGT